>NZ_JBEGDD010000002.1:0-346159 GCF_040195595.1 Brevundimonas aurifodinae
GTTCCATAGACGGAAAACATCCCGTCAACGTAGTCATTCCGGACCTTCTCGGCCTTGACCTGTTCAGGGCTGCCGGTTCGCACCCATTCCAAACCCGAGCATGTCATCGCCAGACCGACACGAAACAGAAAGTCCCTGTTTCGCATCTTCGTCGATGGAGGTGAAAGTGGCGGCTCAAAGCTCTGTCGGAACCCCGCGGCGACATCCAAGGCGATTGAAAACACCCGGCGCAAAATGTCCGGAGGCACGACCGGACCGCCTCTGATCGCGCTGATGTCCGCTGCGGTGAAGGCGCTGACCATGACCGCGTGGCCCTTCAGCAGGAGTTCCGCTTGGTTCAGCAACCGGTCCATGCGTCGATTGGCTTCGCGAGCGCGCTCCAGCAGGGATTCTTCGATCGCGCCGCCGCCCGCCTCTGCTGCTCGGACCTCCAGCATGAACTCAGGGAAGGTTTTGGTATGCTCGGTCCAAATCAGCCGGTTGGCCATTTGCGCGTCGGCGCGCACCCGCATGCACTGGCCGGTGTTGCGAAGGACGATCACCTGTCGGGGATATTTCTCAAGAACGGCGATGCTCTTGTAGAGGCTCTTTCGCATATCGCCTTTGTACGCCTCCATCATCAGCCAGTCGGTGACGACAGCGCGATGGGATGGGCCGGAGGCGAGAAAGGTTTCAAGCTCCAGGCTCTGGACCCTGTTGCTGTCGATGACGACCCTCACCGTCTGTGTCCTCGCGATCCCACGACGCCACCCATACGAGCCCCCACCCCGCTATCTAACATTAGGGTGGAAACTTAACAGTGCCGATGTTAAATGTCCTCTGCAATGTTAAATGACCACGTCATTGAAGATGAGACCCTCGCGGAAAGCGCTGCGCGGTACGTGAGCGATGCGTTTGGGCAGGCGCTGCATCTCGCAAAGGTCGCGCCACAAGGGCTGCCTCACTTCGTCATGGACCGATACGGGGTCTGGCGGGGCGACATCGCTGGTCAACCTGCAGCCTTCATGATTCTGAGGGACGCCTTGGGGACGGTGGCTGCCTTGGAGAAGCATCGAGAGATTGTTCGCGTCGCGCTTCGGACACGGCTCGTCATTCTGATCGCCGCCACCCTACCAGTGTCCGCACGACGGCGACTCGTTGAGGCCCGGATCGGGTTTCTTGTTCCTGGCGCCCAACTCTACGTTCCCGAAGCGCTGTTGAACCTTCAGGAGACCGGCGAGGGTCTGAAGCCGAGCTTTTCCGATACCCTGTCCCCAACAGCCCAGGTGTTGGTAATCGCGGCGCTTCTGAACCAGCCCGTGAACGACACCAGTCTCACGCAGCTGGCCGACCGCTACCAGGTCTCCGTGATGAGCATGAGCCGCGCTCTGGATGAGCTGGAAGCTCATGACGCCGCCGAGCCTCACCGCGTCGGCCGCCAGCGTCGTCTCAATCTTAGGCAAGAGAAGAGGGACCTCTGGACCTGGGCAGAACCTCGTCTGGTTTCACCTGTCCGCAAAGTGCGCCTCGTTCGCGGCGACTTGCCTCGCGATGACGTTCCTCTCGCCGGAGAGAGCGCGCTGGCGTTCTACACCATGCTCGCCGGTCCCCGGGTCGAAACTCGAGCGGCGCCTGCTGCGGTGTGGAGGAGGATGGCGCGCCATCTCGAACTAGAGCCGGCCTGGCTGCATGACGAGAGAGCGATCGAAGTCCAGACTTGGAGCTACGATCCTCTCGTCTTGAGCCGCACGGGCGTCGTCGATCCTGTGTCGCTCTATATGTCGATGCGCGATGCGACGGACGAACGGGTGTCGCAAGCTGCAGGACAACTCATGGAGGGCTTTGAATGGTGATCGGCGTCGACCGTTTTCGCGATCATTTCGCGGGTCATGAACACCAGTACGTGTTGATCGGCGGAGCGGCTTGCGAACAGGTCATGGATGAGGCGGGATTGGAGTTTCGCCGCACCAAGGATTTGGACATCGTTCTCATTGTCGAGGCCCTGGACCCCGGGTTTTCAGAAGCGTTCCTGAACTTCGTCAAGGCCGGGGATTATGAGGTGCGGCAGAACGGGCAAGGGGAGCGCCGCCTCTATCGGTTTCAGAAACCCAAGGTGGAGGGCTACCCCTTCATGCTCGAGCTGTTCGCCCGGAAGCCTGACGACCTCGACTTGAGTGCGGACGCTACTTTGACGCCCCTGCCGATAGACGAGGAAGCCGCGAGCCTTTCTGCGATCCTGCTGGACGAGAACTACTACGCCCTCTTGAAGACCCTGGTCCGGGTCATCAACGGAATCCCCGTGCTGGACGAGACGGGCCTCATCCCCTTCAAGGCGCGCGCTTGGCTGGATCTGTCTGAGCGTCTCGCGGCCGGCGAAGCCGTTGACAGGGACAACATCCGCAAACACCGCAATGATGTGGCGCGCCTCGTTCAGGTTTTGCCTGCCGGAGGCGCCTACGACGTTTCGGACAGTGTTCGCGCCGACCTTGTGGCATTCACTGATGCCGCAGCGGCCGACGAAACTTGGAATCCTCGTCAGTTCGATGTTCCAATGGACCGTGCAGTGGTCGCAGACCGTCTCCGGACCGCGTACAAACTCTGAGACGCGACGTGGTCAACCAAGCCCAGAGGTGACGGCCAGGCTGGCGTGACGCCGGAGTACCTAGAGAGAGACTTAAGGTGCACCGAGTTCCGGCCTGACGTCAGTCGATAAGGAGTCAAAATGACGTGCGACAGCGATGCGGCTCAACGGGTCGAGCCCTTTTTGATAGCGATCCAAGACGGCAGCTACGGGGTGAGCGACGACGAATGGCCGGCGGCGAGCGCGGCGTTTCGCCGGGGCCTGGAGGCGGAGTTCGGCGTTAGCTTCGAAGAGGGTAATATCGGTCCCAGCGTGGATCTTCCCGCCTTCATCACGCTGCTTCAGACGCCAACCGTCCCACTTTGGCAGTTGGCGGTCGCCGGCTTCCTTCTCGGAAAGCCGATCAAGGATAACTGGGAAGCATGGCGCGATATGGCGCGCGCGATCCGCACCTACTTCAGTCGGTCGACGTTCCTCAACCGGGAGAGCGCGATCCCGATCGCGGTTGACGCACTGATCGCCACCATCGACGAACCGCCAACGTCCATCCGACTGCTTGGATATGAAGTTGGACAGGCGATTGAACCCGTGGATGTCGCAAGCGAGATTGAGGGCGTCAGCGAAGGACCCGACACGATCTACCTCGGGTTCGTCAAGCACGTTTTCGAGGTCAAAGCCGACGGTGAGCGTTTCCGTGTGGCGATCGAGGGCACGACCATAAACGTCCAGCGTATGCCGCTGCGCGGCGGGGGCTGAGTCCATCTTCACCTCCCTTGGGTCGGGCCCTGCGTCTCTGGCTCGTCTTGGTCTGCCGCCTCGGCAAACATCGCGGCATAGTTCTGACAAGCTTTTCCCAGGAAGCGGGCGACGGTCGCCAGTGATTGAGAGATGTAGTTTTTCTCGGCTGAGTTCTCGACGCCCCGTCCTCGACCGTCTTCGAGAGCACGATAGAAGGACAATGGCAGACTGTGCGTGTGGGCCGACAACATCTCATAGTGGCGGCGGAACAGAGCCCGGTCTTCGCCCAGCCGATCCAAAATCTCGTCCTGGCTGAGGAACATCAGATCGCGTCCCGCTAAGAGCCGTTGACGGCGCTTTTCGCTGAGGGATTGAAAGTAGGTGTTGGCTTCCAACTGGGCTTTGAGCCGCGACTTCTCGCCCTCATAGAAGGTCCGGTCGGCCGAGCCTTCATCGACGTAGAAGACCCTAAGCCGCATCGTGCAGTCATGCAGATGCATCAGCGTTTGGCGAGCCGACGCCTCGGCCGGCGGTCCAGGATCGATGCAGAGGTAGTGAAAAAGCAGGAAGCACTCAAAGATGTCCCGAACGAGGGACGCAACGGAGGAGTTGTCCCAGACTTCGTCGGCTTTGCCGTTCGAGTATCCGCTTCCTGGCAGCAGTTTGGATAGGCTGACTGAGAAATTGCAGAGCCGGGTGAAGAGCACGCTGGCCCAAAAGATCTGAGAGGTCGCGCTGGGGCGACCGCTCAGCGCGCGGGATAGGTCGATGGCGGTTTGCGTTGCGCTCTCGAAGGCGGTGAGCGCCTCCCGATATGTCGCGTCATCGTCCGTCAATATCGCTGACGCCGCGAGCGCCTCCGGGGCTTTGGCGCTGAAGCGGGCGAACGCGGTTGAGGATGCGGCATGCGCATGGTCGAGAAGCGAGGCGTCGATTAAGCGCACAGCCATCCGCAAACGGTCTCGAGGCGTCTGAAGGTTCAACCCGATGACACGTGTGGTCATCGTGCCGCCGCCGTCCGCAGCAATCTCATCCAGTGTCGCCATGACGCTGAGTTGTTCGATCAGTGCGCGAGAGCGTCGCCCGGAGAGACTGAAAGGGCCTCGTGTCTGAGCAAGTCTCTCGATTGAAACCAGCAGCTTCAAATCTCCGAGTCGTGCCTCGTCGAGGAGACCCAAGGCTTGGCAAACGAGGATCTGGGCCAAGAAATCCTTGTCTCCAGCGTCTGCGATAGCCGACGCGTCCGGGAGGCCAAGAACGGGTGCCCACTGCTTCAAGAGTATCCCAAGGGCCTCCGCCGCAATGCCGACAGCCGTTGTGGCGAAGGCCTTATCCGGGAGCGTTTCGAGCGGATAGAACCTCGACATGCGCCACAGGGCTCGATCGCGATCCCGCGACGTCTCCACAACAGAGACGTCCGTCTCAGGTTGAGAGGTCATTCTTCGCCTCTACCGCTACTTGCCATCGCCGAGGAAAGCACAATCATCCCGCGCCATGTCAGTCGATGATCTGCCCCATACATTCAATCCGCGTCATCACCCGATCCTGTATCACTACACCTCTGCCGCAACCGCGCGAGTTATCGCGAAGAACCCAGCGCTTTGGCTCTCGGAGTACACCGCGTTGAACGACACAACCGAGTTCACCTACGGTCGGGATCGGTTGATCGCGTTGCTGCAGCAGCGTGAGGTCTACGTCGATGCGGCCGCTCGCCTCTGCATGGTCATGGCTCTAGAGGGTTTAGAGGCGAATACCGGCTTGATGATCGGGTCGTTGACGACGCGATCGGACGATCTGGGTCAATGGCGCGCCTACGGCGATTCCGCCTCAGGCTGCGTTATCGGGATCGATGCCGAGTATCTGTCCGACAGGGCTGGCGTGGCTGTGAGGACGGTCATCTATGATCCCGACACGGTCGATCGCATTCTGAGAGCCGGCCTGACCGTCTTGCAGCAGACCTACGAGGAAAACCCCGAGGACATCGCCGCCGTGATCGAGATTTCACGCTGGCTCGCTTCAGATCTCTTCGCGATCAAACACCCCGCGTTCGCCGATGAACGAGAGGTCCGCGTGTCGCGTATGTTGGTCGGGGATGGCGTCGGCGGTCTCATCGACGTCGGCGGGAACGACCGCGATAGGGGTATCATGCCCGAGCTTTCCGTTGGAACGCGCGCCGGAGCATTCGGACCGACCCGTTATCTCAGCCTCCCGCTGACGAGCGATGGAGGGCGGCACGCGATCCGCAGCGTTGGGTTTGGTCCAGCCATGTCGGCCGACGAGCGAGCTGCGCAATCGCGGTTCTTCGCGACGGAGGGCATCGAAACCTGGATGTCAGCCCTGCCATTTCGTCGTTAGGATTACCCCACGGCGAAGGGCGTCGGAGTAGTGGAGCATAGCGATGCTGACCAAGGTCGAGTGGGCAGTTCTAGCTGCATTGTTGGCTGGGGCTGGGACGCTTCTGGCTTGGATCGGCAAGACGCAGGGCTGGAGCAGCGATGCCATGGCCTCATGGGTCCAGGCGGTGGGGACGATCGGCGCGGTTCTGCTCGTGGCGCTGCCCGTTCTCGTTCAGCATCGGCTCAATCGTCGCCACAGTCGAGCGGTCGTGCTTGCCGCCACCGCGATGGCTTACGCTGTCATGAAAGAGGTCGCGGACCGGTACCTGAACCCGGACTACGTCGGGTCAGAATGGTGGGTTCCGCAGTGGGACGTGCTCCGGAAAACCCTAGCGGACTGCCCGATACAGCAAACCGGGTCAGCCGATGCGCTCATGGCGTTCGTGGAGTTTCAGCAGATCTTCGCGCGCGCCTCCGCCTTCGACGAACCGCCTGTGAACGCAAAGGCTAGAACACTAGACCCTATGGTCATCGCCCTTATGACCAACGCCGATCTCCAGCTGAACGAACTCCGGCGGTCCTTGGGGCCCAAGAGCCGTCGCGAGATGCGGCGGTGACGCCTGCTCCCCAAACAGCCGGCTCCGACGTGGATTGGTCGACTGCCAAGGGCTGCGCGGATGAACCCACGATCCGTCGGTTCATTGAATCCGTGGGCGGGGTTTTGGTCGATAAGGTCCACCCAAATCCGGACTTCGAGAACGCTGACTTCTTGTTCGAGGAGGCGCAGATCGTGATCGAGCTGAAGATCCTCGAAAGCGAGTTCGGCGAGCATCCCAATTTCGAAAAGAAGGTCGTGTCTCTCGGTGCCAAGACCGCGTTGCAGTTTGGCCTGGGGCCGTTTCTTCGCAGTGAGGGCAAGGCTGGCGCGTTCTATCAGAGGGGACTTTTGGAGCTGTTTCGAGCGCCTCTCGCGCGCATTACCAAAAAGGCCAGCAGCCAGATCAAGGTCACGAGGGCTCGGCTCGGGATGCCTGAAGCCAAGGGCGTGCTCTGGTGCGTGAATGACAACTTCCGTGAAGTGCGGCCAACCACGGTCGTCGGCCTGCTGAGCCGAATCCTCGGTGGAAGCGGTTCAGGGATCGACGCGTTCGTCTATCTTACAAACCACTATGTCGAGTTTCCGGACGACCCGTATGTTCGGATCGTTTGGGCTCCGGTCTATCGCGATAGCGAGGACGAGTCCTTGAGGCGCTTCGTCAACTGGCTCGGCCGCGCATGGTTCGATTTCTGCGAGGCGGAAGAGGAGCCTGCAGATAGTCGGATTGAGGGCGATGACCTCACGCTAGACGGCGGCGTCGTCGTTAAGTCGAAGCGCCGAACCTACTACCTCGATCCATCATCGCCCGGAGCGGTCCGGCGCAGCTAGGCGTCGGTCGGATACGCCAATCGCGACATCCGCCGCCGAAGTCAGCCATCGGGCTGAGCCATGAACACACCGCTCTCGCGATCGTCTCTCCGCGCCTTGTCCATGGCCGCGACCAGCACGGGGTGGGTGGAATAGTCGGCGTCACCCAAGTGGAGCAGGGACAGGCGTCGAAGCGATGCTGCCGCAACCGCGATCCCCATGGATGCGAGGTCCCTCTGCGCCTGGTTTGGAAAGAAGTAGTCCACCTGGTGTGCGTCCATCCGAAAAAAGCTCATCGGCGCAGCGTGCAGGTGCGACGAGAAATAGCTGTAGAGTGCGGTGAACACGTCTGGATTCCATCCTGCGAGCGCTGCGGCCTTGCGCATCCCACTCACGAAGATGGTCTCGCCTGAGACCAATCGTTTCTGCTGAGCGTCGTCGAATGTTCCAAACAGGCCGTGCGCTTCGATTTCGGCGATGAGATCTTTGCGTCCCGCTTTCAGGTCGTCGATCTCGTTGGTCTGGGGCCAGGCGCGCAGCAGCTTTATCCGAGCGGACGTGTCGTGGAGTCTCAGGACCGCGTATCTGAATGCCCACTCGTCCTCGTCAAGCTCTTCAGTCAGATAGGCGTACATCGTCAGGCACTCGATGATGGCGCGCGCCAAACCCAGGACCGCTGAATGGTCGAACATGTTCGATCGACAGACGAACCCGATCGATCGTCCGTGGGCGCAAGCCTTCGCGTGAACCATGGACGCGAGTTGGTGCGCACGATCCGTCGCCGCTCCCGACAACAGCATCGACACATCGTTGGAGAAGCCGCTGACGAAGATGAGTTCCTCTAGAGCTTCATCAACCGGGGTCGTCGTCACCATAGCCGGTGCCGCTGCGGTGCTGGCCTGCCGGCGCCGCTGTTTTCTGTTCTGAACCACGCATTAGCCTTCGAATATTCGAGAGAGCCACAGGGTTCCGCGCTGGGTAGCGTAGAACTACACCTCGAGCAGCCTCCCTTTGATCACTGTGACGGTCGGAGGCGGGTCGAGACTTGACGTCCGAACTGGCATGTTCATCGGGAGGCGCGGGCCGAGCGTCCGACCTGAGTGTGGTCAGTAAGTTCTGAAAACGTCGGCTTGCCTGCGAAGGCAGTCAGAACGCCGGCCTTGTTTGAATGGAACCCAGGACAGGAAACGTCCTGACCGATGAAGTAGCCGCCACCATTACGGTCGATCGTGATCTCAAACTCACCGATCCGGAAAGCACGTTCGCGGAAGATCGGAAGTGTGCCGGGGATCATCAGCTTCCGATGCCACTCAGCGACAGACATCTGGCCATCGTCGAAGGCGAATGACGTATCAGTCCGCGTCCATTTGTCCTCTCCAATTGATACGCAGTTCGCCCGTCGATCGATGGCGATATCTACGGCCGAGTAGTGCGCGGGTTCCTGTGATCGATTGCCTATGACGACGATCATACGCGTCATCAGGCCCTCGATCGTCAGTTCGAAATCGGAGAAGACATATTCGACGTAGAGTTCGGGCGTTGTCGCCCGCCGCATTGTGTCACGAACTTCGTAGTCTTCCATGGGGACGGACGCGAAGTTGAACCGGCGATAGTATTTATTGTCATTTGCCTGATGGGGCGCTAGCGAGGTCGCTTGAGGGATGCTCACGGCATAGGCTGACCGCCCTTCACCAAGCGGAATCTGTCGGATCACAAGTCCCTGGATCCGCGGCTGTATCAGCGTTCCTAAGGTCTGTTCGAGCCACTCGCGGCTGATCACCGCGTCGTCACTGCCATCGTCTATCCGATCTGGCTTTTGATCCTTCTCGACGATGCCATAGATGATTGTGCCGCCTGCCGAGTTGGCGAATGCGGAGATGTCCTTCGATAGTTCGTTTCGATGTTTGCTCTCTTTTCCAAGGGAGGGCGACGACTTGAAGTCGAGGTTCAGGCTCTCGCGGATGTCGTCCGCGATTAGCTTTTCAAGGTCGTCACGTGTCCACTCGCTGATTGGCCTCATCCTATCCTCCGGACTCCAGCTTGGCGCGGCCGCCCTCTATCGGTATGGCGGTCATCACGAAATGCCACGTTCCTAGACGTCTCGCTCGACCAGCTTAATCCCGGTGTTGAGCCTGATCTGGGCCTCATCGACCTGCTGGAGCCCGAAACTGAGGATGCCCTGATGCATCCCACCGTATTTAACTAACCAGAAGCCATCGAGCGACAGTGCACCGTTGACCCAATAGGCCCCGTCGCTAACGTTGAGCTCGATCTCTCCGTCGAACACATAGCCACCGCCTTCGTCTTGTACCTCGACCGACCACCGGTCGTTCTGTGGCGTATTGAACCGAAGTTTGAGCCCGATGACGTTGTCGTTCTCATCGGCGATCAACGAGCATATTTTCTGGAGATTGGCGTCATCGACTTCACCCCTCAGGACTCTGATCGTCCGCTCATTCTTGGGGGCGTCCCCCGACGCCATGTAAGCTCCACCCACCATCAACAGCGCCTTGCGATCCATGTTCTGTGTTGAGGTTCGCCTGTTAGGTCGATCCAGAGAACCCAGAAAAGTCTGCTTTCCGGTTGCTGGTCAATGTCCGCTCATGGCGCATTTTGCGACTTTGTGAGTTGCCGGTTGGATCTTCGTCAATCGCTTCATCGCTCCAGTGTCGGCTGACCGCGACCCAACGTTCCGAGCCTCGCAACTCCGCGATCGGTGCCGAGAATCTCGACGGCCTTGCCGACTGCGGGTGCAGTCGTCCCTGGGGCCAACCTCGCATAGTGCTCAATGCCCGCGCGATCTTTCACGACCACGAAGGGTGACGTCCCGACCTCGTCGTGCCGTCCCGCTTGCACGACGTGACCGTGCACCGTTTCGGCCCCCAACGGGCGAACGTCCCGTGCACCCGCCATTCGTCTTTGGTTCAGCGTACGGATCACGTCTCGCCGGATCTGCAGGGTCCGAAGCTTGGTCTCCATCTGGGCATCGAGCCGGTATCGGCTGCCGGTCCGTTCCGCCAACCCCAGTCGCTCCAAGTGCCGAAGTCGGCCTCTCGACAGCGCCGCCCAGGCATCGGTTCCACCGACGCCGTCCTCAACCCGGCCGTCGGCGTCAGCCGCCTGCACTAGCCGTCGATCAAACCCTGTAAACCGATCCGCCTCGGTCTCCTTCCAGATCCGCCGCTCGGCATCGGCACGCGACAGATCGCCCAGCCGCTCCTGCGCCACCTCCTGCGCCCGGGCCCGGAAGCCGTAACCGATGTAGTCGCGCGGGATCACCAGATCGCGTCCATCGGCCCGCTTCCCACGCACGACCAGATGCGCGTGCGGCTGGTCGGTATCGAAGTGGCAGGTGCCGATCCATTGCAATCCCGGCTCGCCAAGGTCGGCCGACACCCTCGCCATGACCTCGCGGGTGTACCCCCTTAAATCGGCGATCCGGTCCCCATGTTCGGGAGACACGATGAACCGAAAATGATGCCGGTCCGACCCCCAGTCCCGCGTCGCTTCGATCGCTTCGATGGCGTCGTCCGTCCGGTCGAAGAACTCTGCCGGCTTTCCCTCGGCGCCCGCGCCGGCCCGCCCGAGATAGCTCACATGCGCGGCCAGGGCCGCCGCCCGCGCCGCACCTTTGCCGGCGTGCCTCGACACCAGCGCCTTGACGATCACCTTCTGCCGAACGTCCAGACGGAAGGCGCGCCCTGAACGCTTCTGGGCCGTCCTGAGCACCCCTGCACGGTCGCCGTAAGCGAACAGCCGGGATGCGGCGAGACGCTGGAACATCGCCGTCCGGACGTTGATCCGGTCGCTCTTCAGGGTCGTCGGCAGGCTGACCCGGCCCGCTCCGGATTGGTCGTCACCGCGCGCTTCCAACCGCGCCTGGATGCCGCTTCTGACCGACATGGCCTCGTCTCTGCAGAAACGACGATCCTCAAATTCGCCCTAACTCACCGCAAGTCGTGGAAGCGTTTCGAGGCCGTCGTAAGATGCTGAGACCCTACAACAAAACCGATAGCCTCTCATCTGCTTTTATCTTGCCCTAAGACCTAAAATACGATCACCCGTCTATGCTCATCATACACGATCAACACCCATCAACAGTAATGCGTAGGTCGGTGATGAGATGAGATATCCCGATTCGCCAGTCTCCGCGCATATGCCCCTACAGCGGCCAAACGCAGAAAACCCGCCCGGCCAAAGCCGAGCGGGTCTTGCCGTCTGGGGTGTGATCTCAAGCAGCGCGGGCTCGAATGGACACGTGCCGCAGCCCGGTCTCCATCGCCTTCTGACCCAGGTTCAACGCCGGTCCGAACGGCCGCTGATCCGGTGACCGCGATCGATCCAGAGAGTGGACCAGGGTGAGGCAGCAGGTGGGCTCAAGCGCGATCAGCTCGTCGTTGGCCCGGAACGGAGCCGCCTTGCCGTGGGCGTCGAAGTCGGCCCGGGCGAGGATCAGCTTCACTCCCTTCTGCTTGGACCATTTGATCGCCAGCTTCTCGGAGCCCTTCGCCCCGGTCGTGGCCAGGGCCATGTCCGGCCATTCCTTGAGCGCCCAGTTGAGCGCGTCGAACACCCGACCCGCATCCTCGGCCGTGTCCGCCGTCGGAGAGCCTCTGAAGGCGATCACCGGGCCGCCTGGATCCGCGTCGCCCGCCCGCCGGGTCTTGATTGCCCGGATGGCTGCCTTGGCCTCCATCTGCGCTGCTGTGAGGTGCGTGCCCCGCCGGCTGCCCCGCCAGGCCGTCCAGACCTCCCCGGTGGCGACCGTGTAGCTCTCGGCCGCCGCGTCCCGGATCAGCTCGGCCGCCTGGGTGGCCGCGTCTCCCGCTCTCGCCTTGGCCGTGGCCTCCTGAAGCTCGGTGTCTGCTGCTTCCGAACCGTCGAAGTCCCGGTCCAGGCTGCGCATCGTGTCGCGGGCGCGATCGGCGTCGCGTTCGATCCGCTGTGCGGCCGAATGGAAGGCACCGATCAGGGTCTCGGCCAGGGTGGTCTGGAAGTCTTCCAGTGCTGTGTCGGCGATCACGTCCAGGAGCTCGGTCATGAGCGCCCGTCCGAGTTGCGACAGCGCGTCCTCGCTCGGGTGCGGACGCTGATCGCCCAGGGAGGCGGACAGGTCGTCGAAGGCGGAGTCGGATTTGGAGAAGACGGAATGTGCTGAGGTGTGCATCGGAATTATCCTTGAAAGTGTCCTTACGCCCCATGCGCAATGACCCCGATTTTCGGCACATCGGGCCCCGGAAAGTCACCGGAGCGGACCGCTCTTCGCGGGCCGCGGAGGGGATAAGGCGAAGCCGTTGACTTTCAGGGTGATGTGACAAAATCGGAGGGCGTTGTGTGGGGGCATGTCGTCGTCGCCCTTCGTGACGACGACCCTGTTCGGCGCCGTCGCGCCGATACGAACAGATGGACATCGATATTCATCGCAGTCGTCGGCGGCGCGCCGCCGCGTCGCTCGATCGGGGATCAGTCGATCCAGCCGCTGGGCCGCCACCCGCTGAGAAAAGGTTCGACGGCGACCTGCACGGGACCGCTGATGTCGCGCTGGCCCGCCTCCATCGCGAGAACCCGTGCCGCCATCTTCTCCGGCGTGCCCGCAAGCCGCAGGGCGCGCGCCATGGTCAGCGCATCCCACCCGAGGATCTGACGGGCAACTTTCAGTTCAGCGGCGGGCGTAGCCATCAGTAGTCCGTGCGGTCGGGGATGATCAGCAAAGGGTCGGGGGCGGGCTCCCCAAAAAAGAGAGGCGGCGACCTCATAAAGGTCGCCGCCCATCGCCAGGCTAGATCGGAAACCCGACGCCGTCATGACGTCCGTCGGTCGGCAGGGACATGCCTCTCAAAAAGAACCGCCCGGAGCGCGGGCGCTCCGGGCGGAGGGGAGGGCATCTGCCTAGCGATCAGAACGGGATGTCGTCGTTGAGATCGTAGCCGCCGGCCGGCTCCTGAACTGACGGCGCGGGGCCATCCTCGTCGGTCGAGGGCCGATCCCGCCGGTTCTTCAGGCGGATGTCAGCCACGATCAGACGCAGGTCGTAATGTTCGACCCCGTCCTTGCCGGTCCAGGTGTCGTTCTCGACATGGCCCTGGATCACGACGCGGCTGCCCTTACGGGCAAACGGCTCGATGTATTTCTCGGCCGTCGCCTCGTTGAAGCACACGCAGTTGAACCCGGTGGTGCGCTCGCCGGGCGTGCCGTCGGCGCATCGGAACCGGGTGGTCTCCAGCACGCGGAAGCTCGCGCGTTTCTTGCCCGAGCCTTGGGCTGAGAGGATGGACGGATCGGCGGCCAGATAGCCTTCGAGGGTGAGGGATTGCATGTCAGTCTCCTGAAAATGAAAGGTGAAGGGGAGGGAGTCAGGCGGCGACGCGGTCATCGATGCCGGTGTCGGCCTCGCGATCCTCGGCCCAGTCGAGGACGGTGAGCCGGTTGATGACCAGCTCCTTGGCGGTGCGCTCGGCCCCGTCCCGCGCCTTGTAGGACGTGTCGATTAAGGCCCCGATCACGACCGCCTCGCATCCCTGCGCCAGGCCGCGCGCGATGACCTTCTCGTTCAGGCCCTTGGACCAGCTGACGCAGTTGACGCCGACGAGCCGGTCCTTGCCGGCGCTGTCCACGCCGCGTTTCTCGATCAGCCGAAACACCGCCTTGGCGAAGTCCTCGCTGATCTGGGGGTCGGCCGCCAACCGGCCGGTGAACACCATGGTCTGCATGTCAGTCTCCTGTTGATCCGAGGCACCGGGGAGCCAATCTCCCTCATCCCGCCTCACCCGAGACCTCCCTTCCTCCCGACCTCCTCCTGACCGGGCGGGGCCTTCGCCCCGCCCGGCAATCTCAGGCCGCCGCACCGTCGAGGACGGTCTGCACCGGATGACGACGCAGCACCGCCTCCAGCACCTCCGGCCGGTCCACCGGCACGAACACCCGGGGCGTGAAGGCGATGATCTCGACGAAGCACCCCAGCGCCACCAGCGCATCCCGGTCGGTGCGGCCGCCCACCACCTCGATCCGCCAGCGGTCCATCACCCGCGCCCGCTTGAGCCAGAGCCCGCCCTCCAGCGAGAGCTGGACACTCCGATCGAGCAGGGTGGCGAGGGTTTGCGCCCCGTCCGACCAGGCCGCACCGACCTCGGTCAAACCCAGCGCCGCCTTCAGCGTCCTGGCTTGAACGGCGTCCAGCACCCGACCCAGCCAACGCCGCCCATCGGGGGCGCGGACCCGACGGACAGAACAGCCCCGCGCCGGTAACCGACCCCAGATCGGCAACAACAGGCCGGTCGCCAGGGTCAGTTCGCGCGTTCGCCAAGGGTCGGTCATCGCGACTTCCTCATCCCAGACGCGCCGCCAGTCGGCGACGGCCGCCGGCTTCCAGGCCGACTCCTCGAAAGCCTTCTGCGGCATCGTCTGGCGGTCGTCGGGTCGAACGAGCCGGACCGCGCTGACGAGGCGATCCTCGTCCGTCGCCGTGGTCAGGCCGAGCTCCGCGATCGCCGCCCGTCCCGACTTCTCGTTGACGACCAACTGGTGCGCGATGTCCTCGGCCCGACCGAGCGCGTCCTCCGAGCTCAAGAGCTCGCGCCGGACCTTGAGTGAGAAGGTCACCAGGGCGGTCTCCGACCCTGTCGAGACGTCGGTACGGATTACCTCCTGCTCCAGAACCTCCAGCTCTTCGGCCTGGATGTCCTCGAGGCCCCGGTCCAGATCGCCGGAGGCGGCGGCGCGTTCGAGGATGCCCGACAGGATGCGGTCGAAGTCGGAGAACAGGGCGTTCTGGTCGGCGATGCGCAGCGCCAGCAGGCGGTTCAGGAAGGTGTGGATCGGCGGCAGATCATCCGAGGGCTTCAAGCCCCCGTCGGCGTCCATCAGCTTCAGGCCCGTCTTGGCCATGAAGGTCTCCAGCGTCATGGACGCCAGCTCCCCGAAGGCGAGGGCACCGTAGAAGACCAAGAGGGCGCGACGCGCCCACGGGCTCTCCAGATTGTCCTCGGCCCGGAACAGGCCGGCCCCGGCGGTCCGGCGCTCGCCGCGCGTCAGCGCGCCCAAAGAATCCAGACGCCGGGCGATGGTCGAGGTGAACCGTTTCTCGCCCTGGATGTCGGTGGTGACCGGCCGGAACAGGGGCGCCGACGCCTGATGGGTCCGGTGGCTGCGGCCCAGCCCCTGGATGGCAGCGTCGGCCCGCCAGCCCGGCTCGACCAGATAGTGGACCCGCCGTTGCTGGTTCTCGGCGGACAGATCGGCGTGATAGCTGCGGCCCGTACCACCGGCATCCGAGAAGATCAGAACCCGCTTCCGCCCCAACATGAAGGCGTCGGTCTCGGCGCGGGCGGCGGCCGCCCCGCGCCGCTCGACCACCCGGCGACCGTCGCGCACCACCACGCGTCGCGACCGTCCGGTGATCTCCGAGACGGCATCGGTGCCGAAGGCTTCCAGGAAGGCGTCAAGCACGCCCGGCACGGCGGGCAGGCAGGCCATCCGCTCGATCAGGGCCTCCCGCCGCGCGAGCGCCTCCTGGCTGACGGCAGGGCGACTGCCGTCCATGACGGGGAGGAGCGTGACGTTGCCGTCGCCGTCCTCGATCGCCTCCATCAGATGGATGGGAAAGGCTTCGCGCAGATAGTCGAGGACATACTCGCGAGGGGTCAGGTCGATGGAGAGGTTGTTCCATTCCTCCGGCGGAATGGACGCCAGTCGGCGTTCCATCACCGCCTCGTTGGTCGAGACGATCTGGACCACGGCCGAGCGTCCTGACGCGAGATCATCCCGGATCGCGGCGATCAAGCTGGGGGCCTTCAGCCCGGCCAGCAGGTGGCCGAAGAAGCGCAGCTTGGCGCCCTCGAAAGCGGAATGGATCGCCGAAGCCGCCTGACCGTTCCTGGGCTTGCCGTCGTCGTCATTGACGCCCGTCGCCTTCAAAGCCTCGGCCAGGTTGGCGTGGATCAGTTGGAAGGCGTCGGCCCACTGGTCCCAGATGCCGATGTCGTCCGACGTGAGCGGATGGACCAGCGGCTCAAACTCGACCCCCTCGAACGAAAGCGACCGGGCCACATAGAGCCCGAGCGCCTTGAGCTCGCGCGCCACCAGTTCCATGGCCGCGACGCCGCCCCGGTCCATGGCCTCCAGGAAGTCGGCGCGAGACATGAAGGGGGCTTCGGGCCCGCCCCACAGGCCCAGGCGGGCGGCATAGGCCAGGTTCTCTGCCGTGGTCGCGCCGGTGGCGGAGACATAGAGCACCCGCGCGTCCGGCAGCCGGTTCTGCAGCGCGAGCCCCGCCATGCCCTGCAGCGAGGCCTTCTTCGTTCCGCGCGCGCCCTTGCCGCCTCCGGCGGCGTTGGCCATCGCATGGGCCTCGTCGAAGGCGATCACCCCGTCGAAGTCGTCGCCCAGCCAGGCGACGATCTGGTCGAGCCGAGATGGCCGGTCACCGCGGGCCGGTTGGCGCAGGGTGGCGTATGTGGTGAACAGCACGCCGCGATCCAGCCGGATCGCCTCGCCCTGTTTCCAGCTCGACAAGGGCACGATGTCATGGGCCCCGCCGCCGATGGCGGTCCAGTCCCGGCGGGCGTCTTCCAGCAGGGCGTCGTTCCGAGACAGCCAAAGCGCCCGCACCCGGCCCTGGGCCATATTGTCGGCGATGATAGCCGCGATCTGGCGGCCCTTGCCGCAGCCCGTGCCATCACCGAGGAAGAAGCCGCGCCGGAACTGGATCGCGTTTTCCTGGTCATCGCGTAGCAGGACAACGTCGTGCTGCGCGTCCCCCAGCCGGAAACGTCCGGGAAGGTGCGCGGCATGGGCCTCGCCAGCGTAAATCACGGTCTCTGTCTGAGCGTCCGAGATCCGTCCCTCATCCCGCATCATGGGGTGCAGCATCGGCCGGTAGGTCGGGGCCGGTGGCGAGACCGACGCCATCGGTCCGGACTCGACCAGCGGCGATGGATGCGGACGGGGATCAGGCAGATCGAGCCGCGCGAGGCTGTGTGCCTGGTAGAGACCGACGTCTCGGCCTTCGCCGCTCCATGACGTGACCTGATAAGACAGCGGCGTCGCGCCCGCCAGAAAAGCGAGGCGGCAAGAGGGCAAAGCGAGGCCGCGTTCGCGCTGCCCAAGCAACGCCCCAACGGACACCTGCACGCGGGCGCGGGGTCGTGCGCCGATGCGGGCGGGGAGGGCGGCGACGAGCCGGGCCGCTCCCATCAGGTCGTCTGCACTGAGCACCGGCGGGATCTCGGCCAGCTCCGCCGAACGATCGACGACCAGGAGGCCGGTCTCGACGGACGTCCCATGTTTGGCGAAGGCGCCGGTCGGCAAGGCGATGCGGGCGATGATTGTGCCCTCAGCACCCAGACGTCGCAGCAAGGCGTCGTTCGTCAGCCCGCTCAGAGGCACGATCGCCGCCAATCGGCCATGGTCAGACAAGGCCCTCACGGACGCCAGCAGATGGTCGGCGAGGTCCGAGAAGGGCGGATTGGTCACCACAACGTCGAAGCCGCCCGCGCCGGGGCTCAGGTCGTGGATATGACGGGCGTTGTGACGGGTCCGCTCCGCCGAAGGAAACAGCCGGTCAATAAGGTCGGCGCGACCCGGCGCGATCTCGTTGAGCGCGAGCGCGCCGCCGCAGGCCTCGGCCACGACTGCCAGAAGCCCGGTGCCGGCGGAGGGCTCGAGAACGCGGTCGCCGGGCCGGACCTGAGCGGCCAGGACCACGAGGGCGGCCAGTTCCGGCGGCGTCGAGAACTGGTCGAGCGCGACCTGTTCCTCGCTCCGGCGCGTATGGGTCAGGCCCAGCGCGGAGACCGAAGCCAGGAGCGCGGCGATCTCCGCCGGCGCATCCTCCAACCGCGCGACCTGAGGCGCGAGACGCCGGATCTGCAGCACGGTCGCGGCTTCGATCGCGTCATAGGCGTCGCGCCAGACCCAGCCGCCTTCGGCGTCCGAGGCCCCGAAGGCCGTTGTCATCACCTGGGCGACGAGCCGCCGGTCGAGCGGGCGCGACCGCGCCAGATGGGTCGCCAGCGCCCGAGCGGCGGACAGCACATTGGCAGCGACGTCCGTGCCGGCGGGGTCGGCGAACAAGCTGAGGGTGGAGGTTGGCGGGGTGGAGGACGTGCGGATTGAAGGCATGGCGTGGGTTCCGGTCGCCTGGAGCGGAGGGCGCCTCCCTCTCTGTCCTCCAGGCTCGCCTCGCCCCGCCCTTCCTCCGCCTCCCGACCCTCGGAACAGCACAACGCCGCCCCGACAGAAGCCGGGGCGGCGCGTGGTCGTGAACGCGAAGGCTCAGGCCGCTGCCGAGGCGAGCGCGGCCTCGCCCGCCTGCGTGACGACGAACGCTCCGGCGCCATCGTCCGGCGCGTCGTCCAGTTCGTCCTCCGGATTGGCCTCGTCCTCCACGTCAGACGTCTCCGCGTCGTCGGACGCCGCCCATGACAGGCCGATCGGCGCCCAGGACCGCGACGCCGCCTGTTCGGCGACCCAGTCGACGAGCTCCGTCTTCTTCAGCGATTTCGCCCGCTCGTCCTCGGCCCCCATGGCGGCCAGCATGTCGAGCAGCAGGGCTTTGGAATGGGGCTGGAGGAAGGGCGCATCGGGCGTCCAGTGGAGCGTGATGTCCGCGCCGCACAGGGCGGCGAGTTCGGCCGCCTCGGCGCGGGCGCGGCGGCGGATCAGGGTCGTGCGCTCTTCGCGCACGTCCAGGCTGATCGCCGTCAGTTCGGCCAGCAGGGCCATCTTCTCGCCGTGGGGCAAGCCGTGGATCCAGGCGATGACTGTCTCGCCGGACGCCTCCCAGGTCGCCCGGCGTTGATCGAGCCTCTGGCGCACCTCGCCGTCCAGACTCTCGATCACCCGGCCGCCCGGAGGATTGAAGCCTGTGGCCAGGACGGCGAGGGCTGAGTCCGAGCGCGCGACATGGGTGCGCACGACCAGCAGGGTGAACAGGCGCGCGATCAGGGCCACCAGCGCAGCGCCCGGATCGTCCGCCATGGCCCGGATCAGGCCGCGCGTGGCCACATCGGTGCGGACGGCGTGCAGGCCGTGATTCACGCCGTCGGTCTCCGGCTCGGGAGCCTCGACCTCAGGCGGCATATAGGCCGCCGGAGCGACGGGGCGTGTCGTCGCCTCGCCATCGACCGTGTTCTCTGCCTCCAGCTCGGGCTCCTCGGGCGTGTAGCACCTGACCTCGACGCCCATGGGCGACGCCGGGGACATCACCATCGTCGTCACGGCCCGACCGCGGGAACCAGTCTGATCGACTTCGATTTTGGCGCGGATCATGGCGACGAGGGCGGCGTCAGCGGCCTCGGGATCGGACGCTTCGGCCAGCGTCAGCCCTGCTGCCTCGGCGCGTTCGCGCCAGACGTCGCGCTGGGCGCGATAGCGCGCCATCTCCTCGGCATTCAGGACGCCGCCGTAGACATAGCCGAGCGCCTCGAGGTCCTCCGGCAGGTCCGGCTCTTGGCCGGCCGTGACGTGAACCGCGATGCCCTCGGCCTCGAACACGGCGGCGATGCCGCGGGCCCGCTTCAGCCAGGCCTCGGTCAACACGTCGGGATCCAGCAGCACCGGCGCCAGCTCCCCGAAGAGATCGACTTCGGTGCGCCCGCCCGCGGCCGCATAGGCGGCTTCGCCGACCAGGGCGCAACGGCGATCGTGTGGCGTAACGCGCGAGGCGTCCAGGCGCTCAATGATGCGCCAGTCCTGAAACCCGTGGCCCGACAGCGCGACCTCGGCGATCTCGGCCTGTTCTTCGGCGTTCGGCAACCTCGCCAGGAGCCGGGCCTGTTTCAAGCTAATCCGCCCGGCCTTGAGCGCGCCGATCGCGACCGGGGGGAGGGCGGCCAGGGCGGCCAGCCGCTTGATCTCGATCTCAGCGTAGCCAAGAGCGCGGGCGATGACCGGGATGGTCAGCTTGGTCTTAAGCATCCGGCCAATGGCGACGATGACGTCGGCCACATGGACGGGTGTGGCAGTGTTGGTCAGGAGGAGGGCGGCAGCCTGACGCGCTTGATCGGTTTCGACATAGACCGTGACGGGATAGTCTTCATCGATGACGCCGGCCTCGAGCAGCAGCCCCAACGCCAGCCGTCGGCGACGGCCGTCCAGGGCCATCCAGGGCTGTTCCTTCTTGCCGCGGCCGGGCCTGACGGTCAGGCGCTGCAGCTGGCCGGCCGCCCTGATCGTGGCGGCCAAGGTCGGGATGTCATCGTCTGGCGGTTCGTTGAAGCGCAGGTTCTCGGGCGCGATGCCGAGGTCGCCCAGGCGGATGGTGCGTTCGTCTCGGTCGACGACGACGGCGGGCGTGTCGTCGAGCGGGGTGATGACGGGAACGAGGTCGGTCATGGGGGATCTCCCGCCGGGCGACGGGGCCGATCCCCGCCGCTCCGGCGTCCCTCAGCGCCCTCGCTCCGCCTTTGCTTGCGCCATCGCGACCGCGTTCCAGTCGTCGAACGGGGCGTCGGGCCACACCACCTCCGCGCGGAGGCCGAGATCGACCAGTCGCCGGTGCAGCCGCCAGCCCCGGTCCTGCCCGACAAGACCCCGATCGGCGGCGATGAGCACGCGCCGCACGCAGGACGGCGGTGTCCAGCGTGCCAGATTGTTCGCCGCCAAAAGCGCCCAGCCGGGCAACTGGAAGCGCTCGATCGCCGAAAGGGTGGTGAACACGCCTTCGGCGACCAGCATCTCTCGGTCAGGCGGCCAGAGGCGGACGGCAGCGCCGGGCGGCACGTGTCCCACGGTCTTGCGCGACACTCTGAGCTCGGTCGCCCGACAGCCGTTGGGAAGCAGATAGGTGAGTTCGACGCCAGTCAGCCGATCGGCGTCGTCGCTGATCCGGGCAATGAGGGCAGGGCGGTGGGCACCGCCGGACCGATAGACGGACGTCGGCGCATGTGAATGATGTCGAAGGTTCGACGACGCTATCCCGCCGGTCACTGACCGAGACCGGATGTGTCGTGCCGCCGCGCTGGTCACGCCGATGGGCACAGCGCTCTCCCAAAGGTGGGCGGCGGCTTCGAGCCGGGCCAGACGATCGGGCCTGGGCCAAGTCGATCCGGCATGGCCACTGCCCGTCAACCGCCCGCCGTCGTCAATGAAGCCGCGTCGACGCAGATCGTCGCGCATGGCGCGCCAATCGGTGGCTCCGAAGCCGTGGATCACCAGCCGTCCGTCCGAAAGCAGCAAGGAGACGGAACGGTCATGGGGGCTGTGCCCAGGGGCCGGCACATTGGCGCGATGGCCACCCTGATAAAGATCGCCGCCCAGGGCGGTGACGATGGCGTGCAAGGACATGACGCGCTCAGATCAGACCGAGGGTACGAAAGCTCGCTGTGCCTTCCCGCCCGACGATGACGTGATCATGCACGTGAAGGCCGAACACCTTGGCCGCCTCGATGATCTGGCGCGTGACCGTAATGTCTGCCTGAGAGGGCGTGGGGTCGCCCGAGGGATGGTTATGGACCAGAATGAGCGCCGACGCCGAAAGCTCCAGCGCGCGCCGTATGACCTCGCGGGGATAGACGGGCGCATGGTCGACGGACCCGTCTGCGACCAGCTCGTCGCGCATCAGGATATTGCGCCGGTCGAGGAAGAGGGCGCGGAACTGTTCCCGGGGCAGATGGGCCAGGGCGATCCGAGCATAGTCGAGAAGTGCGTGCCAGGAGCTCAACACCGGCCGGGCGCAGACGGCGCTGCGTGCCAAACGCACACTCAGCTGGCGGAGAAGTTTGAGGTCCATGATCGCTGCCGCCCCGACGCCGTCCACGCGTCCAAGCTCGGGCCCGTCAGCGGCGGCGATGCCGCCCAGGTCCCCAAACTGTCCCAGCAGGTCGGCGGCCACCCGTCCTGCGATAGGAGCGGAAACGCTTCGACCGAGCAGCAGACACAGCAGATCGTGGTCTGACATCCGTTCCAGACTGGAGGGGTCTGGCCCGTCTGAAGCGGCAGTCGATCGTGCTGGTCGGATCGGATGGGCATGGGCTGAAATCTGCGTCACGGCGGCCTCCTGGCTTCCGCTCCCCGTCGGAGCGCCAGCCGCCGCCCTCACTCTCTCCCTCCATCGACGCCGCGGTGGCCGGATAACCAGAAATCGATCTTGATGATCCTGGCGAACGTACCGCTATGCCGAGGTCCTGCATTCCACAGTGATGTGCGCAAGCTCGTGCACAGGGACCAAGCGAGCCCGGACCACGTCGGCGACGACGTTCCCCGAGACGCTGACGATGGCGGCATAAGCCTCAGGACCGACTCTCCAGACGTGCAGATCAACGATACGAGCGTCGCCTGGTCCTTCGATGCAATCGCGGACTTCCTCACTGAGGTGCGCGTCGGTCGTATCGAGCAGGACGGCCGCGGTGTCGCGCATCAGGCTCCAGGACCAACGGGCGATCACGATGGCTCCGACGATACCCATGGCAGGGTCAAGCCACGACCAACCGAGGAACAATCCGGCGAGCAGCGCCAAGATCGCCAGCACCGAGGTCAGGGCGTCGGCCAGGACGTGCATATAGGCAGCACGCAGATTGTTGTCCTTATGGGCCGCATGGCCATGCCCGACATGGTGATCATCGTCGTGATGATGCTCGTGCCCGTGACCATGTCCGGGCCCGTGATGATGACCGCCTGACAAAAGGATCGCGCTGACGACGTTCACGGCTAGGCCGATCACGGCCACCGTCGCGGCCGGGCCGAAATCAACCGCCTCGGGCTTGAGCAGGCGCATGACCGACTCGACCGCGATCGCGATGGAGACGATGCCGAGGACCAGGGCCGAGGCAAAGCCTGCTAGGTCGCCGACCTTGCCGGTGCCGAAGCTGAATCGCGGATCGGTCGCGTATCTTCGCGCGAAGGCATATGCTCCCGCGGCGACCGCGAGCGCTCCGGCGTGCGTTGCCATGTGGAAGCCGTCGGCCAGCAGCGCCATCGAGCCGTAGACGGTGCCTGCGACGATCTCGCCGACCATCATGAATGTGGTCAGTGCCACCACCCACAGGGTGCGACGCGCATTGTCGTCGTGGGTGGAACCCAGAAAATTGTGGTCATGGGTGTGGAGATGCGGGTCGGCGGTCGTCATTGTCGAACCTATCGGGAATAGCGGCGGATGATGACGAGCATTTCGGCGGCCCCGGTCTCGCGCTCCTCATCCGTCAAATCGGATCGAGCCACATGCTGATGAAGGTGGTCCTCGATCAGTTCTTCAAGCAGACCGCTCATGGCCCCTCGCGCGGCCGCCACCTGTTGCAGAATTTGCGAGCAATCCGCCTCGGTCTCGATCGACCGCTCGATCGCCGCCAGCTGGCCGCTGATCCGGCGGACGCGGGTGGTGAGCTTCTTCTTGTTGCCTGCGACGTGTGCCATACAATACTCCTCTATAGTATATTTCGTGATGAAGGTAGGGGGTGGCGGAGTGAGCGATCCTGAATCTCACCCTTGGTCGGCACGCCTTCGATCCCTATCCCTTCATTTTCCTGAACCTGTTGTTGTCGATGCTCGCTGCGATCCAGGCCCCGATCATCATGATGAGTCAGAACCGGCAGGCTACGAAAGATCGGCTGGATGCCTCACATGACTATGAGGTCAACCTGAAGGCGGAGATCGAGATCATGGCCCTGCATGAAAAACTGGATCAGATGCGTGACAGTCAAATCCAGACCTTGATCAGCAAACAGCAGGAGCAGATCGAGCTGTTGAAGACTCTGTTGCGCAAAGACGGCGTCGCGGCCGAAACGCCCCAAGGTCAGGCCTGATGCACGTCCGCCTCTCGTTCTGCGGCCCTCCAGACATCCCGCGCCGCATCGGCGTTTAGCGCTGCGATCGCCAGGCCGACAATCAGGTCCGGCCAAGCGGAACGCCAAAGGAAGGCGGTCACGAGGCCGGCGGCGACGATCGCCACATTGGCCAGAGCATCATTGCGGGCGGACAGGAAGGCGGCGCGCGTCAGACTGCCCCGGCTGGCGCGGAACCGTGTGAGCAAAAGGGCGCAGGCGAGGTTGACTGCTAAGGCCCCCGGTCCGGTCACCGAAAGCAAAATCGGCTGCGGAGGGGACGGCGCCTGAAACTGGCTCCAAGCCGTCCAGATCGTCGCCAGTCCCGGGATCAGGATCAAAATGGCCAGGCATCGACCGACCCGTGCCCGAACCGTCGCCGAAGCCATAAGCGTCATGCCGATCAACAGGTTGATCGCTGCGTCCTCAAGAAAGTCGACGGAGTCCGCGAAAAGGGAGACCGACCCAATGGCCCGCGCGACCGTGAACTCGACCCCGAAATAGGAGAGGTTCAGGAAGGCAACCAACCAAACGGTCTGGCGCAGGTCCATCTGGTAACCGGTTGACCTCACGCGATCTACCCAGTTCCGAGGGGTTCAAGTGCCATCTCCTCCGCCAAGCCCTCTCGCTGCGAACCGGTTCTGATGACGAACGCGAGGATGAGCAGTTTAGCCCGGTTTGATCAAGGACGCGGAGCGAACAGGATGACGCCTGCACCGATCAGGCACAGCATAGCCCCACTGACATCCCATCGGTCGGGGCGGCTGCCCTCGACCAGCCAGAGCCAAAGAAGAGACGACAGGATATAGACGCCGCCGTAGGCGGCATAGGCACGTCCCGCGGCTTCGACCTCCACAAGGGTCAGCAACCAGGCGAACACCGCCAAGCATGCCAACCCCGGAACGATCCACGCCACCGACCTGCCCAGGCGAATCCAGGCCCAGAAGGCGTAGCAGCCTGCGATCTCGGCGAGCGCCGCACCGAGATAGACTGCTAGCGTCGCCGGCGAGATCGTGGCGGGCGTCATCCGTGGCTGGCGAACACGCGGGTGGCACCGTTTTTGAGGATCAGCAGGGTCTGGAACCCCTGGACCCGGTCGGCCGGGGCTGGCATCCCCGGGGATCCCGCCGGCATGCCCGGCACCGACAGACCGAAGGCGTTGGGGCGCTCGCGGACCAGTCGGGCCACGTCCTCGGCCGGCACATGTCCCTCGATCGCATAGGACCCCACAACTCCAGTGTGACAGGACGCCAGGGCGTCGGGCACGCCGTAGCGGCGGCGAATGGGGGCAAGGTCTTCCAACTCGCGCACCGTCGCCGTCCATCCGGCCGCCGTCAAATGCTGGACCCAGGCCCCGCAGCAGCCGCACCAAGGCGTCTTGTAGACGGTGATGGCCTGAACCGCCTGGGCCGCAAGGACCGGCGAAGCCAAGACCGATGACGCCAGGGCCAGACCCGGCAAGGCCCGGACAAAAGACCGACGGGAGGGCGCGAGCTGGGGGGCGGGCGAGAGGGACAAGTCGGTAGGCTCCGTTCGACACCACCTATCGCGCCTATGGTCTTCGTCGTCGAGGTTCGCCGATCTTTAGTGGGAAGCGAGGATGTCGCAGCGTCGTACGCGGGGGCCACTCGTGTTGAAGTTTGCCCTGAGGCGGGATACGTGAGCCTCAGGAGTTCCCTTGCCGCCATCGATTCGGACATTCTGCGTCTCGCTATGCGTCGCTTTGGTGGCGGCGCTGACCTTGCACGCGTCCGCTCAGGCTCAGCATGAGGTCGGACATTCGGCCGGCTGGCCTCCCGTCGCCATGGTGGCGAGCGACGACCACGGGCATGCTCACATGCATGTGGCGCCGACCGAAACCACACCCGATGCACCGGACCAAGACCAGGACGGACAGCCGACCGGACATCACCACAGCGGCGTCGAAAAGCCATCGACCACGCCAGCCCTGAGCGTGGCTGGGCCGCTGCAGCTGGTCCGTGTCTCGGAGCACAGCCTCGGGCGAAGCCCACCCTTGGAAGACGTCGGGCTCGACGGGCCCGAATACCCCCCGAAACGGACAGGCGCGATCCTTTGATCCGACGCGGCCAGCCGGCCGCGCGCGCCATTTCGTTTTTGGAGATATCCCTTGCAGACCCCATTGTCCGGCTTTGCCGGATCGCGGGCGCGTACACCGACCGTCACGGTCCTCGCGCTCATTCTGGCGGCCGCCATGCCGCCGTCCTTCGCCATGGCACAGACCCCACCGTCGGCTGACGCAGCCGCTCGCTCTCTGACCCTCGAAGAGGCTCTCGCCCTTGCGGCCTCGGCCGATCCTGCCCTCGCGGGTACGGCTGCCCGGATGCGCGCTGCTGAAGCGGGGGTGCGCCAGGCCGACGTCCGGCGCAATCCGACCCTGGGGTTGGTCGCTGAGAATATCGGTGGTGTCGGTGGCATCGGCCTGATCGACCGTTCCGAGACGACCCTGACCTACGAGCAGCCGATCGAGCGGGGCGGCGACCGGGATGCCCGCGTTTCCCTGGCGCGCAGCGAGGGTGTGCTGGTCGGCGCCACGGCGCAGGTCCGACGGCTAGACCGGCTCGAACAGGTTCAGACCGCCTGGGCAGAAGCCTTGGCCGCACAGGCCGAGGTCGTGATCGCGCGAGAACGACTCGATCTGGCCGAACGGTTCCAGACCGAGGTCCAGCGCCGCGTAAACGCTGCACGCGACCCCCTGTTCGCGGGAGCCCGGGCCGAGTCCGAACTGGCCCAGGCCCAGATCGATTTCGATCAGGCCGAGATCGCGGCGCGTCTCGGGCGGGCCACTCTCGCCAGCTTCTGGATGGGACCGGCCGACTTCGTACTACACGACGAGGATTTCACCGACACCAGCGCGGCGCGTCGTCCAGCCGGTGATCCCACGATCATCGATGAGACGGCGATCGCGGCCCAACGCGACATCGCGACCTCACAGGTCGCCGTGGAACGAGCCCGCGCCGTGCCGGACGCCTCGGTCAGCGTGGGGGTGAGGCATCTGTGGAACGAAGACGCGCTCGCCTTCGTGGTCGGCGGCTCCATCCCGCTCGGCCGATATGATCGCAACGAGGGGGCAATCGAACGCGCCCAGGCCGAACGGATCGCGGCCGAGGCTGATCTGTCCGCCCTGCGGATCGAACGGGACCGGGAGATCGCCCGGCTCCAGGTCCTGCTGGCCGCCAAGGCCAGCGAGGCCCGGCGCATCGGCGAGGAGACCCTGCCCCAGGCCGAGCGTGCCGTGGTTCTCGTCCGTGAAGGCTTCGCTCGCGGCGGCTTCACCTACAACGACGTCATCCAGGCCCAGACCGCGCTTTTGCAGACGCGGGCGCGGCGAGTGGCGGTTCTGAGATCCTTTCATATCGAGCGCGCCCGCCTTGACCGGCTGACCGGCGCGCATGGCGGCCTGACCGGCCTGGAGATGCAACCATGATCCGCTATCCGACCGCACGGCGAGGCCTGGCCGCGCCGCTGCTGACCCTGGCCCTGGCCGTCGCCGGTTGCGGCGAGGGCGCGCCGGAAAAGCTGAGCCCCGAGGCTGCCGCCGCTGCCGCCGCAGACTATGAGCGAGGGCCGCACAATGGGCGGATGTTGCGCGACGGCGACTTCGCTCTGGAGATCACGATCTTTGAGGAAGGTCCGGAACCGCTCTATCGGCTCTACCCCTATTTGAAGGACAAGCCTGTCGATCCGCGTCAGGTCCAGGCGTCCATTGCCCTGACCCGCCTGGGGCCTTCGGTGGACCGGTTCGTCTTCACGGCGGCCGAGGATTATCTGACCAGTCCGACCGTCGTGGCGGAGCCGCATTCGTTCGACGTTTCGGTGGCGGCGACTCATGCGGGCAAGCGATCGACCTGGAGCTACCCGTCCTATGAGGGGCGCACGATCATCACGGCCGCCGCCGCACAGGCCGGCGGCGTGACGACCGAGCGTGCCGGTGGCGCGGTACTGGGCGAGAGCCTACCGTTGAGTGGTCGGGTCGAGATCACGCCGGAGGGCCAGAGCGAGGTCCACGCCCGTTATCCGGGCCGGATCATGGCATTGAACGCCGAATTGGGTCAGCGGGTTTCGCGGGGGCAGGTCCTCGCCTGGGTCGAGTCCAGCGAAAGTCTTCAGACCTACTCGGTCACCGCGCCGATCTCGGGCGTCATCATGGAGAAGAACGCGGTCCCCGGCGAGATCACCGGCAATGGCGAGCCGATGCTGGTGATCGGCGACCCCACGCGTCTTCACGCCGAGTTCTCGCTCTATCCGCGCGACGCCGAGCGTGTTCGTGCCGGACAGCGGGTCGAGGTCACCAGCCTGGCCGGAGATCACCGGTTCAACGGCGTGATCGAAACTATCCTGCCCGGCACCGATCCGATGAGCCAGACCCTGATCGCCCATGTCGATCTGGCCTATATGGGCGGGGTCTGGCGGCCGGGACTGGGGGTCCAAGGCATAGTGCAGGTGGGGCAGGGCGAGGTGCCGCTCGCGGTCCAAACCAAGGCCATCATGCCCTTCCGCGACTTCCAGGTCGTCTACGCCAAGGTCGGCAATACCTATGAGGTGCGGATGCTCGACCTGGGTCGCCGCACCGACGAATGGACCGAGGTGCTGGGCGGGCTCGAACCCGGCACCGAATACGTCGTCGACGGCGCCTTCCTCATTCGCGCGGACATCGACAAGTCCGGCGCGAGCCATGACCACTAGGGGGCGCGCACACCATGCTTGAACGCATCATCGCGCTGTCGATCCGCTTCCGCTGGGGGGTTATGGCGCTGGTCCTGCTGGCCTGCGCGGTCGGTGTCTGGAGTTTCCAGCGCCTGCCGATCGACGCCACGCCAGACATCACCAACGTCCAGATCCAGATCAACACCGAAGCCCCTGGCTATTCGCCGCTCGAGGCCGAACAACGCATCACCTTTCCGGTCGAGACGGCCGTGGCTGGGGTGCCGGGTCTGCAGTATACACGGTCGGTCTCCCGCTATGGGCTGAGCCAGGTCACCGTCGTCTTCGAGGACGGGACCGACATCTATTTTGCGCGCCAGCTGGTCAATGAGCGCCTGCAAGGTGCGCTGGGCCAGCTGCCGCCTGGGATTTCCCCGGAGATGGGCCCTATCGCCACTGGCCTGGGCGAAATCTTCATGTACACGATCGAGGCCGAACCCGGCGCCCGCCGCCCGGACGGCCAGCCCTACACGACCGAAGACTTGCGCACGCTACAGGACTGGGTGATCCGGCCCCAGCTGCGCAACACCAAGGGCGTCACCGAGGTCAACACCATCGGGGGCTTTGAGCGCCAATATCACGTCACCCCGAACCCCGACCGGCTCTCGGCCTATGGTGTGACCATGGCCGAGGTGGTGGAGGCCCTTGGCAACAATAACGCCAACGTCGGTGCCGGCTATGTCGAACGCTATGGCGAACAGTATCTGATCCGCGTGCCGGGACAGGCCTCGACCACAGAGGACCTGGGCAATGTCGTCATCGCCACGCGCGGCGGCGTGCCGATCCGCATCGCCGATGTTGCCGATGTCGGCATGGGCGAGGAACTGCGGACCGGAGCGGCGACCGAGGACGGCAAGGAGACCGTTCTGGCCACCGTGCTGATGCTGGCCGGCGAGAACAGCCGCGTCGTAGCCCAGGCCGCAGCCGTGAGCCTGGAGGAAGCCGCGCGCGCCCTTCCCAACGGCGTGACCGCCTCGCCGGTCTATGACCGGACGGACCTGGTCGAACGCGCCATCCATACGGTCGAGAAGAACCTGCTGGAAGGCGCGCTGCTGGTCATCGTCGTGCTGTTCCTGCTGCTGGGCAACATCCGCGCCGCTCTGATCACGGCGGCGGTCATTCCCGTGACCATGCTGATGACCATCACCGGCATGGTGCGGACCGGCACCTCGGGCAATCTGATGAGTCTCGGCGCGCTCGACTTCGGGCTGATCGTCGACGGGGCCGTCATCATCGTCGAGAACTGCCTGCGCCGCTTCGGCGAGGCCCAGCATCGGCTGGGTCGCGTGCTGACCCGGGAGGAACGCTTCGAACTGGCGGCCACGGCCTCCAGCGAGGTGATCCGGCCGTCCCTGTTCGGGGTGATGATCATCACCCTGGTCTATGTGCCGATCTTTGCCCTGACCGGCGTGGAGGGAAAGACCTTCCACCCGATGGCGATCACCGTGGTCATCGCCCTGACGGCGGCCCTGGTCCTGTCGCTGACCTTCGTGCCAGCAGCGGTGGCGATGTTCGTCACCGGCAAGGTCGAGGAAAAGGACAGCTTCCTGATGCGCTGGGCGCGCGTCGGCTATCAGCCGGCGCTCGATTTCGCACTGAAGACCCGGTTCCTGATGATCGGCGTGGGTGTCTTCCTGGTGGCGCTCGCCGGCTTCGGGGCGTCGCGGATGGGGTCGGAGTTCATCCCGAACCTGGACGAGGGCGACATCGCCATGCACGCGCTGCGCATTCCCGGCACCAGCCTGAGCCAGGCCATCCAGATGCAGACCGCGCTGGAGGCCCGCATCGCCGAGTTTCCCGAGGTTGAGCGGGTCGTCGCCAAGATCGGCACCGCCGAGGTGGCCACCGATCCGGTGCCGCCTTCGGTCGCCGACACCTTCATCATGCTGAAGGATCGCAAGGAATGGCCTGATCCCCGCAAATCCCGCGGCCAGCTGGTCGATGAGATGGAAGCGGCGGTGAACGAGGTTCCCGGCAGCAAATACGAGTTCACCCAGCCGATCCAGATGCGGTTCAACGAACTGCTCTCAGGCGTACGTGCCGACGTCGCCATCAAGATCTTCGGCGACGATCTGGACGAACTGCTGAGGCTCGGTGCCGAGATCGAGACTATCGTGGCGAGCGTCGAAGGCTCGGCCGATCCGCAGACCGAACAGGTCACGGGTCTGCCGGTGCTGCAGATCACGCCGGACCGGACGGCCATGGCCCGGCTGGGCTTAAGCGTGAACGACGTCCAGTCGGTCATCTCCACTTCGATGGGCGGCACGACCGCGGGGCAGATCTTCGAGGGCGACCGGCGGTTCGACGTCGTCGTCCGTCTGCCCGAGGACATCCGGTCCAATACCGACGCGATTGGTCGCCTGCAGGTGCCCCTGCCGGCGAACGAAGGCCAGCCGCGTCAGTTCGTGCCCCTGGCCGAGGTCGCCACCATCGCCCTCACGGTCGGTCCCAACCAGATCAGCCGCGAGGACGGCAAGCGACGGATCGTGGTCACCTCCAACGTCCGGGACCGCGATCTGGGTTCGTTCATCGGCGAGGTCCAGGACAGGATCGAAACCGATGTCGAGGTGCCTGCCGGATACTGGGTCACCTATGGCGGCACATTCGAACAGCTGATCTCGGCGGCCAAGCGGCTTCAGGTCGTCGTGCCGGCGGTGCTGCTGCTGATCTTCGGTCTGCTGTACGCGTTGTTCCGCTCTTGGAAGGACTCGGCCATCGTCTTCTCCGGCGTGCCCCTGGCGCTGACCGGGGGCGTCGCGGCCTTGATGATGCGGGACCTGCCGCTGTCGATCTCGGCGGGCGTGGGCTTCATCGCCCTGTCCGGCGTGGCCGTGCTGAACGGTGTCGTCATGGTCAGCTTCATCAGGGGCTTGATCGAGGAGGGCAAGCCCGTTGCCGAGGCCATCCGCGAGGGGGCTTTGACCCGCCTGCGCCCGGTGCTGATGACCGCCCTGGTCGCCAGCCTCGGCTTCGTGCCGATGGCGCTCAACGTCGGAGCCGGCGCCGAGGTCCAGCGCCCGCTGGCCACGGTCGTGATCGGCGGGATCCTCTCCTCCACGATCCTGACCCTGCTGGTCCTGCCCGCGCTCTACAGCCTGGTGCATGGCCGCGATCGGTCCAGCGACCAGCCGCGTCCGGCCTGGCTGGATCATCTCCCGTTCCGACCCAGGCGGGGGGGCCGATGACCCGGTCCCCCTCATTCCTCCCTGCAGACCCAACTTCTGGAAAGGTCCCCATGACAGTGGCTTACCGCCCCGACCCCTGGTCGTGGCTCAGATCTCCTGCCACGGCGCTGCTCGCCGTTCTGCTGTTCTTTCTGATCGACGGCGTCACCGCCCAAGCCCTCGCCCACGGTGTCGCCGACGGCGACAAGGGCTACATCCAGGAAACGTCCGGGATCGTGTTCTGGCCATTCGTCTATCTGGGGGCCAAACATATGGTCACCGGATACGACCATCTGCTGTTCCTGTTCGGCGTGATCTTCTTCCTCTACCGGATGAAGGATATCTCGATCTATGTGACGATGTTCGCCATCGGCCACTCCACGACGCTTCTGCTGGGCGTCCTGATGGATGTCAGCGTGTCCAGCTATCTGGTCGATGCCATCATCGGACTGTCGGTGGTCTACAAGGCCTTGGACAATCTCGGGGCCTTCCAGCGCTGGTTCGGGGTCCAGCCCAACACCAAGGTCTCGACCCTGGTGTTCGGCCTGTTCCACGGCTTTGGCCTGGCGACCAAGCTGCAGGACTTCAACATGGCCCCGGACGGCCTGTTCGTGAATCTGGTCGCCTTCAACATCGGCGTCGAGATAGGCCAGCTCCTGGCCCTGGGCGCCATCCTGATCGCCATGGGGTTCTGGCGGAAGACCGGCAGTTTCTGGCGGCATGCCTATGTCGCCAACGTCGTCCTGATGACCCTCGGTTTCGTTCTGACGGGCTATCAGCTCGTCGGCTATTTCGTCCTCTGATCGGAGACTGACCCATGTACAACGCCAACAAGCCCACCGCCTCCGAACTGCCCTCGACCGCCAAGCTGCTGAAGTCGACGGGCATCGCCGCGGTCATCGCCGCCGGCCTGCTGGTCACGATCGTCATGCCCGCTGAATACGGGGTCGATCCGACCCGCGTCGGCTCGGTGTTCGGCCTGACCGAGATGGGCCGGATCAAGGTCTTGCTCGCCGCTGAGGCTCAGGCCGAGGAGGCAGCGGAGGCCAGCGCAGCGACCGCGGCTGCGGCTCCGGCACCCGCGACAGAGACGACCTCGCTCGCCCCGACGGCGGATGCGACCGCGCCTGCGACCGCAGCTCCCGGCGCGGCTCCGGTAGCCACCGCGGCCCAGGCCGCGACGCGGTCGGACCGGACGGTTTTGACATTGGCACCCGATCAGGGCGCAGAGATCAAGCTGGTGATGGAGGAGGGGGCCACGGTCCGCTACAGCTGGTCCAGCAGCGGTGGTCGGGTCAACTACGACACCCATGCCGACCGGCCGGGAACCTCCTACCACGGCTATGCCAAGGGCTCGGAGCAGCGGGTCGAGGACACGTTGACGGCGGTCTTCACCGGCAGTCACGGCTGGTTCTGGCGCAACCGCACGGGCGCGCCGGTGACCATCACCCTGATCACCGAAGGCGCCTACAGCGAAGTCAAGCGGGTCGTCTGACCGATCCCGCCCCGTCGTCGGTCCGATCGGAACCGACGACGGGGCAGGTTCGGCCGACGCGGCGCCCCTCAGGAGAGATGCAGATGTTTTCGCCGCTTCGCCACGCTGGTTACCGCAACCTGTTCACGGCCCAGGTCGCCGCCCTGCTCGGGACCGGAATGGCCACCGTCGCCCTGGGTCTGCTGGCCTTTGATCTCGCGGGGGCGGACGCGGGCCAGGTGCTGGGGGCGGCGCTGGCGATCAAGATGATCGCCTATATCGGCGTGGCCCCGTTCGCCAGCGCCCTGTCGGCGCGGCTGCCGCGAAAGACCCTGCTGGTCTCGCTGGATGTTGTGCGGGCGGGGGTCGCCGTCAGCCTGCCCTTCGTCACCGAGCCGTGGCAGGTCTACGGGCTGATGACCGTGCTTTATGTCGCGTCCGCCGCCTTCACCCCGGCGTTCCAGGCGATGATCCCGGACCTGTTGCCCGACGAGGCGGAATACACCAAGGCCCTGTCGCTCTCGCGGCTGGCCGCCGATCTGGAGAGCGTGGCCAGCCCGGTGCTGGCGGCGCTGCTGCTGGCCTTCATCAGCTACAACAACCTGTTCGTCGGCACGGCCCTGGGCTTTGTCGTCTCGGCCCTGTTCGTGGTCGGGGCCAGCCTGCCGGTACTGAGCAGACTCCAGCCCAAACCCTTCATCCAGCGGCTGACCGGAGGCTTGCGGCTGTTCGCGCTCACGCCGCGTCTGCGCGGGCTCCTCGCTATCAGCCTGGCCACGGCGGCGGGTGGGGCCATGGTGTTCGTCAACACTGTCGTCCTCGTCCAGTCGCAGTTCGGCCTGTCGCAACAGGCGACCGCCTGGGCGCTGGCGGCCTTCGGCGGTGGGTCGATGACCGCGGCCGTCGTCCTGCCGCGCCTCCTCAGCCGGGTGTCGGATCGTACCGCCATGGTACTGGGGGCCGGTGTGATGACATCGGTCCTCCTGGCGGGAGCCTGGGTCGCCGTCAGCTATCCGGTCCTGATCGGTCTGTGGGTGATCATGGGCTTTGGGTATTCATTGACCATCACCCCGGCGGGGCGAGCCTTACGGCGGTCATCAACGGCCCAGGATCGACCGGCTCTGTTCGCCGCCCAATTCGCCCTGTCCCACGCCTGCTGGCTGATCGCTTATCCGGTTGCGGGGCTGGTCAGCGCGGAGGCCGATCCTGCTGCGGCCTTTCTGGTTCTGGCGGCGCTGTGCGCGACGGGCGCAGTGCTCGGTCTGTTGATCTGGCCGGCGCGGGACCCTGAGACCGTGGCGCATAGCCATCCCGAGCTGGCAGCGGACGATCCGCATCTGGCGGACGGAGCGGCTGGGGGTGCCGAGGCCGCTCACGCTCATCCCTTCGTGATCGATGAGCGACATGACCGCTGGCCACGAGCCTGATTCTGAGAAAGCGGGCGCGGCGATGCTTCAGAACCGAACTCAGTGTTCGGCAAGGCATTCGGCGTGATCGCCGAGCACCTCGATGACCCTGCACTCCCTGGCCGAGCCGTGCGGACACTCCGCCATCCGGGCCACCTCCGCCCGCAGGGCTGTCAGCCGGGCGATCCTGTGATCGATGGCGGCGAGGTGAGAGCGGGCGATGCTGTCGGCGCTCTCACATGATCCGCCCGGTTCGCCGGCCAAAGCCAACAACTCGCGGATAGGCTCGATCTCGAACCCCAACTCGCGTGCATGACGGATGAAGCGAAGCCGCCTCAAGTCGCTCTGTTCGTAAAGCCGACGATTACCGTCGGTGCGCAGCGGGGAGGGCAGCAGCGCGATCTGTTCATAGTAGCGGATCGTCGGGACCTTGATCCCACAGGCCCTGGAGGCCGCTCCGATCGTGACGCCCTGGCTCATTTTGCTCTTGCTCCTCTAGTAGCTAGAGGAAGTAGCGTCGGCAGGTCTTCAGGACAAGGAGCAGGCGATGCCAGTGCAAACGACCGAGAGCCGGTATCGCGTCAGCGGCATGGATTGCCCGAGCTGTGGCCGAAAGATCGACACAGCCCTGCGCAGATTGGCGGGTGTCGACGACGTCACGATCGGCGTCCAGTCCGGCCTGCTGAAGGTTTGTCACAGCGGCGGCCTGAGCGATGACCTCGTCCTGAAGCAGTTGCGCGACCTCGGCTACGACGGCTCGCCAGTGGTGCCCGCGAGCACGAGGCAGGACGCTCCGAGCACTGAGCGTCACGCGCCATCGGATGCCGAGCCCGGCGACGACGGCCAGCCGTGGTGGTGGACGAAGAAGGCCCGGCTGACGGCTTTGTGCGGATTGGCGCTCCTCGCCGCCTATGGCTTGGGGGCTGCCTTCCCGGCGATCGAACGCTATGCTTTTCTGATCGCCTTGGCCGTCGGTCTGATACCGATCGCGAGACGCGCGATCTCGGCGGCGCGCTACGGCAGCCCCTTCAGCATCGAGATGCTGATGACGATCGCCGCGGTTGGTGCGGTCTTCATCGGTGCCGAACAGGAGGCCGCCGCCGTCGTCCTGTTGTTCCTTGTGGGCGAGATGCTGGAAGGCGTCGCTGCCGGTCGCGCGCGCAAGAGTATCCAGGGGCTGGCTACCCTCGTGCCCAAGACCGCTCTTCTCGAAGTGGATGGAGAGACAACGGAGGTTCCCGCCGAAACGCTGGCCATCGCCGCGATCATTCTGGTGCGCCCCGGAGACCGGCTTCCGGCCGACGGGGAAATCGTCGAAGGCTCGGGCGAGATCGACGAGGCCCCGGTCACCGGAGAGAGCGTGCCCAAGCGCAAGACGACGGGCGATCCGGTCTTCGCCGGCACCATCAACGGAGACAGCGTCCTGCGGGTCCGGGTGACGGCGGCTGCCGCCGACAACACCATCGCGCGCGTCGTTCGGCTGGTGGAGGAAGCCCAGGAATCCAAATCCCCGACCGAACGCTTCATTGAGCGGTTTTCAAGGGTCTACACCCCCGCCGTCCTCGTGGTCGCTGCCTTGGTCGCTGTCGTACCACCCTTGCTGTTCGGCGGCGACTGGAGCGGCTGGATCTACAAGGGCCTGGCTGTCCTCCTGATCGGCTGTCCCTGCGCCCTGGTGATCTCCACCCCGGCTGCCATCGCCGCAGGCCTTTCGTCCGGTGCCCGGCGTGGACTGTTGATGAAGGGCGGAGCGGTGCTCGAGACGCTTGGAAAAATCACGGCCATCGCCTTCGACAAGACCGGAACACTGACCGCTGGAAAACCCGTCGTCACGGACATCGTCGCGGGAACGCGTGACCAGGCCGCGCTCCTGGTATTGGCCGCCGCTCTCGAGGCCGGCTCCAGCCACCCTCTGGCCCTGGCCATCCTGTCACGCGCCCGGACCGACGGCATTCGCGCGCCGGCCGCCACGGACACGAGGGCCGCGGCCGGCGAGGGCGTCGAGGGCCTTGTCTCTGGTGAGCGGATCTTTCTGGGTTCGCCCCAGGCGGCGATCGGGCGCGCGCCCCGATCCGAGGCGCAGGACGCAGCGATCGCGGTTCTGAACGACGAGGGCAAGACCGTGTCGGTCATCGTGGCGGGAGGCGAAACCGTCGGCTTCATCGCCATGCGGGACGAAGCCCGACCCGACGCCAAGTCGGGCTTGGCCACTCTCAAGTCGCGCGGCATTCGGACGGTCATGCTGACGGGGGACAATCGGCGCACGGCCGAGGCGGTCGCCGCCAGTCTCGACATCGAGGCGCGCGCGGAACTCTTGCCCGAGGACAAGCTGCGCATCGTCAAGGGCCTGCAGGCCGAGGGCTTCGTCGTCGCCAAGATCGGCGACGGCATCAACGACGCGCCCGCGCTCGCCCAGGCCGATGTCGGCATCGCGATGGGCGGAGGGACCGACGTGGCGCTCGAGACCGCCGACGCTGCCGTCCTTCACGGCCGCGTCCAGGACATTCCCGACATGATCACCCTGTCCGGGGCGGTTATGCGCAACATTCATCAGAACATTGCGATGTCTCTGGGCCTCAAGGCGGTGTTCCTGGTGACGACCATCGTTGGCGTCACCGGCCTGTGGCCTGCCATTCTGGCGGATACCGGCGCGACCGTGCTCGTCACCGCCAATGCCATGCGCCTGCTGGGTTGGAAGCCCCGAAAGGGATGATCCACGTGTCGAAACACCTCCGGATCACACCGTTTGCGTTTTCGCAGTCGCCGCAGCCGTCACCCTGGTCCGGGTCTGGCGATCAGCTCGACGGCACCCGAAATCCGCACAGAACCGCGTGCCGCAAGGGGCCTGCGACCCTGCCGCCATTGATCGTTAAGATAAGCATGCTAAGGGGCGGAATGGGCTCAATCCTGGCCAGGCATCGAATCGTGACGGCGCTTATCGCGTTGTTCGTGGCGGTGCTGGTGCTTGTGCCCTCGATCGATGCCGTGGCCTGTTCCACCGAACTCGAACCGACCCATGCCGCACAGGTGATGGAGGGCGATACGGGCGAAGGCGAAGATATCGGCTCAGCGCACGGCGTCTGCAGCCATGGCCATTGCCATCACGTCAGTACGCCCTTGGGCGGCACGCAGGAGTTGGACACCTCGGCGTGGCTTGAAGGGCGTTCGCGCGCCATAATCGGGGATGATCTCCTGTCGTCCCGCGTTCCCGCGGGCCCGGAGCGCCCTCCCAGGGTCTGACCTGACTTCGCGCGATCGCGCGTCTTCTCGTCAAACCTCATGGGATACCCACAATGCCTTCCTCATTCCGTAGGCCGCCGCGTTTCGCGGTCGGCTGCGCTGTCGCGGCCCTCACGGCCGCGCTGAGCGGACCGGCCTGGGCCGATCCGGCTCCCGACTATGACGCGCTGGTTGCGCGCCTGTCCGACACCCCCTTGATCGCCGAAGCCGGCGCTCTGCTCGATGCCGCCGAGGCGCGCGTGCGTCAGGCCCACGTCCGCCCCAACCCCGTCCTGGGCCTGGAAGCCGAAAACGCTTTCGGCAGCGGTCCGTTCGAGGGCTACAAGAACGCCGAGACCTCTCTGAACCTGTCGACCGACCTGGAACTGTGGGGGCGACGGGGTGCCCGCGTCGACGTGGCGCGCGCGGAGGCCGCCACCGCCTCTCGACGCTCAACACTCGTTGCGGCGGACGCAGCCGGACGGTTGGCACTTTACTATGCCGAGGCTGAGGCGGCGGATCGTCGCTTCGGGCTGGCGACCGAAGCCCTGACCCTGACGCTTGCCGATACCCGAGCCGCTCTGGCTTTGGTGGAAGAAGGGCGTGAACCGCTCCTGCGTGGCATTGAAGGACAGACGGAGGCCGCCGCGGCGCGGGCCCGGCTCGACGAGGCCCAGGCCGAGCGCGACGCCGCCTTCGCGCGCCTCACGGGCTTCGCCATGCTGGTTCAGCCGGTGACCTCGATCGGGGACACCCTGCTGGACAGAATGCCGACCCCTGTCGCGGCGGAGACCTCCGCCGCACCGGCGGTTCTGGTCGCCGAGGCCGAACGCGAGGCGGCCGACCGGCGGATCGCCGTCGAGCGTATTCGCGCCCGACCCGATGTGCGGGCCTCGATAGGGGTCCGCCGCTTCGAGGCCGAGGACGCCACGGCCCTGACCTTTGGGCTCAGCGTCCCGTTGCCGCTGTTCGACCGAAATCGGGGGAATGTGGAGGCGGCCCAGGCCGACTTCCGCGCCGCCGACGCCCGGCTGCGCGGTGTCCGCCAAGAGGCCGAGGCCGATCGGGTCGCCGCCCGCGCCCGGCTTGGTTCCGCCGCCAGTCGCGTGTCGGCGACCGACACCGGGGTGAGCTCGGCCGAGGAGGCCTATCGCCTGTCGCGCATAGGCGCGGAGGCGGGACGCATCTCCCAGCTGGAGCTGCGGAGTTCACGCGCGGCGCTGATCGCCGCCCGCAACGCTGCCCTCGATGCCCGACTGGCCCGCGTGCGGGCTGAAATCGATCTCGCGCGCCTCGACGGCCGCGCCCCCTTTGGAGCCGCTCAATGACGCGCAAATCCGGACTAAACAAAACTTGGCTGCTGGGCGGGGTCGCCGCCGCCGTCCTGTTGGGCGGCGGACTCTGGCTCTTTAGCGAGCGCCCCGGGGCAGTGCCCGCTGCAGTCCCCGAAGCGTCCGCGGAGGATGAGCATACCGAGGGCGAGGCTGGCCACACCGAGGGCGAGGAAGGCGCTGCCCAAGAGGGCGGCGGCGAAGAGGGTGTCGTGGAACTGACGGCGGCTCAAATTCAGGCGGTCGGCATCACCCTGGTGTCCGCCAGCGGCGGCGGCGGAGGCGAGACTCGGTTGTCAGGTCGCGTCGAACCGATGATCGATGCCCGCGCCGCCGTGGCGGCCTCCGTCGGAGGTCGCGTCGAACGCGTCCTGGTCGCTCCCGGACAATCGGTTCGCGCCGGCCAATCGCTGGCCATTCTGGTCAGCGGCGAGGCGGCCACCTTCCGAGCTGACGCCGATGCCGCTGCCGCCTCGGCGGATGCTGCCCGGCGGGCCCATGAGCGCGATCGCAATCTGGAGAGCCAGGGCGTCGTCGCGCGTCAGGACGTCGAGACCTCACGCGCTCAGTCGCTCAGTGCCGAGGCCGCGGCCCGTGCTGCCCGTGCCCGATCCTCGGCGGCCGGTTCTCCCAACGCCTCGGGCCGGTTGAATGTCGTCAGCCCCATCTCGGGGGTTGTGACCATCGTCCAGGTCGGCCCCGGCGGCTTCGCCAGCCAGGGCAGCGTCATCGCCGAAGTCACTAATCCCGCCCGCATTGAGATGGTGTTCAACGCCGCGCCCGCCCTGGCCGCCCAGGTCCGGGCCGGCAGCACGATCCAGGTTCAGACGTCGTCCGGCGACGTCACCGGCGTCGTGACAGGTGTCGCGGCCGGAGGCGGCGGGGTCGACGGCGGGGCGACCGTCATACGCGCGCGTTCGACCGGCGGCGTCCTGCCCCCGTCGGGATCGGCCATCACGGGTACGGTCGTCACCGGGGATACGGTCGGCGGTGTCACCGTGCCCACGGATGCCGTCCAGACCGTGGAAGGGGCTTCGGTCGTCTTCGTCCGCACCGACACCGGCTTCCGAGCCGTCCCAGTCCTTGTGGGTCGCGCAGCCGGGGGCCGGACCGAGATCGTGCGGGGCCTGACCGGCGCCGAACGTATCGCGGGGACCAATGCCTTCCTGCTCAAGGCGGAGCTCGCCAAGGGCGAAGCCGAGCATGGCCACTAGGGAGCGACAGATCATGTTCAAAGCTCTCATCGACGCCTCTGTCCGCTTTCGCTGGTTCGTCGTCATGGCCGTGGCGATCGTCGCCGCCTTCGGTCTGTTCGAACTGACCAAATTGCCGATCGACGCCGTCCCCGACATCACCAACCGTCAGGTGCAGATCACCACCGTCGCGCCCGCCCTGGCGCCCGAACAGATCGAAAGACAGGTCACCTATCCGCTGGAGACGGCCATGGCCGGCATTCCGGGACTGCAGAGCACCCGCTCGCTGTCGCGCAACGGCTTCAGCCAGATCACCGTCATTTTCACCGACCAGACGGACATCTATTTCGCCCGCCAGCAGGTCTCGGAACGGATGCGCCAGGCCGCCGAGAACCTGCCCGAAGGAGTCGAGCCCGGCCTGTCCGCGATTACGACCGGTCTGGGCGAGGTCCTGATGTGGACGGTCGACTATCTGCCGTTCAGCCCCAGCACCACGGTGGCGACCGGTAAGCCCGGCTTCCAGGTCGACGGTGCCTATCTGACGCCCGAAGGCGAACGTCTGACGACGCCCGAACAGCGCGCCACCTATCTGCGCACGGTCCAGGATTGGATCATCGCGCCCCAGATGCGCACCTCGCCAGGTCTCGCGGGAATCGACGTCAACGGCGGCTATGTGAAGGAATACGCCGTCCGTCCGGACGCCTCGGCCCTGACCCGTTATGGGCTGGACCTCGACGATTTGGTGCTGGCGCTCGATCGCGCCAATACCCAGGCGGGCGCGGGCTATGTCCAGCGCGCGGGCGAGGCCCTGGTGGTCCGCGCCGACGCCCTGGCCACGACGATCGACGACCTGGCCCAGTCCCCGGTGGTCAACCGTGGCGGCCTTGTGGTTCGCGTCGGTGACGTGGCCGTCGTCGAAATCGGTCAGGCCCCGCGCCTGGGGGGGGGCAGCCGCGATGGGCATGAGGCGGTCCTCGGCACCGCCCTGATGCTGGCGGGCGAGAACAGTCGGACCGTGGCCCAGGCCGCGGCCGAGCGGCTGGAAGAGGTCGGCACCTCCCTGCCGCCCAGCATCGTCGCCACCCCGGTCCTGGACCGGAGCCAGCTGGTCAACTCGACCATCACGACCGTGGCGCGCAACCTGACCGAAGGTGCCCTGTTCGTGATCGTGGTGCTGTTCCTGCTGCTCGGGAATTTACGCGCAGCCGGAATCACGGCCCTGATGATTCCGCTCAGCTTCCTGTTCGCCGTCATCGGCATGAACCGGTTCGGGATCAGCGGTAACCTGATGAGCCTGGGCGCCCTCGACTTCGGCCTGATGGTCGACGGCGGGGTGGTAGTGATCGAGAACACCCTCTTGATGCTGACCCAGAGACGGGGCGAACTTGGGCGCAGGCTGACGCGCCACGAACGTCTCGGTGTGGCCATGAAGGCCGCCGGCCAGATGGTCAAACCCGCCGCCTTCGGCCAGCTGATCATCCTGCTGGTCTTCACGCCTCTGCTGATGCTTGAAGGCGTCGAAGGCAAGACGTTCGTGCCCATGGGCGCGACCGTCATGCTGGCCCTGGTCGGCGCCTTCATCTTCTCCTTCACCTTCGTGCCGGCCATGACGGCACTTCTGGTTCGCGATCCCAAGACCGTGCACCTGGGGCCGGACGGCAAGGCCGTCGAGCACGAGACCCGCATCCTGCGGTTCGCGCGTCGCGGCATCGAGCCCGCCATCGCCCAAGCGGTCAGACGCCCGACGACCGTCCTGATCGCCGCCGTCGTGACGCTGGGGATCGGGGTGGTGTCGTTCATGTCCCTGGGCCGGGAGTTCATCCCGACCCTGGATGAGGGCGACATCGCCATGCAGGCCCTGCGCGTGCCGTCCGCTTCGCTGGAGCAGTCCCTGGCCATGCAGATGGCCCTGGAGCGCGCCATTGTGGCCCAGCCCGAGGTCGAGACCGTCTTCTCGCGGACGGGTACGGCCGAGGCGGCGGTGGACCCGATGCCACCGAACATCTCAGACGCGGTCATCATCCTGAAGGACCGTGAGGCCTGGCCCGATCCGGACCTGTCCGAGGAAGACCTGATCGAGCGGATCGAGGATGTCGCCAGCCAGCAGATCGGTAATAACTTCGAGTTCAGCCAGCCGATCGAACTGCGCTTCAACGAGCTAATCTCCGGGGTGCGGACGGATCTCGCCGTCATGGTCTACGGCGACGACTTCGAGACCCTGCAGGCCACCGCAGAACAGGTTGCCGCCCGGCTTCGGGAAACCCCGGGATCGGCCGACGTGCGGGTCGAACAGGCGTCGGGCCTGCCGACCCTGACCATCAGTGTCGATCGGTTCGCGGCGGCCAACTACGGCCTGTCCGCGGCCGATGTCAGCGAGGCGGTTTCCACCGCGATCGGCGGCACGGAGGCGGGCCGCATCTTCGAGGGCGATCGACGCTTCGACGTGGTTGTGCGTCTGCCCGACGCCGCCCGCAACGATCCGGCGACCCTGGCCGCCCTGCCGATCCTCTCGGCCTCGGGCGTGGTGGTGCCGCTGTCGTCCGTCGCGCGGATCCAGACCGCCGAAGGCCCGAACCAGATCAGTCGCGAGAACGGCAGCCGGCGCATGGTGGTTCAGGCCAATGTGCGCGGTCGCGATCTGGGCGGCTTCGTCACCGAAGCGCAGTCGGCGGTCGGGGAGATTGCCCTGCCGGTTGGCTACAGGTTGGACTGGGGCGGTCAGTTCGAGAACCTGCAACGCGCCGAACAGCGGCTTGGACTGGTGATCCCGGTCGTCTTCGTACTGATCGGCCTCCTGCTGTTCATGGCCCTGGGCTCGTTCGCGGAGGCGGGGCTGGTGTTCGCCTGCGTGCCGCTGGCGCTGGTGGGCGGCGCGCTGGCGCTGCTGTTGCGTGGCATGCCGTTCTCGGTCTCGGCGGCGGTGGGTTTCATCGCCGTCTCCGGGGTCGCGACCCTGAACGGGCTGGTGCTGATGCAGGCCATCCGAGAGCGGCTGCAGGAGGGGCTTGCCCCAGATGTCGCCGCGATCCAGGGGGCCTACAGCCGGTTGCGGGCGGTGCTGACGACGGCGTTGGTCGCCATCGTCGGCTTCATCCCCATGGCCCTGGCCCACGGCGCCGGCGCCGAAGTCCAGAAGCCGCTCGCCACCGTGGTGATCGGCGGACTGATCACCGCGACCGTCCTGACGCTGCTCGTGCTTCCGACCTTCGCCGCAAAGGCCGTCAAGCACCGCGCCGCAGAGGGGATCGAGGACTGAGACTGATCGCATCGGTGCGGCAGACCCGCGGCCCCGATGCATCGCCTGACCTCCAAAACCTTGCACCGTCTTCCGGAGCCCAAGCCGACCATGACGACCCCGATCAAGCGACTGAGAATCTATACCGACGACAGCGCCTATGTCGGCGATCACAAGCTGCATGAGATTGTCGCCACCCGGGCGCGGGCGATGGGCGTGGCCGGCGGCACGGTGTTCGAGGCCATCGTCGGCTTCGGCCATACGCCGCAGCGGCGACGCCGCGCGGTGCTCGACGACGTTCAATCCACCGTCATCGAAATCCTGGACGAGGAACCGATACTGCGGGCCTTCGTCGACAGCCTGGCCGACCTCGAATCACTGGGCCCGATCACGCTTGAGGCGATCGAGGTGCTGCGCTGGCCCGCCGGTGCGGCACCGGTGGCCCGCGAGGGGAATCGGCTGGGTCACAGCCTCGAACAAATAGGGAAACAAGACCGATGAGCCAGGAACACGCCCACGGCGCGGGGGCCAGCAGCCGTCGCATGGTCTGGGCCTTGGCCCTGACCTCGACGTTCCTAGTCGCCGAGGTCATCGGGGCGGTAGTGTTCCAGAGCCTGGCCCTGCTGTCGGACGCGGCCCACATGCTGACCGATGTGGTGGCGCTGGCCATCGCCCTGGCGGCGATCAAGATTGGCCAGCGCCCGGCCGACGCCCTGCGCACCTTCGGCTATCGGCGCTTCGAAATCCTGGCGGCGACCTTCAATGCGGTCCTGCTGTTCCTGGTGGCGGGCTACATCTTCTACGAAGGCGTAATGCGGCTGTTCGACCCGGAACCGGTTGGATCGATCGGCATGCTGATCGTGGCGTCTCTGGGCCTGGGCGTGAACCTGATCTCGATTCGGCTGCTGGCCTCGGGTGTAGAAGCCAGCCTGAATTTGAAGGGGGCCTACCTGGAGGTCTGGGCCGACATGCTTGGGTCGGTAGGGGTGATCGGTGGCGCGCTCCTGATCATGGCGACCGGCTGGACCTGGGTCGATCCCGTGGTGGCCATCGGAATCGGGCTTTGGGTGCTGCCCCGGACCTGGGTCCTGCTCAAGAACACCACCCACATCCTGCTGGTAGGCGTACCGAAAGGCCTGTCACTGGACGCTGTCAGGGCGACGATAGCGGCTGTCCCAGGGGGGGTTGCGGTGCACGACCTGCATCTGTGGGGCATCAGCAGCGATGATGTGAACGGATCGGTCCACGTCTCGGCGTCTGTTGAGGATGGCGAGGATGTACGGCGACGGGTGCTGACGGTGATGCAGGACGTGCATGGGATTGAACACGCCACGGTTCAGGTGGAGACTGACCCGGGTGGCGATCTTTCCGGGCCCGGTCACGGGGAAAACCCTCATCTCTGAGTAGGCCGGGTTGATGGGAAAGGCGGAGACCATGATCGAGGCGGCTGCAGACACTCCCGAACCTGGTATCGATGCCAAACATTGGGATCGTGTCTACGAGACCATCGCAGACGATGCGGTCAGTTGGTTCGAGCCGGAACCCCGTGCGTCGCTGGAAGCCCTCGCCTTGGCCGACATCTCTGTGCGGGCCTCTCTAGTGGATGTCGGCGCGGGATCGTCTCGTCTGGTTGAACAACTGCTGGATCGCGGAGCGACTGATTTGACCGTGGTCGATATTGCCTCTTCGGCCTTCGAGACGTCTCGCGCCCGCTTGGGTTCGCGCGCCTTGAAGGTGGATTGGGTGGTGGCTGACGTGACCCAATGGTGTCCCGACCGCCGTTTCGACGTCTGGCACGATCGCGCGCTGTTTCACTTTCTGACCGAGCCCTGGCAACGCGACGGCTATAGAGCTGCCCTCCGAAGCGCCACGGCCGGTGGCGCGTGGATGATCATCGCGACCTTTGCCGACGATGGACCGGACCGATGCAGCGGCTTGCCGGTCCAGCGTTACGACGGGCCCAGTCTGACTGCCGAATTCGCCTCTGACTTTGTGGCCCACGACGTCTGGCGTGATGAGCACCGCTCACCGGGTGGTGTGATCCAGCCCTTCACCTGGGCAGTGATGCGTCGCCGTTAGCCCCGCCCCTTGCGTCGGCACTCGGCGTCGGCGGCAGATTCTCTCAGCGTCGGCGGGGTGGGGGTCCGCCATGACGCGACTTTTTCCCGGGTACGGAGGCAGGCCGGCTACCCCTCATCTCCGCACGGCGCTTAAGCGCGCGCAAGGTTCCCGCCATCGGGGCAGGCAACAGGTTCGGAAAGTGATTTGGGAAGATCCTGGGCACAAATCCGCTGACCTCGGCGGAGAACAAAACGTGGGTTCCGGTGCCATGCGGCGTCAGGGCATAGGACATTCTCAAGAAGACGAAGCCGGGCATGCCCAATCGCCATGCGATCAGGTTCGGCTTGCGACGATCGAGCATGCGGCCCGTCAGCCTCCATGACACTTCTTGGCCGTTGGGTCGAACGGCTGTCAGGCCATAGGTGATCTCGTCGGGCTTCTTGCCGTCGGGGACAATCCGGGTCGAGTTGTTCCATTCAGGATAGGCCGGGATGTCGGCCAGGATGTCCCAGATGTTCTGGGGCGATGCCTCGACGATGATCTCGCTGGTCAGTCTTTTCACGGAAGTCTCATCCTGTTGACGATCGGCTGATGGAGCAAGCCGAGGCATGCAGGAGACATGGCACGACGCAATGAGAGCGTTCGAACCACCGTCCCCGCCGATCGAAAACTCATCTCGCAAACTCAGCTTACCCGGAATTGGCCCCGCATGCCGAGGCATGTCGAGGAGATTGCGCGGTGACTCAGTTTGCCCGAACGGAACCTGGGTCGGGATGCCCGGTTCAGTCATCGAAACCGAGTTGGAAGGAGGTTTCGATGCACATCGCCACGATGATCAGCAGTCACCCCCATGTTCAAGGCAATCTCCACGAAGCCGTCGTTCACGCGGTCGAGGAAGCGAACGCCTGTGCCGCCATTTGTCGGATCTGCGCTGATGCCTGTCTCGGAGAGGCGATGGTGGCCGACCTCGTCCAGTGCATTCGGATCGACCTTGACTGCGCCGATGTCTGCGCCGCCACGGGTATGATCAGTGCTCGTCGCACCGGCAGCAATGAGGCGGTCATCAGAGAATGCTCGAGTTGTGCGCGGAGACCTGCGCGGCCTGCACCACGGAATGCGACCAGCATGCGGAGATGCATGAGCATTGCCTTGTCTGCGCCGAAGCCTGACGAAGATGCGCGGACGCCTGCCTCCGGGCGGCGGGGACGATCACGCTGAAGGACTGACATCGCAGGTGCTTTCTGGTTAGGCTGTTCGCTGCCCTGAACCGGAGTCGCCCATGTCACGTCGCCTCGTCCTTTCCGCCGCCGTCCTGTTGTCTGTCGGGCCGCTCATCGCGTCTGTTTCCCCCGCCTCAGCCCAGATCTTTGCCGTGGCGCGGGAGGCCGAGGAGGCGGCCAACGTTGTCGACGCCTTTCATGCAGCGTTGGAGACAGGCGACACTGACTCTGCTCTGGCGCTGATGTCCGATGACGTGATGATCTTCGAAGAGGGCGCGGCCGAACGTTCGCGGGCCGAATACGCTTCGCACCATCTGGAAGCCGACGCGGCCTATGCGGCGGCATCGGAGTCCGCGCTATCGCGTCGCGCGGGATGGGCGTCCGGTGATGTGGCATGGATCGTGAGCGAAGGAGAAACCCAAGGTCAGGCCGGCAACAGTGCGACCGGTCGCCTGACGGTCGAGACGATGATACTCAAGCGCGGAGCCGACGGTTGGCGCATCCAGCACATCCACTGGTCCTCGCGTGCCATGCCCGCTGCCTGACCGGACGCCAAGGACGTCTGCATGCGCGGGATCGGTAAATGGAGCATCGCGTCTGGCGTCGGCCTAGAAGGCAACACACTCCTAGTCAGCGGTCGTTAGAGGTCGGGCTCCAACATTTTTGAAGCGTTTGCGGATCGCGCTTCTGCCGGGGCGCTCGATGAAAAGGTGCAGCGCCACCGAGACGAGAACCGTCACGACAAAGAGACCGATCAGCTCGGCCGGCGTCATGACGAAGCCGCTGTCGATCCCGCGCATCTCGGCCGCGACGCCCTTGTAGGCGACCAGAACGGGCATGTGGGCCAGATAAAGCGCGAACGAGACTTCGCCGGCGAAGACTAGAGCGGGCGTGGACAGGGTGCCTTCGCAACTGGCTTTGGCCAGCATGGACCAGCACAGAATAACGGGCGCGGTTAGGGCGACGACATACCGGTCGTCGAGAGTGAACTGCATGGCCACGAAGAGGGCGAGCGGCGCGGCCACGGCGGCGGTGATCGTGACAGCCCGCGACCATCGCAGCCCTTGGCCTAGGCCATGGAGCCCCATGCCGATCAGGAACTCCGGCAGGATGCGCAATATGCCCATGTCGTCTTCAGCGCGGGGAAGCACCTTGCCGAACACTTGGCCATAGACTGCATCGATCGCGATGAAGCCGACGATCCCGAGCCCGAGCAGCAGGCGGGGGCGGTGCCTCAATCGCGTCGCGACCAGCGCATAGGCGGGAAACAGGAGGTAGGCGAACCATTCGGCCGACAAGGACCAGGACGGTCCGCTCCAATTGCTGCCGAGTGTACTCGGAGACCAGGCCTGAATCAGGAACAGGGTTTGGAAGAAACCCTGCGGAGTGTAGGTCGCCGGGTCGTATCGGACGCCTTGCCCGGCGGCTGCCAGCACCATGACCAGCACGACACCGAGCATCGCCAGATGCAGCGGATACATACGGGCGATGCGGGCGACGATGAACCGCCTGTAGCTGAATGTGCCGTTGGCGAAGCTCGGCCCGTAGACGTGAGCCATGATGAAGCCCGACAGCATGAAAAACGCGTCGACGGCCAGCCGGCTGCGCTCGATGATCGAACTGAAGCCGAGCGCCGGATCCCACTGCAGTTGGTAGTGGAACAGCACCACGCCCAAGGCCAGGAAGGCGCGTAGACTGGTCAGCGCCCTTAAGTCGGCGGGGTATCCCTCGGTCGTCGGCGATACGGACGTCATTCAGCCCCCGCTGTCGGGGCACGGCAGATGGCCCATTCATCGAGATACGCGGGAGCGGGGCCAACCCCTCGCGTCAGGTCCTAGGTCGTCCGACCATCAGGTGGGATTGGCGGCCAGCCAAGTGTCGATGACGCCGATCTCGCGTTCCTGAGCGGTGATGATCTCCTGAGCCAGCGCCTTGGCCTCGGCGTTCTGACCCTGTGCCAGTTCGACCTGGGCCATGGCGATCGCTGCCTGATGGTGACCGCGCATCTGCCGCATGAAGTCGGCGTCGGGGTTGCCCTGATAGGCGGGCATGCCGGTCATCATGCTCATCATCGCGGCCTTGTAGCCGCGGGTCGCTTCGCTATCGCCTTCGGCGGGGGCCATCATGGCCATCTTGTACATGCCGCCCATCTTGTTGTCCGCCATCATAGCGTCGCCTGCGGGTCTGGCGCTGGTGGTCTCGCCCGCGGCGGGCTCGGCCTGGGGTGAGCAGGCGGCAGCGACGGCACAGGCGGCGAGGACGAGGCTGAGGCGTTTCATGGCGGAATCCCTTAAAATCTGATGCGATAGCGACCGGCAGAGACCTTTGTTCCCCGAGGTTAGCGCGTGGCGCGTCCGAGCAGCTCGATCAATTCGCTGGCCTTGGCCTTGCGGTCCGCAGGGTCGTCGCCGGTCATCGCCCCCATCACGCAGTGGTCAAGGTGGTCCTTGAGCACCTCGCTCTCTACCCGGTTCAGCGCGGCCCGCACGGCCTGGAGCTGGGTCAGGACGTCGACGCAGTAGCGGTCGTCGTCGACCATGCGGACAATGCCCCGCACCTGACCCTCGATACGGTTCAGGCGGTTGATGACCTTGGGCTTAGTTTCAACTTGCATGGATCAACTCCGGTTCAGCGCGGTTATACCCCATGTAGGTATCTTGCACTATACCCCACTAGGGTATATTTCCGACGCCCGCCCCCAGGAGACGCCGCTATGTCCGATCCTCACGCCAACCCTGTCGCAGCCAGTCACAAGCACGCCTGCTGTTCGCACGGTGCCAACGATAAGGCTGACGGCAAGGCGATCGATCCGGTCTGCGGCATGACCGTCGATCCGGCGACGACGGCCCACAGGGCTTCGCATGAGGGCACGGAGCATTTCTTCTGCTCGGCCGGGTGCCGTACGAAGTTCATCGCCGATCCGGGGAAATATCTGGGCGACCGGCCCGAGCCCGCGCCCGCGGTCCCCGGGGCCATCTATACCTGCCCGATGCACCCGGAGGTGCGACAGGAGGGGCCGGGGTCCTGTCCCATCTGCGGCATGGCCCTCGAGCCTGAGACCGTGACGGCCGAGGCTCCCGTCAACCACGAACTCACCGATTTCACCCGTCGGTTCTGGGTGGGGCTGGTGCTGACCCTGCCGGTCTTCGCCCTGGAGATGGGGGGACATCTGACGGGCCTGATGATGCGGATCCCCGGCCAGACCTCGAACTGGATCCAGTTCGCCCTGGCCACACCGGTGGTGCTCTGGGCCGGCGCGCCCTTCTTTCAACGGGGCTGGACGTCGTTGCGGACCCGCAAGCTCAACATGTTCACTCTGATCGCAATGGGCGTCGGCGTGGCCTGGGCCTACAGCGTCGTGGCGGTACTGGTGCCCAGTCTTTTTCCGCCGGCCTTCCTGCGCATGGACGGCAGCGCCCCGGTCTATTTCGAGGCGGCGGCGGTCATCACCGTCCTTGTGCTGGTCGGCCAGATCCTGGAGCTGCGGGCGCGCGAACAGACCTCCGGAGCTATCCGCGCCCTGTTGGACCTGACGCCCAAGACCGCGCGGCGCGTTCGAGACGACGGGACCGATGAAGACGTCACGCTCGACCTCGTCGTCGTCGGGGACCGGCTGCGCGTACGACCGGGCGAACAGGTGCCGGTCGACGGCGAGATCCTGGACGGGCGGGTGTCGATCGACGAGTCCATGGTGACCGGCGAATCCATGCCCGTGACCAAGGAGCCCGGCGCGAGCGTGGTCGGCGGATCGTTGAACCGGACCGGCTCGTTCGTCATGAGGGCCGACAAGGTCGGGGCCGACACCCTGCTGTCCCGGATCGTCCAGATGGTCGCCCAGGCCCAGCGCAGTCGCGCGCCGATCCAGCGTCTGGCCGACACCGTCTCCGGCTGGTTCGTGCCGGCGGTGATTGCCATCGCTCTCGTCGCGGCGCTGGTCTGGGGGCTGTTGGGGCCCGAGCCTCGCCTGTCCTATGCCCTGGTCGCGGCGGTGTCGGTGCTGATCATTGCCTGTCCCTGCGCACTCGGCCTGGCGACGCCGATCTCGATCATGGTCGGGGTCGGCCGGGGGGCCCAGGCCGGCGTCCTGATCCGCAATGCCGAGGCGCTGGAACGGTTCGAGAAGGTCGACACCCTGGTGCTGGACAAGACCGGCACCCTGACCGAAGGCCGACCCTCGGTCACGGCCATCCGACCCGCGTCCGGCTTCGATGAGGCCGAGTTGCTGCGCCTCGCCGCCAGCCTGGAGCGGGGCAGCGAACACCCGCTGGCGGACGCCATCGTCTCGGCCGCCAACGACCGTAGACTGACCCTGTCGGAGGCGACAGAGTTCGACAGTCCCGTCGGGCGCGGCGTCTCGGGCGTGGTCGATGGCAAGCGGGTCGCGCTGGGCAATACGCGGTTCCTGACCGAGCTCGGCGTGGATGTCTCGGCCCTTGAAGCGGAGGCCGACGCGCTCAGGGGCGACGGGGCCACGGCCATCTTCGCCGCTGTAGACGGCGAGGCCGCGGGCGTCCTCGGCATCGCCGATCCGATCAAGGTGACCACGGCCGATGCGATCACGGCGTTGAAGGCCGCCGGCCTGCGTCTGGTGATGATGACCGGCGACAACCGCACGACCGCCGAGGCCGTGGCCCGTCGGCTGGGCATCGACGAGGTCCAGGCCGAGGTCCTGCCCCAGGACAAGGCCTCCGTGGTCGAACGGCTGCGCGCCGAGGGCCGGGTCGTCGCCATGGCGGGGGACGGAGTGAATGACGCGCCCGCCCTGGCTGCCGCCGATGTCGGCGTGGCGATGGGCGCGGGCTCGGACGTGGCGATCGAGAGCGCGGGCGTGACCCTGCTGGGCGGCGACCTGAAGGGGATCGTGCGCGCACGCCACCTGTCGAAGGCGGTGATGAGCAACATCCGTCAGAATCTGGTGTTCGCCTTCGGGTATAACGCTCTGGGCATCCCCGTCGCAGCCGGTCTGCTCTATCCGGTGTTCGGCTGGTTGCTATCGCCGGCCCTGGCGGCGCTGGCGATGGCGTTGTCGTCGGTCAGCGTGATCGCCAATGCGTTGCGGCTCCGGGCGGTCAAGTTGTGACAGGCGGTCGCGGTGCTCTGCACGAGGGGCGTCGGCATATGCTGCGTATACCAAGAATAGACCCCACCGAAAACAGATCCATGCCGAGCATTTCGACACCCGCGAGCCCGCCTCGACATAGCCGTTCGACGGTATGGCTACGGTCTAGCGTCGCACTCGCCCTGCTGGCGACAGTGTCTGCGTGCGCGACCGTCGATCCGACCCAGGACACGATCGAGATTAACCGGCTGCTGGCCGATCGCGGGGCCCCGGCGCTGGGCTGGGAAGCCAACTCCGCACCCGAGGACGAGGTGACGATCCAGCGTTGGCTGGGCCAGCCGATGAGCGCCGATCTCGCCGTGCGGATGGCCATGGTTCGCAGTCCGCAGCTACAGGAACAATACGCAGAGCTAGGGCTGGCCCGCGCCGATGTTCTGGAGGCGATCCAGATCGCCAATCCGCGCATCGGGGCCTCGCGCCTGTCGCTGGAGGACGGGGCCGGCGAAAAGCTGACCTATGGCCTGTCTGCGCCCCTGATCGATCTGCTCGTCCTTCCATCGCGGGTTCGGCTGGCGCGCCTCGAGAACCAGAGGGCCCGCTATCAGATCGCCTCGGCTGTGCTGGACGTTAGTCTCGATGTCGAAGCCGCCTGGTACACCTACGTCGGTGCCCAGCAGGTGGCTGACATGCGGGCAGCCGTGGCCGAGGCGCTCGACGTTTCGGCGGATCTGTCGCAACGCTATTTCGACGCTGGCAACATCACGGAGCTGCAGCTCAATCGCGAGCTGGCCGCCGCCAGCTCGGCGCGGATCGACGCGGCCCGGGCGGCCGTAGAGGCGCGGATGGCGCGACTGGAGCTCAATACCCTGATCGGGCTGAGAGGTGCGGACACCGACTGGAACGCGGGCACGGTCCTGCCTCTCCCCGTGGCCGTAGAAGACGACCCGACCGAACTGCGCCGCATGGCTGAAACCGCCAGTCTCGATCTTCTAGCCGCGCGCCAGGAGGCCGAGATCACCGCCAGCGCGGCCGGCGTGACGCGCAACTTTCGCCTGCTCGGCGATACGTCCATCGGCTTCGAGCGCGAGGAGGAGATCGATGGGTCGAGGATCAGCGGGCCGACGCTGGACCTGGAGCTGCCCATCTTCAATCAGGGGCAAGCGCGGGTGGCGCGAGCCGACGCCCAGCTCCGACTGGCGCGCGCGCGTCTGGCGAGGATCGAGCTTCTGTCCGGCAACGGTATCGAACTCGCAGCCGAACGAGTCCGGGTCCTGAGCGACATCGTCCGGATCCACCGAGACGCCCTGGTGCCACAGCGTGAGATCGTGACGGTGCGCAGCCAGGAAGAGCAGAACTTCATGCTCATCGGTGTCTTCGACGTCATCCAGGCCAAGACCCAGGAATACGACGCCTACCAAAGCTATCTGGAGTCGGTGCGGGACTATTGGCTGGCGCGCATCGCGCTGATGCGGCTGGTCGGTGCGCGGTTGCCCAGCGAACGGGAGGCCCTGGGACGGACCGAGAGCGTGTCCGACATTCTGGCCACCCCCGCCACCTCTGGAACGCCGATCGGCGCGCCGGCGGTGGATCATTCCCAACACGGTGGACATGGCGGCGTGGCTTCAGCGACCGCACCGGCCTCGACGCCGACCGTCGATCACAGCCAGCACAATGGAGGCCGGCCATGAGCCTCAGCCGCAGAGACATCATGCTGGCAACGGGCGTGGCGACCGTCGCCTCGGTCGCCGGTCCGGTCAGCCGCGCCGCGGCGCAGGATCACGACATGAGCACGATGGGCCAAACGGCCCCTCCGCCCCGCGGTGCCCCCGGCCGCCCGATCGCGACCGGACCCGCTCCCGCCGTGCCGCTTGATCCCCGCTACACGCCCGTCCGAACTTTGAACGGCTGGACCTTGCCGTGGCGGATGAACGATGGGGTCAAGGAGTTCCATCTTGTCGCCGAAGAGATTCAGCACGAGTTCGGACCCGGCAGCGTCGCCACATGCTGGGGCTACAATGGCTCGACGCCCGGACCGACGATCGAGGCGGTCGAGGGCGATCGGGTCCGCATCTTCGTCACCAACCGACTGGGCGAGCATACCTCAGTCCACTGGCACGGCCTGATCCTGCCCGCCGGAATGGACGGCATTGGCGGGCTGACGCAGCCGGCGATCCAGCCGGGCGAGACCTTTGTCTATGAGTTCACCCTGCGCCAGCACGGCACCCATATGTATCATCCGCACGCCGATGAGATGACCCAGATGGCCTACGGCATGATGGGGCTGTTCATCATCCATCCGCGCCAGAAGGAAGCGATCGACCGCGACTTCGCCTTTCTCCTGCATAACTGGGCGCTGCATCCGGGAACGTGGCGTCCCGATCCGTCGGTGATGGTCGATTTCGATCTCTGGACCTTCAACTCCAAGGTCTTCCCGGCGATCGAGCCCCTGGTGACAAGGACCGGAGACAAGGTCCGCATCCGCGTCGGCAATCTGTCGATGTGGAATCATCCGGTCCATCTGCACGGTGTGGAGTTCCTGGTCACCGGCTCCGACGGCGGGCGCTGGCCACAGAGCCAGTGGCGGCGCGAGGTGACCGAGACCGTCAGCGTCGGACAGATGCGCGACATCGAGTTCACTGCCGTGCCCGGTGACTGGGCGCTGCACTGCCACATGGCCCACCACACCATGAATGCCATGGGCCACGAGGTGCCCAACCCCACCGGCGTCGATCAGACGGGCGTCGGCGCGCGGGTCCGACAGATGCTTCCAGGCTATCTTCCGATGGGCCGCGAAGGCATGGCCGAACACCAGGAACACACCGATGCAGGTCACCAGGGACCAGCAAACACCATGGCCATGATGACCGGCCGCGGCCCGTTCGGGAACATCGAGATGGGCGGCATGTTCACCCTGGTGAAGACCCGTGACGACGTGAGGCCCGGGGATTACGCCGATCCCGGCTGGTATGCTCATCCGCCCGGCACCGTGGCCAGCCGTGTGAGCAGCGACCCAGCTTTCGGTTCGCCACCTCGTCGGGGCAGTTGACGCCTCGAACCTATCCGGATTCCGGGACAGACTTCTCAAGGAGACGACTATGACCAAGATCACGACCTTTGCGGCCGCAAGCCTGTTCGCTGCTCTCGCCGCCGGGGCCGCAAATGCCCAGTCCGCACCAGCGGCCGATCCCCATGCCGGCCACGTGATGCCCGCCGCGTCGCCGCAGGCCGCTCCGTCAGCGGACCCGCACGCAGGTCACAGCATGCCCGCTGCCGCACCGCAGACCGCACCCGTCACCGATCCCCATGCCGGTCACGACATGTCCGCGATGTCCGGCCAGACCGCGTCGGGCCAAATGGCGGTTCCGGCTCCCACCGGCACTGCGCTGCAAACGTCCTCGCCGGCCGCAGGGGCCATGCTCAACGGATCACCGGCCGAGATCTCCCTGACGCTGCCGCACGCCATGATCGTCCAGTCGGTAAGCCTGACGAATGCGGCCGGCCAGCGGTTCCCGCTGTCGGCGACCTTGTCAGAGACCGCTGTCGAGAGCGTCACCACGCCGGTTCCGACCCTTCCTGCAGGGTCCTACACCGTTGCCTGGACCGCGGCTGGCACCAACCACACCATGACCGGCACATTCGGTTTCATGGTCCATTGAGTGTAGCGTTCCCCTTGAACATCTGGAGATGATTATGACCCGAACTCAGAAGATCCTCAGCCTCGTCGGTGGCCTGACATTGCTCAGCGCCGGCGCAGCCGCAGCCGCGGCGCCCTGCTGCTGTGACAAGATGATGTCGGGCGGGGGAATGGACCACGAGATGCCGATGCCTGCTCCGGCGCCCGCGCCTGAGCCCGCCCCGCAGCCGGTCCCGGCCCCGTCCGCCTGACGTGAATGGCACCCGGCCCTTGACGGTCAACGATCGTCGAGGGCTGCCTTCATTCGGCTTGCCAGCATCTTACGCGCCCTGCCGATCCGGGTTTCGACGGCCTTGATCGAGATACTCAGGATTTCGGCAGTCTCGCCGTGGCTGCGGCCCTCCATCGCAGTTAGCAGGAGGGGTGCTTTGAGCGACGCGGGAAGCCGCTGAATCTCGTGGTTCAATTGGATGGCCGCCCGTGCGGCATCCAGTTGGTCCTCTGCGGAAGGGCTTCCGTCTGGGATCGCCATGGCTTCGGGTGTCGACAGGTCCGTCACCCCACGAACGAGGCGACGCACGACACGCCGCCGAGACCAGTCCCTGCACTTGTTGAGCGCGATGGTCCGGAGCCACGCCTCGAACGGTCGGGCGGGGTCGTATCGCCGGATGGCGAGCCAAGCCGCGGCATAGGTCTCCTGCAGCAGATCGAGCGCGTCCTGCTCGTCGCCGACATAGCGCCGGACGAAGCGGAACAGACCAGAACGGGTCTCGCGCATCAGGTCGCTAAACGCTGCCCGGTCGCCAGCCGCCGCCCGAGCCGGCAGCTCCCCCGTGTCCACGCCGCCCTCAGGGCTCGGTCGGTGTGAGCGCTTCGACGATCCGGTCGTTGAAGACTGTGGCCTGGGCGGGCGTCAGCACCGATCGCATCTCGAACACATGGGCGATCGTTTCCTTCTGCAGAGCGCCCATGGCGACGTGGAAATGATCGACCGCGGCCTGGACCTGGGGTCCATCGCCATCGCTCTGCTCGATCGCTCTCGCAAGTTCTCGGTTGGCGGCGCGCACCTCGGCTTCAAGGCCCGGCCGGACGGCGGCGAACCTGTCTTCGATGACCTCGATCCGGGCGTGCTGGTCGGCCGTGAGCTCCAGTTCGTCGTGCACGATGTCGTGCAGGGACGGAGGCTCTCTGCGGCTCATGACCCAACTGGCCCCGATCCAGGTGCCCGCTGCGCTCGCGACCGCGGCCAAAACTGCGGTCAGTACGATCGCGCGCCAGCCGTTCCTCACGAGCGAACATCCATCCTCAGGAGCGGAGACAGCCCCGCTTCGACTGTGAAGATCGACAGCTCTCCGGACGGCCTGGGCGCCGTCAAGACGCCGACCCCGCCCACCGTCAGACCCATCACCAACGCCACGGCGATGGCTCCGGTTCGCACCTGGCCCATCACGCGCTCGGTCCGCAGCGCATCGACGCGCGCCCAGACGTTGGACTCCAGGGCATCCATCGCCGGATCGACGGGCAGGACGGCCAGGCGTCCAAGGAGATCGTCGAGATCACGCGTCATCATCACTCTCCACAAAGCCCACATATCCACTACGCAGCGCGCCGCCCGTTCCCTCAGGCGACGGGGCCGTGACTGCGGCGCGTACCTAACACTATAGGCCTCCTGGGCAGGACCAGGGGCAAACCGAGGGGGAATAGATGACGTTTCGAATGATATTCGCGGGCGTGGCTGCGGCCGCCGTCCTCGCCTCGGCCGTCCAGGCCCAGAGTATCGAAGCGCAGCAGGTTGGCGCAGTCGTTGCGGCCTACCGGGACGCGATCGAGCGCATGGACGTGTCTGAAACCCCCGCCCTGTTCTGGCCCGACTCGGCGATCTTCGAGAACGGCGGGGTGGAGGGGACCTTTGCCTATTATCTGGAGCATCACCTCGGCCCCGAGTTCGACGATCTGGCCGGGTTCGACTTTCGAGACCATGAGACGAAGATCGAGATCGATGGCGACACCGCCTTCGTCAGCGAGACCTATACCTATCACATCACTTTCAAGGATGAGGCGCGTGAGGCGATCGAGCGCCGCGGCGTTGCGACCAGCGTGCTGCGCGAGCGAGGCGAAGAATGGCGGTTCGTCCTCTATCATTCTTCCGCCCGGCCCCTGCGCCGACCATCGTGATTCCGCCCACCCCGGGCACGCAGGCTTACTGCAGGAGGTCTTCGATGCAGCCAGAAACCTTGTCGCGCCGCGTTCTTCTTGGTGCCGCTCTCGGCACCGCCGCCACAACCGCCTGCGCCCAGGTCCCGCGACCGGCTCCCGAACTGGTCGTCTACAAGACCCCCACCTGCGGCTGCTGCACCGCCTGGGTCGATCGCATGCGCGCCGCCGGCTTCAGCGCACGGATCATCGAACAACCCGACCTGGCACCGATCCGCAAGGCACAAGGCGTTATGGACACGTTGGCCGCCTGTCACACCGCCCTGATCAACGGATATGCACTAGAAGGCCATGTCCCCGCTGAGGATGTCCGACGGCTTCTCGTGGATCGCCCTGTGGCGATCGGACTGGCCGTGCCCGCCATGCCGCTGGGGTCACCCGGCATGGAGATGCCGGACGGTCGAAGACAGCCGTTCGAAACCTTGCTGATGCTGCGGGGCGGTGCCACGCGCGTGTTCGCGCGGCACGGTTGATGGCGCGAGACCAGCCCTCGGGCTCGTCACGTTCCGATCCTACAGTCCCATGTCCATCGCCGAGACCGGTGCAAGGGTACCCATCACCGCCACGACGGCCAACAGGGCGAGGGCGACGAGGGTCTCGATCGCCAGACTGCACTTGAGCCGGGAGACGGCGACGCGCAGGTCGTCCGGATCATCCAGGGCGCTGGCCATGCCCGGTGTCAGATGAAAGCGGTTCGACGCCGCGAGCGCCAGCATCATGCCGAAGAGGCCCAGCTTGGCGATCAGCAGCCATCCATAGAGCGTCGTCACCAGCCCGCCGATCTGGTCGACTCCGACCATGAACCAGCTGTTCACAAGGCCGCTGAGGATGAGGACTGCTGCGGCGAGCGTGCCGACGCCGGAAAATCCGTGCAAGGCCTGATGCAGAACCCGGTCGGACACGGGATCGCCCGGACGGTGGCGCGAGGCCATCGTCAGAAGCGCGGCGAGGGCTCCGAGCCAGAGCGCGGCGGACCAGCTGTGCAGGATCGCGCCCACGAGATGAGGATAATGGCCAGGGCCCTCTGTCGCCGCGCCGTGGCCCGTCCAGGCGAAGCTCGCGCTCACGACCAGACCGGCGACGACGAGAACCATCCATTGACGTCGGGACGGCTGAGACAGCAGCACGAGTGCGAGCGCCGCCAGGGCGATCCCGGCACGCAGAAGAAAGGCGGGGCCTAGTGTCGTGCCCGTGATCATGAAGCCGAGGGACGCTGGCTTCAGGCCTTCGATGATCGAGCCTGCCATGACAGAGGTCTGGGCGACAAGGCCAGCGGCCGACGCCACCGCCACGACGGCGCAGGTCGCGACCAGCAGAGGCCTCGGCCAAGTCTGAGCCAGGGCGTCTGTGGCGCGCAGTCCGTACAGCAGGAACAGGGGCGTTCCCAGCAGGATGACGGCGGCACCGTACTGGGCGAGCCGCAGCCCGATGACCAGGAGATCGAGCACGTGAACTTAGCGGACGGTGAAGACGAAATTCCCTGTCATGCGATGGCCATCGGTCGAGGCTACGCGCCAGTTCACCGTATAGGCACCAGGCGTGAGGGCACGGGCGGTGCGGCCAGAGATCGTCTTGCCGTCTTCCGATACTGTAGAGGTCACGGCGACCTGGGTACCGGCCGCATTGATGACGTCCAGACTCGAAAAGGCCGGGGCGACCCGGTCGCTGAAGGTCACGGTGATCGCTCGGGTTGAGGCGACCGTGGCGCTGCCCGCCGGGGTAGAGGCGATGACACGGGCGTGCGCGTTGGCCTGGCCCGCGACTAGAAGCAGGGCTCCGGCCGCACCGATCAGGGACAGCAGTTTGCGAGAAGACATGATGGAACCTCCGAATAACCACAAGGGCTCATAGGGTTATACGGGCATCGCCGCCCGATCCCTCATCCCAGACCAAAATCGATGCTGTCAGTCTGTGAAACGCCGGTGCCATTTCGCGAAATGTCGCTTAGGCGGAAAGCGGGCAGGGAACATCCGTTTCTGACTTAGAATGTCGCAAAACTCTGATGCAACGGCCCAAAAATCGCCGTCACGTGCAAGTTGAAAAGGCTCACCCTGCATCCTGTCCGGGGTGTGGGCGATTTGGCGAAAGCCGGTCACTGACGGACGCGTGTTGTGAGCTTGGGTTTGAAGCTTGCGGCCGGCAGTCTGGGCGTTCTCGCCGGGCTACAGGCCGCGACGCAATACATCGCCTGGACCTTTCAATGGGCCAGCGTCCTTGGGGCTGGCTGGCGGTTGGGCCCCGATTGGGTCTTGTATCAGCCCTGGTCGATCCTCGAGTGGCGTGCGCGGTTCGGTGCTGAAGAACCCCAGGCGTTCGCGGCGAGCACCGCACTCATGCTCCTGGGCGCATCGGCGGGCCTGGGCCTTGGTGTTCTGTTCGATGGCGACGCGCGAAATTCTCGTGTGCGGGGATGGGGTGGGGTAGCAGAGGCCAGACGTGCGTCGCTTCTGATCTCCACCGGTGCGATGATTGGACTTCTGCGCGGACGGATGCTGGCGACGGTCGATCTCAGACCGACGCTGGTGACCGGAGGCACTCGATCTGGAAAGGGTAGGGGCCATGTCGTCCCCACCCTGCTGTCATGGACGGGCAGCGTTCTTGCCCATGACCCCAAAGGTGAGTTGTTCGCGCTGTCGGCGGGTTGGCGAGCGACCTTCTCTCATGCGCTGTCCATCAATCCCCGCAATCCAGCATCCGCCCGCTGGAACCCGCTCACCGAAATCTCCCCCGGCCCGGGCGAACTGGCCCGGGTCCAGCGTCTGGTCGCCATTCTGTCCGACCCCGGCGGCGCCCGCGACGACGAAGCCATCTGGGACAAGGCCGCCTCGGAAATCCTCGAGGCCTTGATCCTTCATGTCCTCTACACAGCCGAGGACGCCGACAAGACGCTATTGAAAGTCCGCGAACTCCTCGCCGACCTCGACGCTGTCGCCGACGTGATGGTCAAGACGCTGCACCGTCCCGGCCCCAACGGCGAGCCCGAGACCCACTCCTTCATCAAGACGGCGGTCAAGGGCTACGCCGCGATGCACGACCGCTTCCGCACCTCGGTGCAGGGGACGGTGCGGTCCTACCTCAAATGGCTGGCCGGCCAGGACGTCGAGCGCTGCCTGTCCGCCTCGGACTTCCGCATGGGCGACCTGATGTGCGCCGAAGCGCCTGTGTCGCTCTACGTCCAGGTCGCACCGGCCGATGCCGCCGCGCTCCGTCCCCTGGTTCGGCTTCTCTTCTACGCTGCCGCCCAATCCCTCACGGCCCACGAGACGACGGACGCCACCGGCCGACCCAAACGCCACAAGCTCCTGATGCTGATGGATGAGTTCCCGCTGCTGGGACGTCTCGCCTTCTTCGAGAAGTCGCTGCGGTTGATGAGCGGCTACGGCATCAAGACTATGTTCGTCGCTCAATCGCTCAACGACATCGTCGAGACCTACGGACCGCACAATACCATCCTCGACAACTGTTATGTCTACACCGCCTTCGCCGCGCTGGACCCGCTGACCCAGGACAAGGTCTCCAAGCTCACCGGCACGGTGACCGAGACGCGAACCAGCCGGAGCGGTCCAGCCGGCCTGGGTGCCGGTCGCAGTTCAGTTTCGCGTTCCGAGGTCGAGCGCCCGCTGCTGGAGCCGGGCGAAATCCGCGCCCTGCCGGACGACGACCAGCTCGTCTTCGTCGCCGGCTTCAAGCCGCTGCGCACCAGGAAGCTCAAATACGACCGCCGCGAGCCGTTCCGCTCGCGCGCCAAGCTCCCGCCACCGGATCAGGCCGCCCGAATCGACACCCCCGGTCGCGCGCCCCATCCGTGGGCGGGCCGCCGCGCGCTCGGAGAAGACCCCGAGGCGACCCTGCCGCTGTTCAAGGAGGTTGCCGCAGCGATCGACGACAAGAAGGCGGCCGCCAAGGTCGCGGAAATTTACGAACGGATCGCGGGGGAGATGGCCGCTCAGCAGGCGGCGCTGGATCAGTTGCAAGGCCAGAGTCAGGCGCGAAGTCAGTTGTAGGAGTATCCCATGCCCAAGACGGTCGCTGCCCGCACACGGGTGCAGGTCTATCTCACCGACGCCCGGGTCGTCGCCGGCCTCAACCGGGAAGCCAAGGCGTCCAGGGCCACCCTCAGTCAGGCGGCGGGCAGGGCGATCGCACGAGGGCTGGCCAAGGCGCCCCAGGCCGATCCCGAGGACCGTCTGCTGCAGATGGAGCGATCGCTCCGGGATCATATGCGGTCGAACTCGCGCGACATGCAGATCGTTCAGGAAGTCCTGATCGAGGTGGCCAAGGCGATGTTCCTGCGCCTTCCTGATGCCGTCGCCGATCAGGATCCCACCGTCCAGGCGACGGTGGACCGGCGCATCGACCGGCTGCTGGACGCGGCGGCGTCCCGCATCGTCCAGGGCCGCGATCCCCGGCCGGAGTCGGAATCGAGGCTCGATGCGGAGCCCCGATCCTTCGGGGCGGCCAACTGAGGTGCGCGCTCATCCCATCGTTGCCGAGCGCAAGCTCGAGGCCCTGCGGCACGCACTCGGCGATACCGTGCTGGCGGCCATGGTCGAGCCGACCGTGGTCGAGATTCTGGCCAATCCCGACGGACGCATCGTGCTCGACGTGCTGGGGTTCGGTCGACGGGATACGGGCGAGCGGCTGTCGGCCGAGGCCCGCGACCGGACGATCAAGCTGATCGCCGACTATGTCGGCGAACCCGTGACGCGCGACGATCCGCGGCTATCGGGCGTCCTACCCGAAACCGGCGAGCGGTTTCAGGGGGTTCTGCCGCCGGTGTCGTCGGCCCCGGCCTTTTCGATCCGCAAACGCCCGGCGGTGATCTGGCGTCTGGATGACTATGTCCGCGACGGCGTGATGAGCGAGGCGCAGGCGGAGGCGCTCCGGTCCGCTGCCATGGAGCGCCGCAACATCCTGATCTCCGGCGGCACCGGGTCGGGCAAGACCACCCTGGCCAATGCCGTCTTGGCGGAGCCGGCCTTCGCCGACGACCGTGTCTTCCTGGTCGAGGATACGCCGGAACTGCAATGCTCGGCCTGGGACGTGGTCTCGGTGCTCACGCGCCGATATCCCAAGGTCATCGGCGTGGTCGATCTGGTCCGCGATGCGCTGCGGATGCGGCCCGATCGGATCGTGGTCGGCGAGATGCGCGAAGGGGCGGCGGCCCTGGAGACGCTCAAGAGTTGGAACACAGGCCATCCGGGCGGCCTCTCGACCCTGCACGCCAACTCCGCCGAAGAGGCCCTGCGCCGATTGGAGGATCTGATCGCCGAGGTCTCCAGCACCGTCCCTAGACGTGCGATCGGCCAGGCTGTGGACCGGATCGTGCACATCCGGCGCACACACGAAGGTCGTCGGGTGGAAACCGTACTCTCGGTCGATGGCGTTGAAGATGACGAATATCGCTTACGCACCTTGGCGTGATCCTCTGAACAAACGGAGATCGAACAGAGGCGCTGTCTGGTAAATCTCCGTCGCCGCTGAATAGGACGCAAGTCACGGCAAGTCGCAGACTGACTTACGGCAAGTCACCTATGAGGGTCAGATTGAGTTTGTGATGTGAGTTCACCTAAGTCACCTCTAACTCGGATTTGAGTCGTGTAAAAATACTTTTCATCACTGTTGACAACATGTGGATGAGTTTGTTTGTCTTGATTCGCGGCGCCGGCTGACGCGCCAACAAACAGGAAGCAACCGATGCGTAGAATACTTCTACGCGGCCTTTCGGCCGCGACGGCGACCTGCGGCCTGCTGATGGCGGGCCAGGTCCTGGCGGGCGGGTCGGGGATGCCCTGGGAAGGGCCGCTCCAGCAGGTGGTGGAGTCCATCACCGGTCCCGTGGTCCAGGCCGCGGCCGTGGTGGCCGTGGTCCTGTTCGGAGCCGGCATCGCCATGAGCGAGAACGGCTCGTCGATGCGGCGGGGCCTGGGGATCATGTTCGGCCTGTCGATCGCCTTCGCCGCCTCGACCTTCTTCCTCGATTTCTTTGGCTTCGCCGGCGGCGTGGAGATCGGGTGATGGCCCCGTCGCTCGACCGGCGACCGGACGGCTATGAGCTGCCGGTCGCCCAGGCCCTTGCCGAACCGGTGCTGATGGCCGGGATGCCGCGCGACTACGCCATCCTCATGGGCACCATCGCCCTGATGCTGGGCTTGGCGCTCCGCATCTGGTGGCTGGGTCTGCTGTGGTGGGCCATCGCCCATGCGATCGGCCTGTATGCCGCCCGCACCGACCGGCGCTTCTTCGATGTCCTGAGGCGTCACCTGGCGCTGCCCGGCCATCTGGACGGGTGAGGCGGTCGTGCGGTTCCTCGATGAGCATCGCCGTCGACCGGCGGCCCTGGCGGACCATCTGCCCTGGGCGGCGCTGGTCGCCCCCGGCGTGGTGTTGAACAAGGACGGCTCCTTCACCTCGGGCTTCCGCTTCCGGGGGCCGGACCTGGAATCCTCGACCGAGGACGAGCTGATGGCGGTGAGGGCCCGGCTCAACAATGCCTTGAAGCGGCTCGGCACCGGCTGGTGCCTGCATGTTGAGGCCAGCCGGCGACCGGCCGCCACCTATCCCGGCGGCGAGATCCCGGTCGAGGCGGCCTGGCTGGTTGATGCCGAGCGCCGCGCCCTGTTCGAGGGCGCGGACCCCGCCTTCGAGACCGATTTCCGCGCCGCCCTGACCTGGCTGCCGCCGATGGACGACGCCCGGCGCATGGAGCGCTGGCTGTTCGATGGCCTGGACAAGGGCGGGCGGGATTGGCGCACGGCGCTCGACACCTTCCGCCGCGAAGCCGGCGGGGTGCTGGACCTCCTGACCGACGCATTGCCGGAAGTGGAGGCGTTAGACGATCAGGCCCTCCTGACCTGGCTGCACGACTGCGTCTCGCCCAAGGCTTTCGCCGTCCGGCCGCCCGAGACGCCGATGTTCCTCGACGCCTGGCTGACGGACGCCGGCCTCACCGGCGGCGTGGCTCCGAAGCTCGGGGACCGCTGGCTCAAGGTGGTGTCGGTGCGGGGCCTGCCGTCGACGACCCGGCCCGGTCTGCTGGACGCCCTGGGATCTCTGCCCTTCGCCTATCGCTGGAGCGCGCGGTGGATCGGCCTCGACAAGGCCGAGGCCGAGCGGGAGATCGTCAAGCTGAGGAAGCGCTGGTTCGCCAAGCGCAAAGGCGTCGGCACCCTGCTGCGTGAAGCCATCACCAAGGAGGAGGTGCCGCTTCTCGACACCGATGCCGCCTCCAAGACCGAGGAATGCGACGGAGCGCTGGAAGCCCTGGGGGCCGAGGCCTGCGCCTTCGGCTACCTAACCCTGACCGTCACGGTGATGGACGCGAACGAAGCGGTCGCCGCCGAAAAGGCTCGTGCCATCGAGGCCGCCCTGAACGCCCAAGGATTGGTCGCCCGGATCGAGGATCTGAACGCCGTCGAGGCCTGGCTCGGTTCTCTGCCGGGCGAACCCTATGCCGATGTGCGGAGACCCTTGGTCTCGACCCTGAACCTGGCCGATCTGCTGCCGGTCTCGGCGGTCTGGGCGGGGCCGGCGATGGACGCCAACCTGGACGGCCCGCCGCTGGCCGTGGCGCGGACGACAGGCTCCACGCCGTTCCGCCTGGTCCTCCATGTCGGCGATGTCGGTCATGCGATGGTCGTGGGCCCCACCGGCTCCGGCAAGTCGGCGCTTCTGTCGTTCCTGGCGCTTCAGTGGTTTCGCTATCCCGGCGCGCGGGTGGTGTTTTTCGACAAGGGCCGATCGGCCCGGGCCGCGACGCTCGCGGCCGGGGGTCGCTGGCGGGCGCTGGAGGCGGGCACGCCCTTCGCCCTGCAACCCCTCGCGCGGGTCGATCAGGAGCCGGAGCGGGCCTGGGCGGCCGAATGGCTGGCCGAGACCTGCAAACTGGCCGGCCTCGATCCGAGCCCGCGCCTGCGTGAAGAGATCTGGATCGCCCTGGCTGCGCTGGCGGACGCGCCGGTGTCGCAGCGGACGCTGACGGTGTTCTGTGCCCTCGTGCAGGACCGGGCCGTGGCCTCCGCGCTGGAGCCCCTGACCCTGAAGGGTCCGCATGGCGCCCTGCTGGATGGGGCGTTCGAGGCTCTGGAGCCGACCCGGTTCGATACCTTCGAACTCGAAAGCCTGATGGCGACGCCTTCGGCCGTGGCGCCGGTGCTGTCGGCTCTGTTCCATCATCTGGAGCGAGACTTCGATGGCCGCCCGACGATGCTGATCCTGGACGAGGCCTGGCTGTTCCTCGGCGAGACGGCCTTCGCCGCCAAGATCCGCGAATGGCTGAAGACGCTGAGGAAGAAGCGGGTCGCCGTGGTGTTCGCCACCCAGTCGCTGGACGACATCGCCGCCTCGCCGATCGCGTCCAGCCTGATCGAGAGCTGCCCGACCCAGGTGTTCCTGCCCAATCCCTGGGCCCTGGAGCCGTCCTTGGCGGACCTCTATCGCGGCTTCGGCCTCAACCGGCGCCAGCTGGAGCTGATCGCCTTCGCCACCCCCAAGCGCGCCTACTACTGGCGTCAGCCCCGGGGGCGTCGGCTGTTCGACCTCAAGCTGTCGGGGGTCGGTTTGGCGCTGTGCGGCGCGTCCTCGCCCGAGGACCAGACCCTCATCGACGACGTGCTGGAGCGGCTCGGCGACACCCACGCCGATCCGTCGGCCTTCGCCCGCGAATTCCTCAAAGCCAAGGGAGTGACCCATGTGGACGCCATCTTCGATTCAATGGGCTTGGACGCTTTCGACCTGCCCATCGCGGCGGAGTAGGGGGCTCCTGCTCGCTGGGCTCGCCGTCGCCCTGGCGGCCTGTTCCGAGCCAGAGCCGGCCAAGGCCAATCCGCCGCCTACTCCGCCGCCGGCCCCACCTCAGGCCGTGGTGTTCGACCCGCGCAATCACATCGAGAACGCGCTCCAGGCCTCGCGCCAGCTCGACAGCCTTGCCAACGAGGCGCGGATGCTGGCCAACCAGGCCCGCGAGCTGGCCGCCTCGCCCTACAGCCATCTGGGCGAGACCACCTCGACCCTGCGCGACATCGGCGAGCTGGCCCGGAACGTCCGGGGCGTCGCGTCGACGGTGACCCAGCTCGAAGACCAGTTCACCGACCTCTATCCGACCGCCGTCGAGGGCCTCGACCCGGCCAACGCTTTGCAACAAAGCGAGCGGCGGACGACGGCGGCCCGCGAGACGGCGCAGGACCTGGCCCGCACCGCCGCCGAACTGGAGCGGCTGAGCCAGGGACGTGACCGGCGTCTTCAGGGCGCCTTGTCGGCGAGCGAACGGGCCGAGGGCCAGACCGCCGCCATCCAGTCCTCGACCCAGATTCTCGCCGTCCTGGCCGAAGACCTGAGCTCGATGCGCACCATCATGCTCGCCCAGTCGCGGCTGATGGCCGAGGAGACCGCCCGTACGGCGGCCGAGCGCGCCGCCGGGGCGGAGGCCCGTCGGCAGTTCTGGGGCCGCGACAGCGCGACGCCGGCGGCGCCGAGCTTCAACCCGCTGCCGAACGCGCGGAACTGAGGGCGCGACGATCATGGCGGTCAGCCCGGAGACAACCAATGAGCTGATGGTGGTGTTCTCCAACACCGTCTCGGCCGGGTTCAACGCCCTGCAAGGCGCAGTCAACGGCGTGTTCGGGCTGATGATCGTCCTCGTCGTGGCCTTGACCGCGATCCAGTGGCTGCTGTCACCCAATCGCGAGATTCTGGCGTCCGGCTTCGGCAAGATCCTGCTGATCGGGTTCTTCGCCTACGTCATCAACGACTGGCACGCCCTCTCCGAAACGCTCTACGCTGGCTTCATCGAACTGGGGCTCACGGCCGGCGGCGGTTCGCTGTCCCAAGGCGAGTTCCTCAATCCCGGCGCTATTCTCCAGCAGGGCTGGGAGATCGTGAAGGCGCTGGGCGAGACGCCAGCGCCAGTAAACAACCCGCTCGACGTCGCGGGCAATCTGACCGACGCCCTGATCCTGGGCCTGGCCATGATCGGCATCATGCTGGCGTTCGGCGTCCTGGCGCTGCAGATCATCGTCACCCTGCTGGAGTTCAAGATCGTCACCTTGGGCGGCTTCGTGCTCCTGCCGTTCGGGATCTGGTCCAAGTCCGCCTTCCTGGCCGAACGGCCGCTCGGCTATGTCGTCTCCTCGGGCCTGAAGGTCCTGGCCCTGGCGATCGTGGTCTCGGGCGCCCGGACCGTGTTCGACCAGCTCCAGCCGTCGGCCAACCCCGATCTGTACGAGGCCCTGACCATCCTGGTGGCCTCGATGCTGCTGGCCATGCTCGCCATCTTCATCCCCAACCTGGCCTCGGCCCTGGTCACCGGCGGCCCGGCGCTCGGCGCCGGCTCCGCCGTCACCGGCGCTCTGGCCGTCGGCGGAGCGGGGCTTCTTGCTGGAGCCGGCATCGCCGGCGCAGGCGCGGCCGCCGGTGGCGCCGCGTCCCGGGTCACGGGATCGGCGCGCGCCGCCGCCGGCGCGGGGGCAGGGCGACCGCCGACCCCGCCCTCAACCCCGCCGCGCCCGTCCAACGACAATCCCTCGCCGACCGGGCCGCGTTCGCCCACGTCAGGTTCCGCATCCAATCCCTGGGCCGCGACGCGATCCGCCTCAGGCCCCTCCGGCGTCGCCGAGCCGGCGACCGCCTGGACTGGCGCGCCCCAAAAGGACAGCGCGCCATCCCCCACCGAGGGCGATCCCGGCCAGGCGGCTCCCACCCGCCCCGCCGCGCAGATCAACTCGGAAGCCGAGGCCGCACGCCGCGCCTTCCACAAAGCGGCGGGCGCCACCGCAACCTCAGGTCAAACGGCGGCGGCCCCTGGCCGCGCGGCGGCGATGCAGGCGTTTTTTGTGGCCAACCATGGGCGAGGACTATTGCCCGCCGGCGAGACCAGCGGGGCGGTGTCGCCCAGCCTTAGATCGGAGGAGTCCTGATCATGCATCCCTTCTTCAAACCCAAGCGCGCCCTGGCCTCCGCGCCGGAAAGCACGCCCTATCAGCGGGCCGGCCAGGTCTGGGACGACCGCATGGGGTTGTCGCTCGCTCATGCGCGCAACTGGCGGCGGATCGCCCTGGCCAATCTGGTGCTGGCGGGCTTTCTCGGCGCCGGCTGGTGGGTCCAGGCCGACCGGGCCGTGGTCAAACCCTTCGTGGTCGAGGTCTCGGATCTCGGCCAGACCCAGCGCATCACCGCCATAGGCGGTCGCTACGAGCCGACCGAGGCCCAGACCGCGAGGGCGCTGGCGGACTGGATCCGCGACGTGCGGTCCAAGTCGATCGATCCCATCGTCATCCGACAGAACTGGCTGCGCGCCTATGACCTGGTCACACCGAAGGCTGCGTCCTTCCTGAACAGCTGGGCCCAGGCGCATGACCCGTTCGCCGAGGTCGGGCGAGAGGCGGTCAATGTCGAGGTGCTCAACGTCGTGCGCCGCACCGAGCGGACCTATGACCTGCAATGGCGCGAGACCCGGTTCATCAACGGCCAGGCGGCCGGGACCGAACGCTGGCGCGCCCTGATCACCACCACCCTTCAGCCGCCCCGCACCGAGGCGGAGCTGATGAAAAACCCCCTGGGACTGAAAATCGAGGACGTGTCATGGACCCCCGACGCCTCTTGAGCCTGGCCGCCTGCGGCCTCCTCCTCTCCGCCTGCGCCGGCGTGGCGCCGTTGCCGGACGTTCCGCGGATTGCGGTGGCGACCCTCCCCACGCCTGAGGTCCGGGACTGGCATCGCAGTCCCACCGAGCGGCCCTACCTTGATGTGATCGCGGGCGCTGACGTCGGCGTCGATGTCGTGGCCGAGGGCGATGCCGTCGAGGATGAGGCGGTGACGGCCGACGCTGTCGTTCCGCGTGAGGCAGCGCCAACCGATCAGCTGCCTGAACCGGCCCCTCGGCCGCAACCCGTCGTCGGCCCGACCGCCATCGCGGCAGCCAACGCCGAAGCCCGCGCCGCCTCGAGTTCGGACAGTTTCGTCGGCGGCGTGCAGGTGTTCTCTTACGACCCGGGCCGGGTCTATGAGATCTGGACCGCGCCGCTGCGGGTCACGACCCTGACCCTGGCCCCCGGCGAGACTGTCACGTCGAAGGCGGCGGGCGACACGGTGCGCTGGCAGATCGGCGAGGCCAGTTCCGGCTCGGGCCCCAACCAGCGCGCCCATGTGCTGCTGAAGCCTCTCGAACGGGGCCTGGAGACCAACCTCGTCCTGACCACCTCGCAGCGAGTGTATTTCCTGCAGCTGAAGAGCGGCTCGCCGGACGGGTTCAACGCCGCTGTTGCCTGGGACATCGGCGCGGTGATCCCGCCGGGCGGGGCAGGGGCCTTTGGCGGCGTCGAGGAGCGGGTCGCCGATTCCGTGGCCGTCCCGACAGGACCCTTGGATGCCCGCTACCGGATCGATCCGCGCGGGCGCGCTCCGCGCTGGACGCCGACCGCCGTGTTCAACGACGGCACGCGGACCTTCATCACCTTCTCGGCCGATCTGCAGGTCGATGAGGCACCCGCCCTGTTCGTCATCGCCCCCGACGGCGACGCGCAGATGGTCAACTATCGCCAGCAGGGCGGTCTGTTCGTGGTCGATCGGGTGTTCGACCGGGCCGAGCTGCGGCTCGGTGACCGTCGGCCGCAGATCGTCCGGCTCCAACGCCTCGGCAGCGCCGATCGCATCGGTCGCACCGACCGCGTCGCGGGAGGCCGCTCATGACCGATCCGATCCATCCCGATGCGCCCCTGCCAAAGGCGCCGCCGCCCGGCCTGTCGACGCGGGCCCCGCGACCGACGGCCGTGCGCCTGCGCAAATCCGTGGTGCAGGTCGTGGTGATCGGCGCCGCCGCGCTTCTCTCCGGCTCCCTGGCCTGGGCCTTCGTGGTCCAGCCCGAGCTTCGGGCCAATGCGCGGGAGCGCGTGGAGGAAGGCCGTCTCGACGAGGCCCGCGGCACGGTCCGTCCCGCCGACGTGGTGACGGGTCAACCGTCCAGCTACGACCGCCTGACCCCGGGCGACCAACTGCCCGAGCCCCGCACGCGGTCGGATGAGCCCGAGTCGGCCGTCGCCGCTACCCGCGCGACGGACCGGGTGCGCTCGCCGGACTACGGTTACGCTGCCGCCGCCGCGCCTTCCGCGCCTCGCGGCCGCAGTGTGGCCCAGGAGGCGGCGGGATCAGGCCTGTTCTTCGGCGGCGGGTCCGGCGCACAGGCATCGGGCGGGGCCACGCCTGCCGGTGGCGCGTCGTCGGCCGGTCCGGGTCGGGACTACGGGGCCGTCTACAACGGCCACACCCTGATGAATCCTCTGTCGCCCTTCGAACTGAAGGCCGGCGACATCGTGCCAGCGGCGCTCCTGACCGGGATCGACACATCGCGCTCCGGACCGGTCGTGGCCACCGTGACCCAAAATGTGTTCGACTCCGTCAGCGGCCGGCACCTGCTCCTACCACAAGGCACTCGGCTGATCGGTCGCCACGATGGCGAGAGCAGCTACGGCGATCGTCGGGCCTTTCTGACCTGGGAGCGGCTGATCCTTCCGAACGGCAAGAGCCTGATCCTGACCGAGGAGCCCGGGGTCGACGCCCAAGGCGCCGTCGGCGTCCAGGGTCGGGTCGATCGGAGGCTCTACCCCCTCGCGGTCGCCACCCTGTTCGCCGGGGCCATCACCACCCTCGGCCAGATCGCCCGCGACGACGATGACGACAGCGGCGGCCTTCTCGGCGATGTGGGCGACGCCACGGCGATCGAGGGCGCGCGGGTCGGCGGCAGTCTGATCGATCGCGAGCTCCAGGTGCGGCCGTCCATCCGTTTGCGCGCCGGCGCCCCGGTGCGGGTGCTGATCACCCGCGACCTCATCCTGGAGCCCTATCGGCCATGATGCTCTTCTTGCAGTACCGACAATGGGCCGCCTGGACGCTCATCCCGGTCGCCGGATTGGCCGTGATGGCGGCGTCCGCCAACCGCTCTCCCGACCTTGCGCTGATCAATGAGAGCCCGAGCCTGCCTGAGGGGCTCTACGTCCGGCAGGCCGACGCCCGGATCGCGCCCGGCAGCGTGGTCGCCATCGCCCAGCCGTCCAGCATCCGGCCGTATCTGGCCAGGCTCGGGATGCCGGCCGAGGTCAAGCTGATCAAACGAGTCGCGGCCGTCGGCGGAGACCGCGTCTGCGCAGAAGAAGGTGCGGTGCGGACGCCATCTCACGTCTCGCCCGTCCTGGCGCGCGACCGGCGCGGCATCGCGCTGCCCGTCTGGCGCGGCTGCCGGACGCTCGCCCCCGATGAACTGTTCCTGCTCGGCGACACACCGGGAAGTTTCGACAGCCGCTACTTCGGCCCGGTTCTTCGGAGCCAGGTGGACGGTGTCTACAAGGAGACCCTGACATGGTGAGACGAACCCTCATCACCCTCGCGGCCCTGCTCAGTGCCAGCACGGCCTCGGCCCAGACGGCCGACTGGCGCGCGGCGGGCGGCGATCTGTTTGCGGCCGTCGACACGGGCGAACCCGTCGCCGAGCTGTCGGCGGAGGAACCGCTGGACACGCCGCGTCTGGCTCCGCTCAGCCAGCCGTTCATGGCCGCGATCGCCACGGCGGCGGAGCGGCACGGTCTGGATCCCAAGCTCCTGCATGCCCTGGTCGTGGTCGAAAGCGCCTATCGCAACGAGGCCTGTTCCCCGGTCGGAGCCTGCGGCCTCGCCCAGTTGATGCCCGGCACCGCCGCCGAGCTCGGTGTTCGCGACCGCTTCGATCCGGCCGAGAATCTGTTCGGCGGCGCGGCCTATCTGGCAAGGCAGATGCTTCGGTTTGGCGATCTTCGTTTGGCCTTGGCCGCGTATAACGCCGGACCCGGTCGTGTCGCCCGCCTGGGCCGCATTCCGGATATCCGCGAGACCCAGGAGTATGTCGTCAGCGTGGTGGATTGCTATCTCGCCCTGACCGCCGGCCGTGGGGTGCGCAGTTCACGAGAATGCCGGGCGGGAGGCGCACGATGACCCCCGATCAGCATGATGCGGGAAGTGCCGTCGAGCGGGATGACGACCTGCTCACCCGCAATCAAGCCTCCGAGTTCCTCCAGCGGTTCGGCATCCGCATGAAGCCGACGACCCTGGCGCGGGCCTGGTCGGTCGGCAACGGACCCCCCTGCCGCCACATACGCGGCAAGCCCCTCTACCCACGCGGCGTGCTGCGCGACTGGGCCGAGGCCCAGGATTCGGGCCTGCGCCGTGCGTCGTGGGAGAGGCCGGCAGACGAAAGGCGTGCGCCATGACGCGTCTTACTTCTTCATCTCGCCCCCGGCGAGAGTCGTCTGGGCGTCCGACGCCGGAGGACTTGATGGCGGATCCGTCCATGAGTTTTTCGCTGAAGCCCGTGCTCCTTTCGTGGGCTGGGCGGGATCCGGTCGATGCGGCTCGGGATACTGAGGTATTGGCGGCCGCTTTTGAGCGGCGCGCGGACGACCTTCTTGCCGAGGGCATCGCCGATCAGCACGCGGGAGTCGGATCGTGACGACCTCTGTGGACAGCGAGCGGACACCACCGCCTGGCGATCGCTTCCTTGGATGGAAGACCGTCAAGAGCTTGACCGGCTTCAGTCGAACGACGGCCTGGCGACGGCAGAAGGCGGGAGACTTCCCGACACCGAGACAGATTTCGCCGGGTCGCGTGGGCTGGTTGGAGAGCGAGGTCAACGCCTGGCAGGCGTCCAGAGCGCCGCGTTCGGAATCCGAGCTTCCCGCCTTTCGAGTCTCCGAGCGTGAGGAGGAGGCGAAGGCGCTCGCTGCCTCAACGCCACAGAGGCGAGGGTCGCCGAACGCGGCCTCGCGGCCCAAGCCCGCCGATCCGATCCCGCGGGCGAAGCCTAAGCGGCGGGCGGTCGATGAGGCTCAGCGAGCCTTTGAGTTCTGAGGCCTTCCGCTGAGCCCGTCGGCATGCCCACCAAAATCAAACGGTGTTCATCTTGTCTCCATCCAACCGTCGTCGGGGGCCCAGCGCCGGACAAAGGGCTCATTTCTGGCGCGAGCCAATACCGGCGGCAGGACGAAGGTCGCGATCAGCGCCTGGGTCTCGGGTAGGGATTTGGACGCCATCGCAATGTCGGTCCGATCGAGAAAGGCCGTCCATTCTCTCTGCTTTCGTTCGGCGAAGGCGGGCGTGAACGCCAATGGATCGCTTGTAGGGAGTGCCGTATCGCGACGATCGAAGGTGCGGGCGAGCGCTTCCGCCAAAGTCTCGCCGTCGAACTCAAAGGTGTTGGCGATCGCCCACAGATCGAAGAAGTCCTTCAACCGCGTGTTGGCCATCCCCAGTTCGACCATGGCCTGGAACTTCTCGGCGACGACGGTCTCCCGCGGATAGGCCAGCAGCTTGGCCCTCGGCTGATCCAGGAGCGATGGATATTCGATCTGCACGGCCGCCGGCGTGATGGCGTCTCCGTAGCCGATGTCGATGTGGACCTTGAGCTTCGCGCCGTTGATCTCCGCGCTGACGTCCACCGACACGCCGCTGTATTCCGCATCGGGCCGCGCGATTTCGGCGACGACAGTGTCGGGCAGGAAGAGAACACCGTCATCTTCGACGGGGATCGCCACAACCTCGCGAAAGATGTCTCGCACGACATCAGGGGTGCTGTCGCCGAGACCCAGGAGATCGAGGTCGCCGCTCGGTCGGTGCGGCGTCGGCGCCCATTGGGCGAACAGCATCGCGCCTTTCAGGATGAAGCGGTAGTGGTGGTTGGAGACGCTCAATCGATAGAGAAGACGTTCGATCGCGTAGCGCAGGAAGACGAGTTGCACGTCCTCGCGGCGCAGCCGTGCCCTTGCGGTCAGCCGATCGCGGACCGAGGCGGCGACATTACGGACCGGTCGGCGGGTCAACTGAGTGCTTCAAGATAAGGGCGGATCACGGTTTGGACCCGGTCGATCTCGGCATATCTCCAGAGCGCGTCGCGCTGGCGACGGCGAGCGCTGTCCTTCATGAAATCCCGAAGCGCCTCCAGGGCGACGTCGAGCCCGACCCTCCGCCGGTATTTGAAACAGTCGACCACGGTCTTGGCGGGGGATGTGATGGGCACGGTGACGCCGTCGATGTCGTGTGTCTCCACGCCCTCCGTCAGCGAGGGGCCGCTGGCTCGAACGATCTTCAGCCGCATGGGCGGATTTACAGGAGTCCACGCCCGCGTGCCGATGAGAAGCCAGACGGCATGAGGGGCCTGGGTGGTCAGTCCGTGAAATCGAAGGGCCGACAGAAGCGCGATCACCCCGTTCGGTACCACGCGCGCCGCTTCGGCCAGGCTGGAGGTCGTGGGCAGAGAAACGTCGTTAGGTCTGTAAAGGCCACGGCCGACCTGGCTCAGTCGACCATCCTCGACCAGTCGCTTGAGATAGACGCGGGGGACGCCAGCGGTGACGAAATCGCGGGTGCGCGCGACGCCTTGGGCCTGGGCGACGGCGAGGGCGCGTTCGATATGGGTCATGGTCGCCATCGCGATGTTACATTTCCTATATCTATACGCCCAAAGTGCAAGGATATGTTACTTGCCACAGTCTGAGGCGAGCGTCCACGCTCCCGGCGGGCTGACCTGAATTGAGGCGGGGTGGAGAGGCCGCGAGAACAGGATCCATCACGAAAGCCACAGCCTCCCTTGTCGAAAGATGTTAAAAACGGCGGGCTGCCCCAACGCGGCATGATCCCTTCGACGACGCCCGTATGTGGGGTCGACGAACAATCTTACCACAACATCTTGACGTGGCATTCGACACAGGGCACGAATCGCATCAGAGTGAAGACGCGTCAACGTTCCCTTTGCGTCGCCTGCGACTCGCCTTAACGAGTCCCTGAGCATTGGGCGTTGGCTGTTCCGATGCCCTCAGAATTCAAACGACGACGCGGCCGTCACGCGCGACGGTCTGGTCGGCATCAGACGACGGGGCTGTCCAGTGATCTGAGCGTGAACAAGGTGGGGAGAGGCCGGCCAACTTCGACTTGGCCGTCACTCAGGAGGCCGATCTCTCCCCGATACCGACTCATCCGAGCCAGCGGCGCGATCTTATGCATCGCCGTCGCGCCCACACAACCGTGGCCGCGACACAGCCCTCTCGGATTCTTCCTCCCCGAACCGAAGGACTGAACCATGAATTCAGGAATCGCCTACCGCTGCCCTCTGCCCGACGTCCAGTTCGAGACCGCGTGGGCTGCCATCAAGATCGATCAGGGCGTCAAGGATCGCCTTCTCGCCCAATCGATGCTGGCCTTGACCGTCCGGCGGTCCGTCCCGTTCGACGCCGCGCCGCTCCATGGTTTGATCGTGTTGGCCGGTATTCCCGGAACCGGCAAGACGACGCTGGCCCGGGGCCTCGCCACCAAGGTGGCGTCTATGCTTACGGGCCAGAAGGTGACCTTCCTGCAGATCGACCCGCACGGTCTGGCGAGCGCCTCGCTCGGCAAGAGCCAGCAGCAGGTCACCACCCTGTTCACCCAAACCATTCCGGAAGCCGGCATGGGCGGCGTCGCCGTCGTACTGCTGGATGAAGTGGAGACCTTGGCGGCCGATCGGCGCCGGATGAGCCTGGAAGCCAATCCCGTCGATGTGCACCGGGCGACCGACGCCGTGCTCGCCGGACTCGATCTGCTGACGCGGACCCACAAGAATATCCTGCTGATCGCCACGACCAACTATCCGCAGGCGGTCGACGCCGCCTTCCTGTCCCGCGCGGACCTGATCGAAACCATCCCGCCGCCGAACGCCGAGGCCCGGGCCGAGATCATCCGCGACACCTTGGACGCCCTGGCACGCCAATGGCCCAAGGTCGCCGGCCTCGGGCGCGACATGGCCCTGTTCGTGACCGCGTCCAACGGCATGGATGGGCGGCGCCTGCGCAAGGCGGTCGTCGGCGCCCTCGCCGGGTCGCTGGCGACGGCGCGCGATCCCAACCTCGTCACGAGCCAGCAACTGCTGGCCGCGATCAAGGCCGCCACCCAGGCGGGCAAGGAGATCGGCCGTGAAGCTGCGTAGGGATATCGCGGCCGTCCCGGCCCGGTCGGGGGCCGAAACCTGGGCGGCGGTCATCGATCTGATCACCCAGTCGGATTCCATCGACACGGCTCAGCTGACGGCGGCGACCACGGTGATGGCGAGCCTGCTCGCCGAGGAGCATTACGCCGATCATCCTCTGACGCTGAAGGGCGATGGCCACCGCCTGGTGCTCTATTTCACTTACGGTGCCGATGCGGTCAGTCTGGGACTCGACGTCGCGGCGCTCGACTGGAACCCGACGGCGAAAGACTGGACGCTGTATGTGCCCTGCGATCCTGTCGATATCGACTGGGTGACGGAGACCTTGGCGAAGCGGGCGCCGCGTCTGGTCGTTCACGACTTCAACGACACCCCTGGCGCGCTGGCGGAACAGGCGTCCAACGCGCAACCCGCCGCGGCATCGGCGCTCACGATCGACTGGGGAGCCGCGCACTGATGGCCGTCTCAACCTTCACCTATACCCGCACCCACACCGCAGCCTTCGTTGCGGATCACATGCGCAATCAGCTGACCCGGATCGTCCAGGCGGCCGGTCTGTCGCCCGAGAAACTCGTCGACGACTGGGCCATCGTGGGCAATGCCGCGCGAACCTGGCTTGAAAGCGGCTGGCTGACCACGGTGACGATCGAGTTCCACAAGCCTGGGTCACGCGATCTTCAGCTCCGCTGGGACTTTCCCATCACCTATGCCGGCAGCGGCGTCGACGATGACATGTGGGTCGATCGCCAGCATCTCCAGCGGACCATCGACAAGGTCGGACGTCCGCCCAGCGGGTGCACCTACACGATCATCCTGACGACGCGCCCCGGCCGACCCGACGTGCTTGGGATGTCGAGCTGCACCAAGCGTTCGACCGCCGGACTCGTCAGCCGCGCGACCGGCACCGCCATCGCCACGCACGATATCACTGCGGGCCTCAACTATTGGAGACCGTCATGAGCAAGGTCAGCGACGCTTTCGCCACCTTCAAATCCCGCCTGGAGCTGACGAAGACGGAACAGGACGACGCCAGTCGGCGGCAGAAAGACGTTCGGGCCACGGTCCAGGCGTCTTTCGACGTCGATCATGATTTCTTGGCAGGATCCTACGGCCGGCACACCAAGACCAAGCCGCTCAAGGACATCGACATCTTCGTCGTTCTGGGCACGAAGGAGTCGGAGCGCCGAAAGGCGCACCCGAAAGCCGTGCTCGACGACCTGGAGGCCTGTCTGGTCGACGCCTATGGCCGCGATCAGGTCGTCCGTGATCGACGGTGCGTGACCGTCTGGTTCGAGAAGCGCAACCAGACCCAGCATGAAGACGGCAAGGTCGTCAGCCTGGACGTGGTGCCCGCTTTCGCCTCCGGCTCGGACTACGAGATTCCGGATGAACAGCTCGGAACCTGGATCAAGACCAATCCGGCGACGCACAACGATCTGACCACGGCCAAGAACCGGGATCTCTCGGGCAACTGGGTCCCGCTGGTGAAGATGCTCAAGAGCTGGAACCGAGCGAACGGTCGGCCCATCGAGCCCTCGTTCCTGGTTGAGGTGATGGCGTTGGATCTCATCGACGGGCCGTTCAACACCTTCCCGGATGAGGCGCGACGCTTCTTCGCGGCGGCGGCTGCGAGCGTTCACGAGGACTGGGCCGATCCTGCCCATCTGGGGCCGCCGGTGTCTGATGAGATGACGTCCGCGCTTTGCTCGGCCGCCCGTCTCAAGCTGGAGGCCGCGGAGATGGCCGCGACGCGGGCCTACCGCGCCGAGGCCCAGGGCCGAGAAGGGGAGGCGGTCAGGATCTGGCGAGAGGTCTTCGGCGAGTTCTTCCCCGCGTCCTGACAGAGCGCATCTAGGATTTGGGGTCGCGGACATGTTCCGCGGCCCCGGCCTTCATCTGACGTTCCAGGCCCGGGCGGGCGAGTTGGTACAGCCCCGGGATGATCATGGGGCTGGCCGCGCGTCTGGCGTACAGGGCGTTCTGGACGTCGCGAGCGGCCTGCTGGGCCTCGGGCTCACTCAGTTCTCCACGCTTGATGGCCGACAGATAGGCCTCAGCCTCGCCCTTGGTCTGCTCTTGCGCCTCGGCCGTGTCCTTCTGCCTGAAATGCTCGCGGATGGCCCAGACCATGACGGGGGCAGCTGGCGTCAGGACGATGGCGATCTCGCGAAACGGCAGGTTGAGCCACCAGCACGCCAACAACAGAGCGATCGGCAATGCCCAGGCCAGGAGGAGAGCAAGAGACCCATTCAATCGCCGGAGCCGGCCATCGTACCAAAGGTTGGTCCGTTGGCAGATCAGGCGGCCGAGCGAGAGTGAGGCTTGGCCGACCTCGTTCGGATACCAGTCGATCAGCCCCTTGTTCTGGCGGCGTCGTTCCCATGACGTCGCGGCTTCCTCGACGGCCTCGTCGTCCAAGGGCTTTCCCGCCGCCAGGGTGTTCCAGGGCAGCTGGAGCACGCTGCAGTCGAACGCCTCGGCCGCCTTGGCACCGTTGCGGACGAACCGACGCTGCGCCCGGTCGAGCAGCGCCGCATCCACGACGGTCATGACCAGGCTCAACAGAGCGATGGTCGCGCGTTGGTCCTCGTGAACCAGGCCCCAGATGGCCCCTGAGACTGGCAGCAGCACCGTCAGCAGAAGCTGCGCGATGAAAACCAGCTTGGCCCGATGAAACATCTCCTGTCGCGCCCGCAACAGCCGAAGATTGGCCTCCTGGTTCTGCCGGAGCGGAATATCGTTCATGCCTCGCTTATCGACCAAAGCGGCCCGGTTTCAATAGGTCATGGCCTACCACCGACAGGCTGGGGCCCGACGGTCATGACCGACAGAGCCATCGGTTTCGGCGGTCATGGGTCGGCCAAAGAGTGCCTTCCGGCGATAGGGAGCAAGGGCGAAAACCATATCAGGGCCTTCAGGCCGCCTGCCGCTTGGCACTGACACGCACTGGGTCATTGAAGGCGAAGAGGGAAAGCGGGGCCGTGTCCCGCTTTGCCTGGGTCAATCGCTCCAGCTTCTCGGCCCAGAGGTTGAGCGCTTCCGAGGCTTCGCGGTCGTAGGCATAACGCTTGTAACGCTTGGTGATGCTTTTTGAATCACCCTCTGCATGGTTCAGAATCCGCGAGATTGTCTGGCTATCGACCTCCTCCATGTCGAGGTGGGTCGCGCAGGTCGCCCGCAGATCGTGGATATGCCAGTCCGCCAGCCGATGTCGTGCGGCATCGAAATCCTCGCCCGCTTCCTCGGCGATCAGTCGCCCGATCGCCTCGTCCAGCGCTCGCTTGAACTTCGAACAACCCGAGGGGGCCTGGTCCCTATGGCCCGCCGTGGCGAAGACGTGGTCCGTCACCTCGCCTTGCTCATTCTTCAGTTCGGGAACGCCAGCGATGATGGCTTGAGCCAAGGGCGAAAGGGGAACGGCATGATCGCGCCGACGCTTCGTTCGGCCTGCAGGCAGCAACCAGGCTTTGACCGAGCTTGCCTTTCCCTCGCGATCCTTGAACCGAAACTCGCCGAGTTCTGAACGCCGCAGTCCGCCGACCTCGCCCCGGCGTTGGCCTGTGACCAGGCAGAGCTGGAAGAGCCGTCCGGCCGGCTCGGGGATGGTGTCGGCCGCCTTCCAGAACAGCCGGATCTCGTCATCCTCGAGATAGCGCATCCGTTCGGCTTCGGCGCCGGGTTTCTTCACCCCGAGCGCGGGATTATCGTCGATGATGTCCTGATCCTCGGCCCAGGCAAAAACACGCTTGATGAAGGACAGAAGCCGGTTGGCTGAGGTTTCCGACGCCTTGGCCTTGGTTCTGGCCAGCGTCTTGATCTCGGCTCGCGTGATTTCGGCAATCGGCCGCTTATGCCAGCTCTTCAATTCCTTCTCGAGCTTGCGCTTGAGTTCGGACTGGGACGCGAGCCTGCCGCCGCCACCGGGGAGTTTGTCGGCAAGGTATTCGTCCGCGACGGACCTGAAGGTGACGGACTGCGCCCGCTCGGCCTCCAGTTCCGCTTTGCGGGCCGCCGCCGCTTCAGCGCGCCTGGCCTGTTCCCGGCGCTCGCTCGCTTGTTCTGGCAGGATGCCTCTTCGCGCATCATCGATCGCGGCTCTGGCCTGAAGTCGCGCGTCCTTGAGGTCCAGTTGATCGACGTCGCCCAACCGAACGACCAACTGACCGGGACGGTCTTTGACCCTCAGTTTCACCGCATAAGTGCGCTTGGTCTTCCCGATCAGGATGTCCAGGCCGGGCGTAAGACTGTCGCGGATACGACGAACGCCTGGCGGCACCTTCATATGAATGGTGCCGCGAGGGCCTGCGGTCAGAAGGATCTTGGTGACCGACGCGGACGGGTCAAGGCTGGTCATACACAAACTCGCTGGTACTGAAAGCCGCCGATTTGGTCACAGATTTGGTCACAAAAATCGGAGGGTCATGACGAAACCGGCTGGATCAGTATGTAGCAGTTTCACGCGTATTTTCAATGGCTTTCCAGCCGGTTTTGTTGTTTCACCGCGTTTCAGAAAAGCCCAAAAATGGTCACTGGGGGTCAAGGGCATGGTCCAGGTCGGGCAGGGCGAAGTGCCTCTGGCCGTCCAGACCAAGGCCATCATGCCGTTCCGGGACTTCCAGGTCGTCTACGCCAAGGTCGGCAATACCTATGAGGTGCGGATGCTCGACCTGGGTCGCCGCACCGACGAATGGACCGAGGTGCTGGGCGGGCTCGAACCCGGCACCGAATACGTCGTCGACGGCGCCTTCCTCATTCGCGCGGACATCGACAAGTCCGGCGCGAGCCATGACCACTAGGGGGCGCGCACACCATGCTTGAACGCATCATCGCGCTGTCGATCCGCTTCCGCTGGGGGGTTATGGCGTTGGTCCTGCTGGCCTGCGCGGTCGGTGTCTGGAGTTTCCAGCGCCTGCCGATCGACGCCACGCCGGACATCACCAACGTCCAGATTCAGATCAACACCGAAGCCCCTGGCTATTCGCCGCTCGAGGCCGAACAACGCATCACCTTCCCGGTCGAGACGGCCGTGGCTGGGGTGCCGGGTCTGCAGTATACACGCTCCGTTTCCCGCTATGGGCTGAGCCAGGTCACCGTCATCTTCGAGGACGGGACCGACATCTATTTCGCGCGCCAGCTGGTCAATGAGCGCCTGCAAGGTGCGTTGGGCCAGCTGCCGCCTGGGATTTCCCCGGAGATGGGCCCGATCGCCACGGGTCTCGGCGAAATCTTCATGTACACGATCGAGGCCGAGCCCGGTGCCCGACGCCCGGACGGCCAGCCCTATACGACCGAAGACTTGCGCACGCTCCAGGACTGGGTGATCCGACCCCAGCTGCGCAACACCAAGGGCGTTACCGAAGTCAACACCATCGGGGGCTATGAGCGACAGTATCACGTCACCCCGAACCCCGACCGACTCGCCGCCTATGGCGTGACCATGGCCGAGGTGGTCGACGCCCTTGGCAACAACAACGCCAATGTCGGCGCCGGCTATGTCGAACGCTATGGCGAACAGTATCTGATCCGCGTGCCGGGCCAGGCCTCGACCACCGAGGACCTGGGCAATGTCGTCATCGCCACGCGCGGCGGCGTGCCGATCCGCATCGCTGATGTCGCCGATGTCGGCATGGGCGAGGAATTGCGGACCGGCGCGGCGACCGAGGACGGCAAGGAGACCGTTCTGGCCACCGTGCTGATGCTGGCCGGCGAGAACAGCCGCGTCGTCGCCCAGGCGGCAGCCGTGAGCCTGGAGGAAGCCGCGCGCGCCCTGCCCAACGGCGTGACCGCCTCGCCGGTCTATGACCGGACGGACCTGGTGGAACGCGCCATCCATACGGTCGAGAAGAACCTGCTGGAAGGGGCGCTGCTGGTCATTGTCGTGCTGTTCCTGCTGCTGGGCAATATCCGCGCGGCCTTGATCACGGCGGCGGTCATTCCGGTCACCATGCTGATGACCATCACAGGCATGGTGCGGACCGGTACCTCGGGCAATCTGATGAGTCTCGGCGCGCTCGACTTCGGCCTGATCGTCGACGGAGCCGTCATCATCGTCGAGAACTGTCTGCGTCGTTTCGGCGAGGCCCAGCACCGTCTGGGGCGTGTCCTGACGAGGGAAGAACGCTTCGAACTGGCGGCCACGGCCTCCAGCGAGGTGATCCGGCCGTCGCTGTTCGGGGTGATGATCATCACCCTGGTCTATGTGCCGATTTTTGCCCTGACCGGGGTTGAGGGAAAGACCTTCCACCCGATGGCGATCACCGTCGTCATCGCCCTGACGGCAGCGCTGGTCCTGTCCTTGACCTTCGTGCCGGCGGCGGTGGCCATGTTCGTCACCGGCAAGGTCGAGGAAAAGGACAGTTTCCTGATGCGCTGGGCGCGTGTCGGCTATCAGCCCGCGCTGGATTTCGCGCTGAAGACAAGGGTCCTGATGATCGGCATGGGGGTCTTCCTCGTCGCGCTCGCGGGCTTCGGGGCGTCGCGGATGGGGTCGGAGTTCATCCCGAACCTGGACGAGGGCGACATCGCCATGCACGCCCTGCGCATCCCTGGCACCAGCCTCACCCAGGCCATCCAGATGCAGACCGCCGTGGAAGCCCGCATCGCTGAGTTCCCCGAGGTCGAGCGGGTCGTGGCCAAGATCGGCACCGCCGAGGTGGCCACCGATCCGGTGCCACCTTCGGTGGCCGACACCTTCATCATGCTGAAGGATCGCAAGGACTGGCCTGATCCCCGCAAATCCCGCGGCCAGTTGGTCGAGGAGATGGAAGCGGCGGTGAACGAGGTTCCCGGCAGCAAATACGAGTTCACCCAGCCCATCCAGATGCGGTTCAACGAACTGCTCTCAGGCGTGCGCGCCGACGTCGCCATCAAGATCTTCGGCGACGACCTGGATGAACTGCTGAGACTCGGCGCCGAGATCGAGACCATCGTGGCCAGCGTCGAAGGCTCGGCCGATCCCCAGACCGAACAGGTCACGGGTCTTCCGGTGCTGCAGATCACGCCGGACAGGACGGCCATGGCGCGGCTGGGTTTGAGCGTGAACGACGTCCAGTCGGTGATCTCGACCTCGATGGGCGGCACGACGGCGGGCCAGATCTTCGAGGGCGACCGGCGGTTCGATGTCGTCGTCCGTCTGCCCGAGGACATCCGTTCCAACACCGACGCGATTGGTCGCCTGCAGGTGCCGCTGCCGGCGAACGAAGGCCAGCCGCGTCAGTTCGTGCCCCTGGCCGAGGTCGCCACCATCGCCCTCACGGTCGGTCCCAACCAGATCAGCCGCGAGGACGGCAAGCGGCGGATCGTGGTCACCTCCAACGTCCGCGACCGCGACCTGGGCTCCTTCATCGGCGAGGTCCAGGACCGGATCGAAACCGAAGTCGAGATACCAGCAGGATACTGGGTAACCTATGGCGGCACGTTCGAACAGCTGATCTCGGCGGCGAAGCGGCTGCAGGTCGTCGTGCCGGCCGTGCTGCTGCTGATCTTCGGCCTGCTGTACGCCTTGTTCCGCTCCTGGAAGGACTCGGCCATCGTGTTCTCCGGCGTGCCCCTGGCGCTGACCGGGGGGGTGGCGGCCCTGATGATGCGGGATCTCCCACTGTCGATCTCGGCCGGCGTCGGCTTCATCGCCCTGTCCGGCGTCGCGGTGCTGAACGGCGTCGTGATGGTGACCTTCATCCGCAGCCTGATCGAGGAGGGCAAGCCCGTCGCCGAAGCCATCCGCGAGGGGGCCCTGACCCGGCTTCGACCCGTGCTGATGACCGCTCTGGTCGCCAGTCTGGGATTCGTGCCGATGGCGCTCAATGTCGGCGCCGGGGCCGAGGTCCAGCGCCCGCTGGCCACGGTCGTGATCGGCGGGATCCTCTCCTCGACGATACTGACCCTCTTGGTCCTGCCCGCGCTCTACAGCCTCGTGCATGGCCGTGATCGGTCCAGCGACCAACCGCGTCCGGCCTGGCTGGATCATCTTCCGTTCCGACCCAAGCGGGGGGCCCGATGACCCGGTCCCCCTCATCCCGTCCTGCAGACCCAACCCCTGAAAAGGTTCCCATGACAGTGGCTTACCGCCCCGACCCCTGGTCGTGGCTCAAATCTCCCGCAACGGCGCTGCTCGCCGTTCTGTTGTTCTTCCTGATTGACGGCGTCACAGCCCAGGCGCTGGCCCATGGCGTCGCGGACGGCGACAAGGGCTATATCCAGGAGACATCCGGCATCGTGTTCTGGCCGTTCGTCTATCTGGGGGCCAAGCATATGGTCACCGGCTACGACCACCTGCTGTTCCTTTTCGGGGTGATTTTCTTCCTCTACCGGATGAAGGACATCTCGATCTATGTGACGATGTTCGCCATTGGCCATTCAACCACGCTCCTGCTGGGCGTGTTGATGGATGTCAGCGTGTCCAGCTATCTGGTCGATGCCATCATCGGACTGTCTGTGGTCTACAAGGCCTTGGACAATCTCGGGGCCTTCCAGCGGTGGTTCGGCGTCCAGCCGAACACCAAGGTCGCGACTCTGGTATTCGGCCTATTTCACGGTTTTGGCCTGGCGACCAAGCTGCAGGACTTCAACATGGCCCCCGACGGCCTGTTCGTGAATCTGGTGGCCTTCAACATCGGCGTCGAGATGGGCCAGCTTCTGGCGCTCGGGGCCATCCTGATCGCCATGGGGTTCTGGCGGAAGACCGGCAGCTTCTGGAAGCACGCCTATGTCGCCAACGTCGTCCTGATGACCCTCGGTTTCGTTCTGACGGGCTATCAGCTCGTCGGCTATTTCGTCCTCTGATCGGAGACTGACCCATGTACAACGCCAACAAGCCCATCGCCTCCGAACTGCCCTCGACGGGCAAGCTCCTGAAGTCCACCGGCGTCGCCGCCGCGATCGCCGCCGGCCTCTTGGTCACGATCGTCATGCCCGCCGAATACGGGGTCGATCCGACCCGCGTGGGGTCGGTGTTCGGCCTGACCGAGATGGGCCGGATCAAGGTTCAGCTCGCCGCCGAGGCCGAGGCCGAGAAGGCGGCGGAAGCGGGTGCGGCAACCTCGGCTGCCGGCCCGGCGCCCGCGCTGGAGTCGACCCCGATCACCCTACCGACGAGCGCCACCGCCCCGGCTGTGGCCGCCACCGGCGCGGCTCCTGCGGTTCCCGCGGCCCAGGCCGGGACGCGTTCGGACCGGACCGTCCTGACCCTGGCGCCCGATCAGGGGGCTGAGATCAAGCTGGTGATGCAGGAGGGGGCCACGGTCCGCTACAGCTGGTCCAGCAGCGGCGGCCGGGTCAACTACGACACCCATGCCGATCGGCCGGGAACCTCCTACCACGGCTATGACAAGGGCTCAGAGCAGCGGGTCGAGGACACTTTGACGGCGGCATTCACCGGTAGTCATGGATGGTTCTGGCGCAACCGCACGGGCCAGCCCGTGACCATCACTCTCGTCACCGAGGGCGCCTACAGCGAAGTCAAACGGGTTGTCTGATCGTTCTTCGATCCCATCGTCGCGGTCGGTCGAACCGATGGCGGCGATGGGGTTTCGTCACGGAGGCTCGGCCTCGGAAGGATGATCGATGTTCTCGCCGCTTCGCCATGCCGCCTACCGGAACCTGTTCACCGCCCAGGTCGCGGCGCTGCTCGGCACCGGCATGGCCACGGTCGCGCTGGGGCTGCTCGCGTTCGATCTGGCCGGAGCGAACGCGGGCCAGGTGCTGGGGGCGGCGCTCGCGATCAAGATGGTCGCCTATATCGGCGTGGCCCCCTTCGCCAGCGCGCTTGCGGCACGGCTGCCACGCAAGGCTCTTCTAGTCTCTCTCGATGGGGTCCGGGCGGGGGTCGCCGTCGCCCTGCCGTTCGTGAGCGAGCCCTGGCAGGTCTATGGCCTGATGACCGTGCTCTATATCGCGTCGGCGGCCTTCACGCCGGCGTTCCAGGCCATGATTCCCGACCTGCTGCCGGATGAGGCCGACTATACCAAGGCCCTGTCCCTGTCGCGGCTCGCCGCCGATCTGGAGAGCGTGGCCAGCCCTGTGCTGGCGGCGGTGCTGCTGGCCTTCATCAGCTACAACAATCTGTTCGTCGGCACGGCTCTGGGCTTTGTCGTCTCGGCCCTGTTCGTGGTCGGGGCCAGCCTGCCGATGTTGACCAAGATCCAGCCCAAACCCTTCATCCAGCGCCTGACGGGTGGCCTGCGCCTGTTCGCCCTCACTCCCCGGCTGCGTGGACTGCTGGCCATCAGCCTGGCCACGGCCGCGGGCGGCGCCATGGTCTTCGTCAACACCGTGGTGCTGGTCCAGTCCCAGTTCGGCTTGTCGGAACAGGCCAGCGCCTGGGCGTTGGCGGCGTTCGGCGGCGGATCGATGACAGCGGCGGTATTCCTTCCGCGGCTGCTGGGTCGCATGACGGACCGGAGGGCCATGGTCCTGGGAGCGGGTGTGATGACCGCCGTCCTGCTCGCGGGGGCTTGGGTCGCGGTCAGTTATCCGGTCCTGATCGGGCTGTGGGTGATCATGGGGTTCGGCTATTCCCTGACCATCACCCCTGCGGGTCGCGCCCTGCGGCGATCGTCGACGGCACAGGACCGACCGGCTCTGTTCGCTGCCCAATTCGCCCTCTCGCACGCCTGCTGGCTGATCGCTTATCCGGTGGCGGGGCTGGTCAGTGCCGAGGCGGATCCAGGAGCGGCCTTCCTGGTCCTGGCGGCGCTTTGCGCGACGGGTGCGGTCCTCGGTCTGCTGATCTGGCCGGCTCGGGATCCCGAGATCCTGGCCCATGATCATCCCGAGCTGGAACCCGACGATCCGCATCTGGCCGACAAGACGGCGAGTGTCCCCGCCGCCGCCCATGCGCATCCCTTCGTGATCGACGAGCGTCATGATCGCTGGCCCACTTCCGGGAAATGATCCCCAACGCCAGGGGCTATTCATTCTGGCCGGGCTGGTCCCCCTGGCCAACCAGCAGAGGGATGAAATTGCGATCGTTCGTCGAGCGCCTGTTGAACCGATCATGCGCGATGAGGGATCTGTTGCACGGCCCCGTCGGCCGATCTGCGGCGACGTCCGCGCGGTTTCTGTGACTGCTGGGGTGCTTTGCCTAGCCCGCTACATCAGAACATCAGCCAGCGCGTGGGATCAGACTGTCAACTGAGACGATCCCGCACCCGGAACGGACGGCCCCGGGCAATCAGCTCGCAAAAACGCGCTGCTGGGCTAGAAGGTCTCGGGAAGGCGCAGCCTGATGCCGCGTTCGTCGGCCTCAGCCGGATCCAAGAAGGCGTTGCAGCCTTCCAGCACCCTCTGCGTCGCGCCGAGATCGACCCAGGGGACGGCAGCCACCCATTTCTGCGCGAAATCCAGGCTTCGGATCAGGGTGTTCGGATTGTCGCTGTTCGAGAGCACCTTCAGTCCCGCCAGGTAGTTGCTGCGGAAGATGGTCGGGATGATGACCCGTTCTTCGCCGGCGGCGACGAGTTCGGCGTTCATCATGATACGGCCGATACGGCCGTTGCCGTCGGTGAAGGGGTGAACTTCCGACACGAGGAACATCATGTAGACCGCCTTGGCGAAGGGCGTTTCCAGGCTGTTATAGAGCTCGAGCCCGCGCGTCAGCGTGCCTTCGACGTGGGCCGGGTCGACGAAGGTCGTCTGGCCGGCCCGGTTGGCCTCCTGCTTGAACGCTCCCGGGTTCTTGTCGGGCCGGGCGGCCATGAGAGCGGCATGTCGGCGTTTCAGGAGGTCGAAGAACTCCGGGGCGTCCCGAGGTGTCTTCGCCATTTCAACGGGATCAGAAACCAGCCTCCAGGTGCCGAGGACGTCATGCGCGTCCGAAGGACGATCACGGGGGATGACGTTCCGAAACACGATGTCGGCCGCCTCGCTGACCTCGAACTCCGTGCCTTCGATGAAGTTGGAGAAATAGGCTTCGAAGAAGGCCAGGCTCGAACGGCCTTGCGGGGTGCGTTCGGCGGTGGGGCGGATGACGGGCGCCGTGGAGCGCAGTTCCCGATGCAGGCGTTCGAAGCGGGCCAGCCGTTCGGGATCGAAGGGGAAGCCAGACCGCCGCGCCCGGGCCTGGTCGGTGACGAGGGGCTCGTCGCGCGTGCCGAGGAGGGCTCCAATCACTCTCTCCAGGGATTCGCATTCCTCCTCTCGTCCGATCATGGGCGCGATCCGGCGGGCTTCGTCCCTTAGCCTGTTGGCTGCTTCATCGCCGCCTCGGCGAATGAGGGTGTCGAGATGGGTCTCGATCTCGCCTCGCGTCAGGGTGCGTGTGACATCGCCGTAGCGCCGACGGGACGGGGCCATGTTGTCGAGGTAGGCACGGGCGGTCGAGGAGAGGAATAGATTGCCCACGAACGGCAGGTCCGTAGGCTGGGAGGGCGCGCCTCGGCGCGTTCGGATCGTTACGCCGGGCAATGCGATATCGCGCTTGCGATCGGACACCACGAAGACCGAACCGTCAGTCGCCGGCTTGTTTTCGATCGCGGTTCGGTCGGCGATCAGCGCGCCTGGGATATAGGCTCCAATGAGGGTCCAGAGATGGCGACCGACGATTTGCTCGGGCGGATCCACCAGATTGCGGGTATAGAGCTTGGATCCGATCTGTCGGAGCTCATTTTGGCTGACCGCGCGTGACACAGCCGTCGCCGTTTCGCTCGTCGAGACGAAGACTTCCGGAAAGGCTTGCACCGGGGATTTGGGCATTAAACGGCTCCTTCTTCTCTGTTTATCAAGAAAGTGGGACTTAGGCGCATAATTTTGAAAGTTTTTGGGGTTTAAGGATGGCTTGCCGCGAGAAGCGCGCCTCGATGGGTGGCGCGCTTCTCAGGCGATCGACGGGCTGCGCACATTGACGCGTTTGTAAGATCGGCCCGCACGTCATCCTTGTGGTGAAGGATTCCGATCTGCTGTGGAGGCGCGGTCACATACGACATCCTCACAGGTGCCAAGGACTGAAGACCGCGACTCTACGAGGCGGACCCCTCCCAGCCATGAAGGCGGTGCCAGTTGACGGCATGGTTGAAACGGAGGGGTGACCATCACTCTGGGTTCATCAAGACGATGGCGTCCATAGCCCCGGAAGACGCGCACATCCGTCAAGACGGCATCGCGGCAGCGATCACACGCGGGATCAGAGGAATGCCCTCTGTCTTATGAATGGAATCCCGGTCGAAACCCACGTCGCTGAAGCGATCCGCCACCGTGGACTCACAGCTCTGAACGACGGAGACGACCCGAACCGGGGCGGTTAAGGATGAATAGAGTATGAACGCCGTGGGTTCATCTCGTTCAGGCCGTAAAGCGCCAACTGATCGTCGACGTCGGCGCTTTGCCCAGATGATTGAACCAAGGACACATCGATAATGAAGATTTTCAGATCATTTGCCATCGGCGGTCTGGCGATGGCGATGCTGGCCGCGACACCCGTCGCCGCTCAGAGTTCCTACTATGGACGTGACCACCACGACAACGGTCGCAACGTTGTCATTGGGGCCGCGGTCGGAGCGCTCGCCGGCGCGGCTATCGCGTCCAGTTCAAACCGTAATCGGTCCTATGGCTCCCAAGCCGGCTACTACGGGAATCAGAGCGGCTACTATGGCAACAATGGTTATTACGGAAACAGCGGGTATTACGACCGGTCGAGAGGGTATGTCTACGGCAACGGCGGCGGTTACTACGACCGGGGCGATTACCGTCAAGACCGGCGGGCGCATCGACAGCACGACCGTCAGCACCGCCGCGAGGACCGTCGGCACGAGCGCCAGCACGATCGCCGGTGGTAGATAACCCCTCTTAGGAGGGTGCCACGCTTTCTCTTTCATGCCGTGTTCGACCGCAGGCGCGCCTGCGGTCGAACGTCGTCTGTGCGGACCGCGAGGCCGACGGGATAGGTTCGCCGGCCTTGGCCCACGAGTTCCTTTTGACATCACCGTCGCCGGGGTGGACGTCCGCCGTGCCGAAGCTTCTTCTGGGTCGATACCTTCTTCGGGGTCGATGACCGGGAGATTGGTTTAGGCCTTCCGGTCTCGGCGCGGCGCTTGAGGGCCTGAAGCGTGCCGAGCATCGGTTGCGGCAGCAGATTCGGAAAATGTTTCGGAAAGATACGCGGGACCAGCCCGCTCACTTCGGCGGTGAACAGGACGTGCGTCCCGGCGCCACGAGGGGTGAGCGCGTAGGACATGGCCAGGAAAACGAAACCCGGAAGGCCGAGCCGCCACGACAGACGTTCGGGCGAACGGCGGATCAGCAGGCGTCCGTTCAGGGTCCAGGGCAGTTCCTTGCCGTTGGGCCGCACGGCCGTCAGTCCGTAGGTGATCAGGTCCGGGGTCTTTGGATCCAGAACGATCCGGGTCGATCGGTTCCACTCCGGGTAGGAGGGGATGTCGGCGAGGATCCCCCAAACGCGTTCGGGGGCCGCCTCGACGACGATTTCGTGGGTGATGCGCTTCACGGGCAGGCTCTCTGTCGGGGGCGTCGGCCTTCCAGGAGGCCTGATCACGTTTACACTCCATGCCGCGCTAAGCGAAAACGTTTGCGCAGGCTGCGTTGCGGCCCGTCGCAATAAATTGCCGGAAGGCGGCTGCATCGGCCGGCCCCATCAGACCCGCAAGCGCTGGGGACGAACATGTTTAGAGTCCGCAGGTCGGCCTCCTTTCCAATGCTTGGCGGAACATCGCCCGGAACACCCCGTTGATCCGGGACGCAATCACGAAAGGAACAAAACCATGCATATCGCGTCGATGATCGGCAGCCATCCCCACGTCCAGGGCGAGACCAACGAGGCGCTTATCCGAGCGATCGAGGAGGCCTACGCCTGCGCCGCGACCTGTCGCATCTGCGCGGACGCCTGTCTGGGCGAAAGCATGGTGTCCGACATGGTCCAGTGCATCCGGCTCGACCTGGATTGCGCCGACATATGCGCGGCGACCGGCGCCGTCGGTGCCCGCCGCACCGGCAGCAACGAAGCCGTGATCAAATGGATGTTGAAGGTCTGCGCCGAAGCTTGCGCCGCCTGCGCCACCGAGTGCGAGAAGCACGCGGGCATGCACGAACACTGCCGGATCTGCGCCGAAGCCTGTCGCCGATGCGAGGACGCCTGTCGCAAGGCGGCCGATACGATCACGCCCTCCAGGGCGTGATGGGCGTGAGCCGAGACTAGGGCTGACAACGACCGGCGTCACCAGATAGGGTCAAGGTTCACACAACGATCTGGAGCCGCCATGTCCCGAGCCCTCTTCGCCGCCGCCGCGACCGCCCTGCTGATGTCGGCGACCCCTGTGTTCGCACTGCAAACAGTCGAGGCAGCCCAAGTCTTGGAGGTCGCGCCCGAAGCCGCGGAGGCCGCGAGCGTCGTGGACGCCTTTCACGCAGCGCTGGAGGCGGGCGACACCGCCTCGGCCCTGACTTTCATGGCCGAGGACGTGATGATCTTCGAGGAAGGTGGAGCCGAACGCTCCCGAGACGAATACGCGTCGCACCATCTGCAGGCCGACGCGTCCTATGCGGCGGCCTCTGAGTCCACGATGACGCGTCGCGCGGGATGGGTCGATGGCGACGTGGCCTGGATCACGAGCGAAGGGAGCACGACCGGCCAGGCGGGCAATAGCGCCACCACGCGACTGACGGTCGAGACCATGGTTCTGAAGCGCGGGCAGGAAGGCTGGCGTATCCAGCACATCCATTGGTCCTCGCGCGCCGCGCCGGCCGCGTAACAGGGGGGGCTTGGCTCAAGACCAAGCCCACGCCTGAGGGTCAAGGATCGCTCGACGGCTGACGCGGGGCGTCGCCCGGGCGAGACCTGCGCGATCATGGACGCGTCTCAGCCCCGCAGTCGGTCGAACGTCTGGAGGCGAACGTCGGGCTGGGCTCGGGCGACTGCGGCTTGATGGCCGCTCGCCTCGTCGCCGGGATCACGACGATGACCCGCTGCGCCGACCGGTCCGCTTTGCTCCGGACCTTCACCGGATCAGCGTCGCCTGCGAGGCTGGAAACAGAACCTCGTGCCGTTCGCAGACCGTGGCCCAGAGACCGGAGGCCGCCGGCAGTACGATCCCGAACTCGGTCTCCAGCGCCCGGGTGAACGCTTCTGCCGATTGTAGAAACGTCACTTCAGGCGTTTCCGAGCGAAGGCTGCAAAGCACGCGCCCCAGGAGAACGCTCACGCCATGGGCCGTGTGCCGTTGGCAGACGAGATTTTGCACATAGGGAGAGTTGGCCGCCATCTGCAAACGCGCCGAGTCGTTCGCGATGATCTGCGGGTCGGCGGGCGCGACCGAGAAGGTGAAACTTCGAACGCTGCTCGAGGGATGGTTGATGAAGCGCCAGACACCCTGGCCCAGCGCCTCAAGCCCAAATTGCCTCTCGCCCTGCCGGTGGATGCCCTCCCGGATGGGAATCGGGCCGAGGAGGCCGTCACCGAACCCCACATCCAGCAGGTAAGGTTGTCCGATATCCACCACGAGCGCGAGGTGAGAGAGCTGTACGGACGCGGCGCCCTGTTCAATCGACGCATGAACCAGGGTCACATCGAAGCCCAACGCCGTGAGCGCCGCGCCGAACAGGCCGTTCATCTCGTAACACCAGCCGCCCCGGCGGTCCGTGACCAGCTTGCGAAAGGCGAGGTCGGGGTCGGTCGGGACGAACCGCCCCAGCTGGATATCGAGGTTTTCGTAGGGGATCGTCCGCAGATGACGCTGATGCAGGATCCTCAATGTCGGAAGATCGATGCGGGGATCTTCGGTGAATCCGATCCGATCCAGGTAGGCGCAAACATCCATGTCGGATCCCGTGGCCTCCCTATGATCCTGGGTCGTCACTCGGCGATCGCGACGACTTTCTTGTCGCGGCGCTCGAAGGCCGAGCGGATCCATGACCGACCAGGCTTCTCCACCAGGAGATGCAGGGCAACCGAGGTAAGGGCGGTGACGATGAACAGACCGGCCAGTTCGACAGGCGACATGATGAACCCGCTGTCGATCCCCCTGAGCTCGGCCGCCAAGCCCTTGTAAGCGACGACGATGGGCATATGGACCAGATACAGGGCGAACGAGACCTCGCCCGCGAAGACGAGCGGGGGCGACGCCAGAACGCCCTCGCATTCGGTCTTGGCCAGCATGGACCAGCAGAACACCACGGGCGCGGTCAAGGCCACGACGAGACGGTCATCCAGCGAGAACTGCATGCCCACAAGCAGCAGGGCGGTCGTTCCCACGGCGGCCGCGATCGCGACCGGGCGACGCCACGACAAGCCACGACCCAGGCCGTAGAGCGCCATGCCGATCAGGAAGGCCGGCGCGATCCGGAGAATCCCCATGTCGTCCTCGGCGCGCGGCAGGACCTTCCCGAAAAAGACACCGTAGGCGGCGTCGATGGCGATATAGCCGACCACGCCCAGGGCGAGCAGGATCCAGGGGCGAGCGCGCAGCTTGAGGGCGAGGAAGGCGTAGGCGGGGAACAGCAGATAAGCGAACCACTCGGCGGAAAGGGACCAGGACGGCCCGCTCCAGTTGTAGCCGGTCTCGCTGGGGAACCACGCCTGGACGAGAAACAGGGTCTTGAAAAGTCCGTCCAGCGTATAGGTCGCGGCGTTGAACTGTACTCCGACCGCCGTCGCGCCAGCCACCATTAACACCGCCCCGGCCAAGACGGCGAGATGCAGCGGATAGAGGCGCGCCAGTCGCGCGACGATGAAACGCCGGTAGCTGAAGGTCCCCGCCGCGAAAGACGGTCCATAGACGTGGGCGAGGATGAACCCTGACAGCATGAAGAAGGCATCGACCGCCAGTCTGCTGCGCTCGATGATGGGGCTGTAACCGAGCGCCGGATCCCACTGGAGCTGGTAATGAAACAGCACCACCCCGAGCGCCAGGAAGGCACGAAGGCTTGTGAGGGCCCTCAGATCAGAGGGATAGCCCTCGCTCACCGGCGAAATCGACGTCATGCGCAACCCCAATCGAGGACGTTTCGAAACGTCCAGCCCAATTGGGGTTACGCATGGCTGGGGATTATCCCTCGCCGGCGGGCTCCGTGCCTGCCGGGGAGGCCAGCCAGGCGTCGATCACCGCGATCTCGCGCTCCTGCTCGGTGATGATCTGCTGAGCCAGTTCCTTCGCCTGAGCGTCCTCGCCTTGCGCCAACTGGACCTGCGCCATGGCGATCGCCGTCTGATGGTGGCCGCGCATCTGCTTCATGAAATCGATGTCGGCATTGCCCTCATAGGCGGGCATCTTCTCCATCTGGCCCATCATCGCGGCCTTGTAACCGCGCGTCGCTTCGCTGTCGCCGGCGGCAGGGGCCATCATGCCCATCTTGTCCATCTCACCCATCTTGCCGTCCGCCATCATGGCGTCGCCTGCGGGCATGGCGCTCGCGGTCTCGTCGGCGGCGGGTTCTGCCTGTGGCGAGCAGGCGGCCGCCAGGACGCAGGCGGCGGCGATGAGGGTCAGGCGTTTCATGACTGTGATCCTTGTGCGTTATGCTGCGAACAGCGATCCAGCTTGTCGTTGGTTCCGGCTCCAGAACCGGTCGGACGAATTCGAAGATCATGTCCACGTCGTCATCCAACAGGCATTTCATCATGGGCGACGGCTGGGCCGCCTATTCGGGTCCCTACGCCGACCACGAGAGCCACGCCCATGTCGCGATCCAGCTGATCGTAGCGCGAACCGGCATCGTCAGCGTGATCCTGGACGATCAGGTCACGCTGGCGGGCAGGGTGCTGATCCTCGGCCCGCGTGTGCGCCATCGGATGGTGGACGACGGCGGTGCGGCCCTGCTGCTTTACCTCGAGACGCACACGGCGCTGGCCTCGCGTCTCCTGACGCTGATCGCACCGGCGGACGCAGCGGTCGCCCCGCAGCGGGTCACGGAGCTCTTGAGGCTCCAAGCGCCGCCGGCGTGCGTGATCGCCGGTTTGGCGGCCGGGCTCGGGGTCGCTGAGAGGAGGCTGGATCCAAGACTGGAACACGCGCTTTTGTCGGCGTCCAGGGATCCGGCGCCCGGGGCGATCGGTCGGGCGGCGAGGACGGTCGGCCTGTCGCCCGCGCGTCTCAGGGTTCTGGCCCAGGCGCAGATGCAGGCCCCGCTGTCTCAGTGGCTGCTGTGGCGAAAGCTGCAAAGGGCCGGGCGCGAGATGGCGGCGGGCGCGGGGCTGGCGGAGGCGGCAGTGGCCGGCGGCTTCGCGGATCAGGCGCATCTGAACCGCATCACGAAACGCATGTTCGGCGTGACGCCCTTGCAGGCGTCAAGCGCCATGCGGTCTGAGAGCAATCGGTTCGTTCAATAGGCCGCGACCAAACCGCATCATTGTGGGGTCCCATAGGAGCCCACCCGATGCCTCAGATCCGGTCCGTCATCCGTCTCGCCTATGCGCCCCTGTTTTTCTTGAGCCTTCTATGGGCCGCCGTGACCTTGGCCGACCAGGGCGCGCCGCTGTGGGCCCTGCCGATCTTGCTCGGCTTGGCTCTGGCCGTGTCCTTCATGGCCGAGCGTCTCGTGCCCTACGAGAGGGCCTGGAACTGCTCTCACGGCGACAACGGGCGCGATCTGATGCACGCGGTGGTCAATGAGGCGTCGATCGCCCTGTCGGTGGTGGCCCTGCCGCTTGTGTCCGGCCTGGTCCCGAACTTTGGCTTCTGGCCGTCCGACTGGCCGCTGGTGGGACAGCTGGCGCTCGCCATCCTGGTGGCGGACCTGGGCATCACCGTGGCGCACTATGCCAGCCACCGCATCCCGGCCCTGTGGCGGTTGCACACCGTGCATCATTCCGTCGAGCGGATGTACGGGTTCAACGGCCTGCTGAAGCATCCTCTTCACCAGACGATCGAACTGGCCGCCGGTGTCGCGCCTCTCGTATTGATGGGCATGCCTCAGGACGTCGCCTGGTTGGTGGCCTTCGCCGTGGCGATCCAGCTGATCCTCCAGCATTCCAACGTCGATATGAAGATCGGGCCTCTGGTCTACATCTGGGCGGTGGCCCCGGCCCACCGGCATCATCATCTGGCGTCCCAGACCGACGGCGACGTTAATTTCGGGCTGTTCACCAGCCTGTGGGATCATCTGCTCGGCACGTTCCGGTCTGGCCCCGACACGCCGAGACCGGGCGAGATCGGCGTGTCCGGCCGCCCCGACTATCCCCGGGGCTATCTGCATCAGCTCATCGAGCCGTTTCGCCGGCAGGTCTGACCGAGCGGCCTCTCGCGTTACCGAGACGCGCGGCCGAGAAGCACGATCAGTTCGCTCGCCTTGGCCCTGCGGTCCGCCAGATCGTCGCCGGTCATCGCGCCCATGACGCAGTGGTCGAGGTGATCCTTGAGCACCTCGCTCTCCACCCGCGCCAGGGCGGCGCGCACCGCCTGAATCTGAGCCAGGACATCGACGCAATAGCGGTCATCCTCGACCATCCGGACGATGCCGCGCACCTGTCCTTCGATGCGGTTTAGGCGATTGAGGACCTTGGGCTTGTTTTCAATCTGCATGGATCGACTCCGGTTGGCACCGGTTATACCCCAGGCAGGTACCTTGCGCTATACCCCGCATGGGTATAAGTCGCGGGCTTGCCGACAGGGAGACCCCGCCATGTCCAGTCCACACGCCCCAAACGCCGAAGCCGACCCCAAGCCTGACGGCTGTGCGCACGGTCCCACGGATAAAGCCGGCGCGAAGGCGATCGATCCGGTCTGCGGCATGGCCGTCGATCCGGCGACGGCGGCGCACAGGGCCAGCCACGCAGACACGGACTATGTCTTCTGCTCCGGCGGGTGCCGGACGAAATTCGTCGCAGATCCGGACAGATATCTGGGCGACAGGCCCGAACCCGCGCCCGTGATCCCCGGCGCCATCTACACCTGCCCGATGCACCCGGAGGTGCGCCAGGAAGGGCCGGGGTCCTGTCCCATCTGCGGCATGGCCCTGGAGCCCGAAACCGTGACGGCGGAGGCCCCGGTCAACCACGAACTGATCGATTTCACCCGTCGCTTCTGGGTCGGCCTCGGGCTGACCCTGCCGGTGTTCGCCCTGGAGATGGGCGGCCACCTGACCGGCCTGGCGATACGGATTCCCGGGCAGACCTCCAACTGGATCCAGTTCGCCCTGGCCACGCCCGTGGTGCTGTGGGCGGGCGCGCCCTTCTTCCAGCGCGGCTGGACGTCCTTGCGGACCCGCAGGCTCAACATGTTCACCCTCATATCCATCGGGGTCGGCGCGGCCTGGATCTACAGCGTGATCGCCGTCCTGGCACCACACCTTTTCCCGGCGGCGGTGCGCCGGATAGACGGCAGCGCGCCGGTCTATTTTGAGGCGGCGGCGGTCATCACCGTTCTCGTGCTGGTCGGCCAGATCCTGGAATTGCGCGCGCGCGAACAGACCTCCGGCGCCATCCGGGCCTTGCTGGATCTGTCGCCCAAGACCGCGCGGCGGGTGAAGGACGACGGAACGGATGAGGACGTCACGCTCGACCGCGTCGTGGTCGGGGACCGCCTGCGCGTCCGGCCCGGCGAACAGGTGCCGGTGGACGGCGAGATCCTCGACGGACGCGTGTCGATCGACGAATCCATGGTGACCGGCGAATCCATGCCCGTGACCAAGGAGCCGGGGGCGAACGTGGTCGGCGGATCGCTGAACCGGACCGGCTCGTTCGTGATGCGGGCCGACAAGGTCGGGGCCGACACCCTCTTGTCGCGCATCGTCCAGATGGTCGCCCAGGCCCAGCGCAGCCGCGCGCCGATCCAGCGCCTGGCTGATACAGTTTCGGGCTGGTTTGTGCCGGCGGTGATCGCGATCGCCCTGGTCGCGGCGCTGGTCTGGGGTCTGGTCGGGCCGGAGCCGCGCCTCTCGTATGCCCTGGTCGCCGCGGTGTCGGTGCTGATCATCGCCTGTCCCTGCGCGCTCGGTCTTGCGACGCCGATCTCGATCATGGTGGGAGTCGGACGCGGGGCCCGCGCGGGTGTGCTGATACGCAACGCCGAGGCTCTGGAGCGGTTCGAGAAGGTCGACACCCTGGTGCTCGACAAGACCGGGACCCTTACCGAGGGGCGACCGTCGGTCACCGCCCTTCGGCCGGCGTCGGGGTTCGACGAGGTCGAGCTGTTGCGCCTCTCCGCCAGCCTGGAGCGAGGCAGCGAACATCCGCTGGCGGACGCCATCGTGTCGGCGGCCGTGGAGCGGGGTCTGACGCTGTCCGAGGCGACCGGGTTCGACAGTCCGGTCGGGCGCGGCGTCTCGGGCGTGGTCGATGGCAAGCGGGTCGCGTTGGGTAACACGCGTTTCCTGACTGAGCTCGGCGTGGATGTCTCGGCGCTTGAAGCGGAGGCCGACGGGCTCAGGGGCGACGGTGCCACTGCCATCTTCGCGGCGGTGGACGGCGAGGCCGCCGGCGTGCTCGGCATCGCCGATCCGATCAAGGCGACCACGGCCGACGCCATTACGGCGCTGAAGGCCGCCGGTCTGCGGCTGGTCATGATGACCGGCGACAACCGGACCACCGCCGAAGCCGTCGCCCGTCGGCTGGGCATCGACGAGGTCCAGGCCGAGGTCCTGCCCCAGGACAAGGCCTCCGTGGTCAAACGGCTTCGCGCCGAGGGCCGGGTCGTCGCCATGGCGGGGGACGGGGTCAATGACGCGCCCGCCCTGGCCGCCGCCGACGTCGGCGTGGCCATGGGCGCGGGCTCGGATGTGGCGATCGAGAGCGCGGGCGTCACCCTGCTGGGCGGCGATCTGCAAGGGATCGTTCGCGCGCGTCACCTGTCGAAGGCGGTGATGAGCAACATCCGCCAGAATCTGGTGTTCGCCTTCGGCTATAACGCGCTGGGCATCCCCGTCGCGGCGGGACTGTTCTATCCGGTGTTCGGCTGGTTGCTGTCGCCGGCACTGGCGGCGCTGGCGATGGCCCTGTCGTCGGTCAGCGTGATCGCCAATGCGTTGCGGCTTCGGGCCGTCAGACTCTGAGGCGGTCGGCGTGACTGACGGGAAGGGAGGCGTCCCGGAGCTAATACGCAGTCCGGGCGTCCGTCCCTCGCGTGAACACGCAGGAAACGGGTTTATTTCATTGGGCGGAACCGCAGTCGAAAGCCTTGGATTATGTCGAACGACGGAACGATCCAGCGGGTCATGACACGCACCGGGCGGATTCGTCGGAGCTCAGGCCGCAGAAAACGGGAGAGGGAAAATGACACCCACGCATGACATGCACAGCATGAAGGGCATGAAGGGCAGCTACCGCTCTTTGGCGATCGAACTGACGCTGGACTTCATCATCATGTATCTGGTGATGTACACGATGATCGCGACGCTCGATCATTTCTATCTGAATCTCAACAATGTCTATATGACGCTGATGATGGTGTCGCCGATGGCGTTGCTGATGCTGATCTTCATGCGCTCGATGTACCCGTCCAGACGAACCAATCTACTGATCGGCGGCGCTGCGGTGCTGGTGTTCGCGCTGAGCTTCTATGGCATGCGGACCCAGGCTGCGGTGGGCGACACAGAGTTTTTGAAATCCATGATCCCGCACCATTCGGGTGCGATCCTGATGTGCCGCGAAGCGTCGCTGTCAGACCCGGAAATCGTCAGCTTGTGCGACGAGATCGTGGCCGCTCAGGAACGAGAGATCGCTCAGATGAAGGCTATTCTCGCGCGGCTATGAGCCTTGCGGAGACCTGAACCCGCTCGGACCCCGACTGCGGCACCCTGTCACGAGGGGCCGGGGTGGGGGATGCGTAAACCTTAGAGACGGGTCGCGCAGGCGATCCGCCAACGAACAACCAGGAGAACCGAATGACGCTCGATCGTCGAGCCCTTTTGCGCGGAGCGGCCGCTGGTGGCGGCGCGCTGGCTTTGTCGGGCCTGCTGCCAGCATGGGCTCAGACCGGCAGCCCGGGCCTGAGGTCGGATTTGCCGACCCTGACCGGACCGAACATTGATCTGACGATCGGCCACTCGCCCTTCACCGTCAATGGACGGACGGCGACCGCCACGACCATCAACGGCGTACTACCCGCGCCGGTGCTCAGGCTTCGGGAGGGTCAGAATGCCCGCCTGTCCGTGACCAACACGCTGGACGAAGACACCTCGATCCACTGGCACGGCCTGCTGCTGCCGTTCCAGATGGACGGCGTGCCAGGCGTCAGCTTTCCGGGGATCAAGCCGCGGGAGACTTTCGTCTATGAGTTTCCGATCATTCAGTCGGGGACCTTCTGGTACCACAGCCATTCCGGTTTGCAGGAAGCGCTGGGGCACTATGGCCCGATCGTCATCGATCCGGCCGGGGCGGATCCGGTCGGTTATGACCGGGAGCATGTGCTCGTCCTGTCGGACTGGAGCTTCATGAATCCCCACGACATCCTGCTGAAGCTCAAGCAGAGCCCCGGCTACTTCAACCGGCAGAGAACGACGCTCGCAGGCTTCCTGAACGGCAACGACCGCATGAGCCTCGAGGAACGGCGCATGTGGGGCGAGATGCGCATGGACCCGCGCGATATCCTGGACGTCAACGGCTCGACCTACACCTATCTGATCAACGGACACGGTCCGCAGGAGAACTGGACCGGCCTGTTCCGTCCGGGCGAGCGCGTGCGTCTGCGCGTCATCAACGCTTCGGCCATGTCGATTTTCAATGTCCGCATTCCGGGCCTGGCCATGACCGTGGTCAATGCCGACGGCGAGAACGTGCGGCCGGTCGAGACCGACGAGTTCCAGATTTCGGTCGCAGAGACTTATGACGTCATCGTCCGGCCGACCGAAGACCGGGCCTATACCATCGTGTCCGAGGCCATTGATCGGTCCGGCATGGGCCGGGCGACCCTGGCACCCCGTCTGGGCATGACCGCCGAGGTTCCGGCCCTGCGCGAGGTTCCCAACCTGACCATGAAGGACATGGGCATGGGCGGGATGGACCACGGCGGCATGGGGGGGCAGTCCATGGGCGGCATGAACCACGGCGCGATTGGCGGGCAGCCCATGGCCGGGATGGATCACAGCACGATGCCTGGAATGGCGTCTGGCATGGCGGGCATGGCGGGTATGGCCCAGGGGTCGCAGCCGGGCGGGGGGATGTCCGGAATGGACATGAGCGGCATGAACATGCGCGATCCGGAAAACGCGCCGCCGGACATGGAGGTGGGCGTCGGCGTGGACTCTATCGCGATGGCTCCCACCAATCGCCTGGGAGAGCGCCCGACGGGCCTGGAGAACGTTCCCCATCGGGTTCTTGTCTATACCGACCTCGTGTCGCTTCAGCCCAATAAGGATCAGCGTCCGCCGTCCCGCAACATGGAGATCCACCTGACCGGCAATATGGAACGGTTCATGTGGAGTTTCGACGGCAAGAAGTTCAGCGACGGCGTCGAGCCGTTCCGGTTCGAGCTCAACGAGCGCGTGCGAGTGACCCTGGTCAACGACAGCATGATGGCTCACCCGATCCATCTGCATGGCCACTTCTTCGAGCTCGTCACGGGTGGCCCGGCGGGCCACCAACCGCTCAAACACACGGTCAATGTCCTGCCGGGCGCCAAGGTGAGCTTTGATCTCACGGCGGACAATCCAGGCGACTGGGCGTTCCATTGCCACATGCTGATGCACATGCACGCGGGGATGTTCAACGTCGTCACCGTGCGCCCCATGGATGGAGTCGCTTCGTGATCCGGACCGCTGTTGCCCTTGTTCCACTGATGCTGGCGTCCGCGACGCCCGCCCTGGCCCAGTCCCACGCCGGCCATGCCTCCACGGCTCAGCCCACCCAGGCCGCGCCCCTCCCGCCGGGGTGTGTGCGCCGGGGTGCGCCGACCGCCGACGCCGCCCGCGTCGGCACGGCCGGCGCGCCGGTCTGTCCGACGGGGGCCGTGCCAGAGCGGGTGGCGTCGCCCGATCCTCATGCCGGTCACGACATGTCGACCATGGGGCAGTCCCAGCCCGCGCCGGCGATGCCGGCCGGTCACGACATGTCGACCATGGGGCAGACCCAGCCCGCACCGGCGATGCCGGCCGGTCACGACATGTCGACCATGCGGCAGATCCAGCCAGCGCCAACGCCGGCGACGCCCGCCGGTCACGACATGTCGACGATGGGGCAGGCCCAGCCGACACCAACGGATCCGCATGCCGGCCATGACATGTCGACCATGGGGCAAACCCAGCCCGCGCCGGCGACGCCCGCCGGTCACGACATGTCGACGATGGGGCAGACCCAGCCGACACCAACCGATCCGCATGCCGGCCATGACATGTCGACCATGGGGCAGGCCCAGCCGGCACCGGCTATGCCAGCCGGTCACGACATGTCGACCATGGGGCAGATGCCGCCGGGCCACGACATGTCGGGTATGGCGATGCCGCCGGACGTTCCCACGAGCGCCAACAATCCAGGGCGTCCTCCCGAAACACCCCCGCCGCCCGGCGCGACGAGCGGGCCGGCTCATGCCGCCGATCGGTTGTTTGATCCGGCGGAGATGGCGGCGTCGCGCGAGCAGCTTCGCGTCGAGAACGGCGCCATACGGGCCAGTTCCGTCATCATCGATCAGCTGGAAGCGAGCTTCTCGGACGGCGAGGAGGCATATGGCTTCGACGTTCAGGGCTGGACGGGCGGAGACATCAATCGCTTCTGGTGGAAATCGGAAGGTGAGGGTGAGTTCGATGGCGGGCTGGAGGAGGCCGAGCTTCAGGCCCTCTACAGCCGCGCCATCAGACCCTTCTTCGATTTTCAGGCCGGCGTGCGCCAGACGTATCGCCCCGACGGAGGCGACCGGACCGATCTGGTTGTCGGTATCCAGGGGCTGGCACCCTATTGGTTCGAAGTCGACGCCGCCGCCTTCCTGTCCACGAAGGGCGAGCTGACGGCTCGGGCCGAGGCGGAGTACGACCAGAGGATCACGCAGAAATGGATTCTGCAGCCCCGCGCCGAGGTGTTGCTTTCGGCGGAGGACATACCCGAGTTGTCGGTCGGATCGGGTCTGTCGTCACTTCAGGTGGGTGCGCGACTGCGCTACGAGATCCGCAAGGAGTTCGCACCCTATGTGGGCGTCGAGTGGACCAAGAGCTTCGGCAATACGGCGGACTTCCTGGAAGCCGAGGGGCGGAGTTCGGAAGATACCCGGCTGGTCGTGGGTATCCGGGCCTGGTTCTAGGCAGAACCGCCGCGGAAAGCTCTGGGTTGGCGCGTGTCTTTCCTCAGGGCCGCGGGACAGGGAATCGGCGGGCGGACTGTGGCGCGTCCTGCCCGACCATCCCTCCGGCCGAGCGCGTGCAACAGGCGTGAGGGACTGGCGTGTGGCGGTTCAGACTAGAATCAAAGCGGTCGTCTTTGATCTCGATGACACGCTGATCTCGGCGTATCGTCGACCGGATCTGGTGTGGCGAGACGTCTGCCAGGCCTTCCGCCACGAATTAGGCGAGCTTGCGCCGGACAGGGTGGCGAGGGCGCTGACGGATGCGGGTCAGGCCTTTTGGGGGGATCCGGTCCGTCACGCGCTCGGTCGTGCCGACCCGCTGCGGGCCCGTCGCACGATCGCCGCGGCGGCGTTCTCAGCCCTGCGGCGAGACGGCGTCCGTGTCCCGGCCCCCGACGTCGCCGAGCGACTGGCCGACGCCTTCAGCGTGCGGCGCGATGACCAGATGCACCGCGAAGCCGGAGCCCTGGCTCTGCTCACGGACTTGCAGAAGGCCGGCTATCGGCTGGCGCTTTTGACCAACGGCGATCGTCTCCTGCAGCGTGCCAAGATCGAGCGGTTCGGTCTGGCCCCGCGGTTCCATCATGTCCAGATCGAAGGCGAGGCTGGCATAGGCAAACCCGAACCTGGAGCCTTCACCCGGGTATTCGCCGCTTTGGGCGTCGGAGCGGCCGAGGTCTGTGTCGTCGGCGACAGTGTCGAATGGGACATTCGCCCGGCGAAGGCTCTGGGCTGTTACACCATCCGGTATGATCCGGAGCCCGGCGGAGACATCACCCCCACGGGCGGCGAGGCCGATTGGGTTGTTCAGGCCCTGGCAACCGTGTCCGTCCATCTGTCGGTCCAGGCCCAGGCGCGGTTCGCCTTCCAAAGTCATGCGAGCGTATCCTCTCGCGAGAAACGACCGACATCGAGCATCATCGTCGAGGACTAGTCGCCATCGTCGCAATCGGGGCGTATCCGCGCCGCCGCCGAACCCGGCTCCCAGAGACGCGCATGTCTGTACCGCCGTACAGGCCGGTCCAGAGCTGCCTGGACCGGCCTTGTGTCAGCATGCAGTGTGCCTGCGTGCCCTACTCTTTGGGCGGCATGGTCATGCCGCCCATCTGGGACATGTCGTGATCGGCCATCGGATCGGCGGGCGGGGGTGCCGGGGCAGGCGTGGGCGCAGGCGCCGCCGGGGCCGGTCGGGGTGTCGAGGCTTTCGGGGCTGCTGCGGCCGCGGGCTCTGCACCCTGAGGCTCGGCGACGGGCTCGGGCGTGTCGGCAGGCGGAGGGGTCATCGGCATCGTCATGGCGTCGTCCGGCACCGCCTGGGCATCGACCGGTTCAGGTTCAGCGGCGGGTTGGCAGGCCCCCAGGGTAATGGCGGCAGCGGCAGCAAGGATCAGATATCTCACGTCAGAAGCTCCTGTCAGGAAGGTCGGCGATAGGGATCGACTCGGCACGCCTTCGATTGGATTACGCAGTCGTGCGAGACAGCCCTCGTTTCAGGCACCGATTCGACAGGGCCATGAATTCGCCCCGGGTGCTGCGCACGCGTCGTCGACGATCCCCGCGGGGCCGGGACCGGGAGGTGCCCCTTGCTCCCAGAGCGATCCCGGACGAGCAAAGGCAGACTGCGAACATGACCACGCAGCCCGGTCTCCGGTCGTCAGGGAAGACAGGCCCAGAGACGTTAGGGGGACAACATCCAAAGGCCTGGCTTGCCCAGGAACGAGCGGATCCGCGTCGACTTGAATTTCTGTGCTGGGCCCAGGCGACCCGTCCAACATTCAAAGATCGTTCAAGCGTGGCTCAGCAGCATGTGATGCGCGAAGGCCCTGGCGGCCTGACCGGCCGGGCGGGGGCATTGCTCCCGCGAGCGGCGGAGCCTGGTCCGCTCGGGACTGGCCGTCTTTGGGGTGAGAAGCGCGACCCCCCTGGTTCGCCGTCAGCCGTAATGCAGAGGTGGAGATCCGGGCGACTGGGCCCAGGGGCTCAGGCCGCGCCAGCCGACTCAGGCCCGGACCCCCTCGGCCTCTCATCGACGTGGTTGCCTCGGGCAGACACCGCCACAAAAGTCCCAGCACCAGCGCGGTGAGGCTCCAGGACAGCAGGATGTCCGACAGAAAATGTCCGCCGAACGCCAGCCGGGTCATCGACAGGGCCACAGCGTAGGTGACGACCGGCCAGAGCGCCCATCGTCGCACCGAAGGCGGCAACAAGGCCGCCACCGCCACCATCCAGGCTGCCGACGACGCCTCGCCCGAGACGAAGGAACAATTGCCTGTGCACTGGTCGCTCATCCGCCAGACCGGGACATGGACCGCCTTTCCGCCCCACATCTCCAGATGCACGGGTCGGGGGCGTCCCCAAAGGCTCTTGAGCACGCCGTTCACCAAAAGCCCCGGCCCGGCGGCCAAGCCGCTGATCAGGAACGTCGCCCGTCGCGCCTGACGCGACCCGATCAGACGCCCGGTGGCGGCCCGATGCGCCAGCACGCCCAGGGCACCGATCACCATTGTCCCCATCACCCAGGTCGAACTGGCCCGCAGCGCCTTCAGCATAGGATCCCGAGACAGGGCGAAACCGTCTCCGGTCCGGTAAAACAGGCCCGTCACCGCCAGATCGATCCCGGGGAACGTCCAGAACACCAAGCTCAGGAGGAAGGTCGCGGCCAGGGATAGGAGCAGCGGATCGCTCAATCCTGTCTGGAATCGTCGGGCCGCTCCACGGGCCCCGCAGCAGCGTCGGCGACAAGCGAACATCGGACGTGACACGCTCCTGCACGGAGAGTCGGCTCTGGGAAGGGGCTGAACAGCTGTTCATCTCGATTTACGCGGTCGCCCCGATCAGCCCTCGTCCAGATGCAGGTTTTCGCGTCGTGCCATGACCTTGCCCGACCACCGCAGCAGCAGCCGAGCCCCGGCCTCGCCTTCAGGGCGTTGCTGGTTGTCAGCCCAGACGCCCGACAGCGGGAGCGAGCATCCGCTTCCGCGCGGCAGGCCTTCTATCGGCCAACCGACCAGGTGCGCAGCCCCGCTTCGACACACAGGTGGGCCGTGCGCCACACGTGAGCGCGATCTCGCCTGACGATCGGATCGTCCGGGTCGCCTCGGGGTTCGTCGATCCAAGATGCCGATCCCTCGTTTGGATGACGCGCTCTGCTGGAAGGCGAGGGGATCGCCGCTCCCCTGCGTAGTTAGCTGAAGAGACCGGATGGGAGAGCGGTATGGTGATGCGTCGATTTTTGTCCGGGCTGGCTCTCGTGCTGGCGCTGGCCTTCACCGGACCGGCGTTCGCTCACGAGGACCACGAAAAGGAGGCGGCTGCCCGCGCTGCCGCCACTGCGCCGGCGGGAGCCGTTCCGGAAGGCGGCATGATGGCCATGCCGGGCATGGGCCAGGATATGGACCACGGGGCCATGGCCGCGAGCGAGGGGCCCCGGCCCATGCCCCAGCGACTGTATCGCTGGCTCGGCGCCATGCATCCGGCGGCGGTGCATTTTCCCATCGCGCTGTTTCTCGTCGCGGCTCTGCTCGAGATCGCGGCGCTGGCGCTCCGCCGGCCCGTCCTGACCCAAGGCACACGCGTCATCATCGCCCTGGCGGCGATCTCCTCGATCTTCGCGGTGGCGCTGGGGTGGTTCGCCATGGGGCTTCCCGGCAAGGATGATGCCATCCACGCCTCCCACCGCTGGCTCGGCACCTCGATCGCCGTCCTGGGCCTGCTGAGCTGGTGGGCGAAGGAACACTGGGTTCGCCGACCGGGGCGTGGGCGCGAGCTGATCTACATCGGCCTATTGACGGCCACCGCAGGTGCCGTGATTGTCAACGGCCTGTTGGGCGGGATGCTGACCCACGGCGTAAGGCATCTGATGTTCTGATACGGCCTCAGCGTCCCGCGCTGGCCGCCTCCAGGGGCGGCAGAAAGCTTTTTACATCCTCGATGAACAGGAGATTGATTCCATGTCGTTTCGCTCGGCACTTGCCGGATCGGCGCTCGTCGCCGTTCTCGTGAGCTCGGCTCAGGCCCAGGTCCAGGCACCGGCCCATTCTCACGGCCCGGCGTCCACTCACGCTGCCGGCGAGTCGCAGCCCGGCGACGAGGCACAGGTCCGGGCCGTGGTCAGCGCGTACAAGGATGCGATCGAACGGATGGATGTCTCGCAGACACCCGCCCTGTTCTGGGCCGACTCCGCCGTCTTCGAGAACGGGGGCGTGGAGGGCTCCTTCGCCTATTATCTGGAACACCATCTCGGACCCGAGTTCACGGATCTGGCCGGTTTCGATTTCCGCGACCATGAGACGAAGGTGGAGATCGACGGCGATACCGCCTTCGTCAGCGAGACCTATACCTACCACATCACCTTCAAGGACGGCACGCGCGAGGCCATCGAACGGCGCGGCGTGGCCACCAGTGTGCTTCGCAAGCGCGGCGGTGAGTGGCGGTTTGACATCTATCACTCCTCGGCACGACCGTTGCGTCGCGTCGGCTGACCCCGATCGCGACCGTCCGGCGACAACCTTCACTGAGGCCCCATGGGATCTATGCTGAATTCTTTCTCACGTCGTAGATTTTTGGCTGCGGGAACCGGGGCATTCGCCCTGGCGGCCTGCGCCCCGGTCGCGCACGCCTCGACAGAACTCGCGGTCTACAAGACCCCGACCTGCGGGTGCTGTACGGCCTGGGTGGATCACATGCGCGCCGCAGGCTTCGAGGCGCGGGTCACGGAGCTTGCCGACCTCAGCGCGACCCGCCGCACTGAGGGCGTTCCTGACGCCTTGGCGTCCTGCCACACGGCCCTGATCGGCGGATACGTCCTTGAGGGTCATGTGCCGGCTGAGGATGTGCGCAGGCTTCTGGCCGAGCGACCAGACGCTTTGGGGCTCGCGGTGCCGGCGATGCCGCTGGGATCTCCGGGCATGGAAATGCCCGACGGTCGAAAGGATCCTTATGAGACCCTGCTGATCCTGAAAGGCGGTGGCACGCGCGTCTTCGCGCGTCACGGCTAGACGAGACGCGACCGTGAAGGTTCTCAAGCTTTCGACCCAGCTGCACAAATGGATCGCACTTGTCGTGGGTCTCCAGGTGCTGTTCTGGGTCGGCGGCGGTTTGGTGATGACGGCCATACCGATCGAGACGGTGCGCGGCGAACATCGGGCGGTGGAATTTCAGCCCGGTCCGCTGGCCCTCGCCGCTCTTCCAGGCCCCGAAGAGATCGCTCGCCGCGCGGGCGTGATGCCTGTCCGGGCCGAATTGCGCACCACACCCCGCGGCCCGGTCTGGACCTTGACCCCGGCGGCGGGCGAACCGGTCACCGTGTCCGCCGCCACGGGTCGGCCGTTCGGGCCGATGTCCGCCGGCGAGGCGTCGGAGTTCGCCCGGCGGGCCTACAGGGGCGAGGCGGACATCACGGAGGCTGTGCTTCTGACGACCGCCCCCGAAGAGACCGGCCGCACCGGTCCGTTGTGGCGGGTGGATTTCGCGGACCGGGAGAAAACGTCCCTGTACCTGTCGCCGGACACCGGCGAAGTCGTGACGCGGCGCTCGGGCGTGTGGCGGATTTTCGACTTCTTCTGGCGCCTGCACGTCATGGACTGGAACGACGGCGAGGACTTCAACCATCCCCTGATCATCATCACCACGGCCCTGACCCTGAGCATCGTCGTTTCAGGGTTCATTCTCCTATGGATACGGATATCGCGGGATGTGAAGATCGCGCGCGCGACCCGCAGAACCCGTTGATCGCGGCGGCGATCCGACCCTCGCTCCCGGCCCGGCGATCCGTCATGACGGCGCATCTGAGCGGATCGCGAACGACTGCTGTGCCAACACACCCGGAGGCTTTGGCGAGCGCCGCGCGGATTCTCACCCGCACAGGGGAGGTGTCAGATCAGCCGGTGTGAGATTTCCGCGAGCGCCCGGATATCGGTCCCGAAGCGGGCGATGGCCGCCCTGTGTTTCTCCAGTTCACTATACGGAAGATAACGCACATCGAGGTCTGCGATCCGGCTGAAGGCCGGTCGCTGCAACTGGGCGCGGACGTCACCCTCCCGACTGTCCGGCGCGACGAGAAACAGACCCGCGGACGTGTGGAGTTCACCGGACAGGGCGAGGTCGAGCATGCGCACGATCCCGGAATAGATGGTCGTGGAATGCTCGACTTCGAACGCCGCCGCCACACGATCCGAGCCGGCCTCGAGCCACAGCACATCAATCAGGCGGAACGAGTCCGCACCCGCGCTTGCCGCCAAGGAAGGCGGGAGATCGTTCAGACAGCCCTCGCCGAGACGACCACCCTCGAAACAGCGACCGCGATCATTGGCGGCGATCCATACGCGATAGCCGAGCGCTCGCCCCAGATCGCGCACCCAGGCCTGGATTTCGGTATGGGATCGGTCGGTTTCGCGCTGCTGCAGCGCTGTCCTCTCGAATTTCACGGCTTCGGCCCGGGCTTCGGCAAGCCGTTCCTGCCAGCCACGGTCGGAGAGAGCTTCACTGTCCAGCGGTGGCGCGGGGTATCGTCCGGACCCGATGTCGAACAGAAAGCCCGCGAGGGCACCCAGGTCGTTGGACAGCAGATCGCGATAGCGCGCGTTCAAGGCCAGGATGCCCTCGCGCATCGCCAGATAGTGCTCCCAGCTGCCCAGCTTCACCTTCGATCGGGTGATCGCGTTGTATCCGTTGACGATGGCCGTGTTGAACGGAGGGGCATGTGTCGGATGCAGAAAGTAGATCAGATTCGCGACGGCGGGCCCCAGACCCTTGATCTTGAGCTGGTCGATCGCGCGGATTGCGGACAAGATCTCGGCTGCCGTCGAACAACAGCTGCAGTGGTGCAGCAGGCGGCCGAAGGCACGCTGGTTGACGGGGTTCTCATAGATGTCGGGGATGCGGAGCTTGGGCTTCCACAGAAAGGCATGGTCTGCCCCCCTGAAGATCTGGCGTTGTTCGGCGACGGAATGAACGATCGTCTCGAGCGATGAGCCGCGGTAGGCGACGCCGAACCGGTCCGCTTCGATCTCTTCGACAACCTGACCGATGCCTCGCCGGATGGAGCGGAAATTCTTGAGCCGCTCATCCCACAGGAACCAGGTCTGATAGGTGGCCGAGGGGTCTTCGCGCCACTGGACGATAAGGTCTCGAAGTCGATCTGGCACGCCTAACCCTCAAGAATCTGGACCGTACCACAACTAGGCCGGTTGGAGCCGAAGCGCCACCGGATCGAGGCGGAGGAGCGCCGGTGGATCTCGGCCCGCCGCATGGACCTCTTGGCTGATCGACGTTGGCCTTGGGCGGCAAGATCACCGACAGGCACGTTGGTTCGCATTCCTGATCCCGACGAGGGCGGGGATGAGCCGTGACCGTGATGCAGCAATTGCGCAGCTCGGTGGTCGATCCCTCACGGAGTTGAACGACGCTGGGGTAAATTTGATCACGGCGGAACCGTGGCGGCGGGTCTGGATTATGCTGGCTCGACGTCCCGCGTGGGCACGTCGGGAGAGCGGTGAGACCCGTTCCCCGCCGGCGTCTCGCTGGCCCCACTCATCGTCCGGCCGACCAACGATCTGCCGGCGAGCCCACGAAGCGGAGACTACCGATGTCTGACTCGATTGCGACACGCACTTTGCTGCTGGCGGTGGGCTGTTCGGCCATCGTCTTGTCGGCCTGTTCTCCGGCCGCTGAGCCGCAGGCTGCGCCCGAAGGCGATGCGTCGATGGCGGCGGCGGAGCAGCCCATGCCGATGGCGCAGACGCCTTTTTCGCCGGCCGAGATGAAGATGCATGAGGCCATGATGGCGGCGACCGGGGCGAGCGCGGATGAAACCTGGGCCCGGAAAATGATCCCCCACCACCAGGGTGCGCTCGATATGTCCGAGATCGTGCTGCGCGACACGCAGGACGCTGAGATCAGGCGTATGGCCCAGAAGACTATCGAGATGCAGACCCAGGATATCGCCGAGCTGCGGCGCTGGCTGGAGACCCAGGCCGGGGCCACATCCGACTCACCGTCTCCGACCGGTCAGGACATGCCGTTCGCGGCGGCCGAGTCTAAAATGAAAGACGCCATGATGGGCGCGACCGGGGGGAACACGGATCAGACCTGGGCTCGCAAGATGATCGCGCACCATCAGGGTGCCCTGGACATGGCTCGGGTGGTGCTCGAGCGGAGCCCGGGCGCCGAGATTGAGCAAATGGCGCAAAAAACGATCGAGATGCAGACAGCCGACATCGGCGAGTTGCAAACCTGGCTTCAATCCAATGGGGCCAATGCCGGCTGATCACGGATAGGGAGCAGACTGTGCGGCCGCTCAAATCAACCTCGGGCCCTATGCATCTCCGTCACCGGCCGGCTTGGTCCGTCATCTCGAACAGGTCTGATGCAAAAGCGCCGTGCGGCTGGGCCGCACGGCGCTCTTTCCACATCAGGCGTCTGGACCTCCCAGGGGGATCAGGAGGGCAGAGCCTTCAGTGCACCATGAAGCGAACGGTCCCGTTCATCTCATGGCCGTCGGACCCCGTCGCGGTCCAGGCGGCGGAATAGCTGCCGGGGGCGAGGGTGGGCAGGGGCGTGCTGACAGTCGTCTGAGGCGCTGTGCCCGCCGCGATCTGGACATCGACGGTTTCCGTCGCCGGCCCGGTCAGCTTCAGCGCCTTCAGGGTCATGGCGTGGGGGAAGGTGGCGGTGAAGGTCTTGGGCGCGGCGCTCAGCATCGCATTGTCGGCGGGAGTGGTGATGACGCCGGAAGCGGCGGCAGCCGGCATGGCGGCGTGCTCTTGTGCGGACATGCCGGCGTGCGGATTGCTCTGGGCCTGGGCCGCCGACGAAAGGGCGACTGCCGAGACGAGAGCCAGGCTGGCGATAATCAAACGGTTCATAACGGTCTCCTGAGACGCACCGGGAGGGGGAGCGGGTCCGGTGCCTATAATGATATACGCGCTCCGGCCCGATATTCCTCGTCGGCATGGCGAGCGATCCGGTTTCGCAAAGCTCAAGCCCACGGTCGCCTTCGTCGCGTGCGGGGTTGAAACGCGGTCGGGCGCGGACAGCGCGAGGTCACGCCTCCTTCAGCGCGTCGAACAATCTGCGGCGAGCCCGAGCGATACGCGTCTCCACCGCCTTGACCGAAATTCCGAGGATTTTGGCCGCGTCGGACTGGCTCCGGCCCTCGATTGCCGTGAGGAGAAGGGGAGCCTTGAGATGCGGTGCCAACAGATTGATCTCTTCATTCAGCCTGGCCAGCTTGCCGGCCATCTCGATCTGCTCGTCGGCAGGCTCGGTCCCATCCGGTACCGAGAGGGCCTCCGGGCTGGCAAGGTCAGTCGCGCCGTGAACGAGCCGGCGTACGAAGCGGCGACGGGACCAGTCCCGGCATTTGTTCAGAGCGATCGTCCGCAGCCAGGCTTCGAATGGGCGACTGGGATCATAGCGCCGCAGGCTCAGCCAGGCCGCGGCATAGCTTTCCTGCAGAAGGTCGTGTGCGTCCTGCTCGTCGCCCACATAACGGCGGATGAAGCGGAAGAGAGCGGACTTTGTCTGCCGCATCAGGTCGCTGAACGCCGCCCGGTCCCCGGCGGCGGCGCGAGCCGGCAGGTCCCCAAGAGTGTCCATGCCGAGCCTTAGGACTCTGTCGGCGAAAGGGCTTCGACGATCCGGTCGTTGAAAACGGCGGCCTGCTCCGGTGTCAGGACCGATCGCATCTCGAACACATGCGCGATGGTCTCTTTCTGCAAGGCACCCATGGCGGCGTGGAAATGATCAACGGCGGCCTGGACCTGAGGGCCGTCGCCCTCGCCCTGCTCGATGGCCTGCGCCAGTTCCAGGTTGGCGGCACGGACCTCGCCCTCAAGCCCAGGGCGGATGGCGGCGAACCGCGCCTCGATCACGTCGATTTCGGCGTGTTGCGCCGCGGTCAGATCCAGCTCGTCGTGAACAATGTCGTGCAGGGAAGGGGGCTCACGGCGGTCCAGGACCCAGCTGGCCCCAATCCAGGTTCCCGCCGCGCTGGCGATGGCCGCCAGCACCGCCGTTAGCGCGATCGTGCGCCAGCCTTTCATCATGAGGCAGCATCCAGTCTCAACAGGGGAGACAGTCCGGCTTCGACAGTGAAGATCGACATCTCCGTCGGAACCCTGGGTGAAGCGACGGCACCCACGCCGCCCGCGGTGAGCCCTGCGACGAGGGCGACGGCCACCGCCCCGCCCCGTAGCTGCGCCATCAGTCTCTCCGTGCGCAAGGCGTCGACGCGTGTCCACACCTGCGACTCCAGTGCGTCCAGTGGCCGGTCGACCGGCGTTGCGGCCAGCCGCGCGAGCAACTCATCCAGATCACGTGTCATTCTGAACTCTCCTCATGCCCCCATACCTCTACTACGCGCCAGCCGGCCCGCTCCCTCGTGCACAGCCTCAGCCGAGCGGCGCCTGAATAGCACAAGAGCCGGCAGGGGACAGGGCTGCGGCGTCACATCACGTCGGCAGCAGACAGCGTGTCGCAGGCGCACCGGGTCGCTCGCCCGGAAGGACTACATCGCCATGTCCATCGCCGAAACGGGAGCGAGCGTGCCCATGACGGCCACGACGGCGAGCAACGCCAGAGCGACGAAGGTTTCGACCCTGAGGCTGCGCTTCAGTCGGCCGATGGCCAGGCGCATATCATCCGGATCGTCGAGCGCATCGAGCAGATCAGGGGTCAATTGGAAGCGGTTCGAGGCCGCCAGAGCCAGCATCAGGCCAAACAGCAGCAACTTGAACAGCAGGAGCCATCCATAAGGCGTGGTCACAAGCCCGTCGATCCGGTCGATCCCGACCATGAACCAGCTGTTGACCAGGCCGCTCAGGATCAGGACCGCGACAGCGGCCGAGCCCACGCCTGCGAACCCGTGCAGCGCGCGGTGCAGGACTTGATCGGACCGGAAATCACCGGGACGGTGCCCTGCGGTCATGATCCACAGCGCCACCAGCGCGCCGAGCCACAGGGCCGCCGCCCAACTGTGCAGAATGGTGGACAGCAGGTGGGGATAACGACCCGCGCCTTCCGTTGCCGCGCCATGGCCGGTCCAGGCGAAGCTCGCGCTCACCAACAGGCCGGCCAGGACGAGCAGCCCCCACTGAAACCGCGAGGGTCGACCCAGAAGCACGACGGTCAAGGCCGTCAGGCCCAGACCCACCCTCAACAGAAAGGCGGGGCCCAGGCTGGTGCCGGTGATCATGAAGCCCAGAGAAGCCGGCTTGAGACCTTCCGCGATCGATCCCGCCATGACGGAGGTCTGAGCCACAAGGGCCAGGGCCGACGCCACCGCGACGACGGCACAGGCCCCAATGAGCAGCCCTCTCGCCCAGCTCTGGGCGACGGCATCAGGTCCGCGCAGTCCGTAGAGCAGGAAAAGCGGCGTCCCAAGCAGGATGACGGCACCGCCGTACTGCGCGAGGCGCAGACCGATCACCAGAAGGTCGAGCACGGGTCTTAGCGCACGGTGAAGGCAAAGTTTCCGGTCATGCGGTGACCATCCGCCGAAGCCGCACGCCAGTTCACCGTATAGGTTCCGGCGGACAGAGCGCGCGCTGTGCGGCCCGAGATCGTCTTGCCGTCGTCAGAGACGCTGGAGGTCACGGGGATTTTGGTGCCTGCGGCGCTGACGAGATCGAGGCCAGAGAAGGCCGGGGCGACACGTTCACTGAAGGTCACGGTAATCGCGCGCGTGGAGGCGACCGTGGCGCTGGCGGCCGGCGTGGAGGCGACGACACGCGCGTGGGCGTCGGCCTGGGTCGCGACCAGCAGCAGGGCTCCGGCCGCGCCGACCAGAGAAAGGAATTTGCGATTGGGCATCAAACAACTCCGTAAGTGACAGGTATCTTAGGGATATACGCTCGTTTGCGCCTGAACCCTCGCGCCCGAGGAAAAATTACACAATCCGACCCAGGCCGCCCAGGCCAGCGTCCGTCGAAAAGCGGCTGCGCAGGTGTCAATCTTGACTCGCCCCTATTCAAAGCGCGTATGGTCTCTCGCCATGTGGACCGCCATCCGCACACTTCTGCTCGCGCTCGCCCTGGCCGGTTTTATCGGCCAGGCGACCGCGCATGCCACTCCCATCCAGGTCTTTCAGGCGGCCGGGGTGATGGACGGCATGGAAGACTGCGCGGAGATGGCCGGGATGGCGGGGGTTCAGACCGACCGGCCCGGTAACCCTTGCGAAAACATGACGCCCGAATGCATCGCCAAGATGGGCTGTGCCGCCGTGGCGCCTCCGATCCTTTCGCGTCCGGCGATTCCGTGCGCCGTCTTCCGGCATCCGATCGTCTATTTGCGCCTTGACGTGTTTCGCGAAGGCGTCGGGCCCCCGCCGCTGGTCTTTCCCCCCAAACATCGGGCCTGATACGCAGCGGTCGCGCTGACGCACGCCTGGCCTCCGGGCGCGGGCGTGTCGCGCAGACTTGCGCAGATCAGCCCCAGCGTCGTGCCGCGCGTGGCAGGCGCTCTGATGTTTCACAGGAAAAATCCATGTCCAGCCCCGTCAAATCGGTGGTGAGCGCCACTGCGCTCGCCTTCGCCCTTCTTGCCTTTCCAGGCACCGCGTCTGCCCGTTCAAGCGATCCGGATTGCGTCAGGCGGGTCGCGCCCCCGTCCCCCAATCCTCACGATGTGTTTCGTCGCATCGTGTGTGTGCCCCGCGAACACACGGCCGGATCGTTCAAGGCGTGTCGCGATCATGGCCGCACCGTGCGCGGTCTTCCGAGGACACCCGAAGCCCCCTCCGACACCGTATCACCGCCTAGACAGGGGGCAGAAGGATGAGAACGATCGGAACGGTCGCGGCGCTCGCCGTGACACTGGGCGTCTGGACCGGATCGGTCCGGGCCGAGCCCCTGACCTTCGAAGGCGCCCTCGCCCGGGCCACATTCAACGCTCCGGCCCTGCAGGCCTCGGCGCTTGGGGTCGAGGCGGCCCGGAGCGAGGCGGTCGCCGCCGGTCAACTGCCGGACCCCCGCCTGAGCTTCGGGCTCGACGGGTTTCCCGTCACCGGTCCGGTGGCCGGTCAGTTCGGCGAGGATGATTTCACAATCCTCAGGCTCGGCATCGAACAGGATCTTCCCAGTCGGGCGCGGCGCCGGGCCGAACGGGCCGTCGCCGACGCCCGCATCGGGGAGGCGGGAGCCGAGGATGCCATCGTCCTCAGGGACGTCCGCATCGCCACGGGCCTGGCCTGGATCGATCTGTACTACGCCGATCGTCGGTTGGCGGCGCTGGACGAAGTCCTGACGTCTCTGGAGCCCCTGTGGCTGGCCGCGCCGTCCGGGGTGGCGTCAGGGGTCGATCGACCGGCCAATGCGCTCGGACCCGTCCAGCTCAGGGCGGCGCTTCAGGATCGACGGGCTCGGCTGGTCGCCGATGCCGAAACGGCGCGGGCGGAACTGGCGCGTTGGACCGGCGACGCCGCAGCCGTCGTCGAGGGCGCGCCACCGTCGTCGGGGCTGGACCCTGCGGGATTGCGGGCCGGGCTGGATCGGGTGCCGGCGTTGCGCGCCTACGCCGCCGCCGGTCGGCGGGCCGAAGCGGAGGTCGATCTGGCCCGTGCGGGGCGACGTCCCGACTGGTCGTTCAACGCCAGCTACGGCCGACGAGATCCGCGGTTCGGCGATCTGGTGTCGATCGGAGCGAGCGTGAGCCTGCCCCTGTTCCAGGGTCAAAGGCAGGCCCCGGTGATCGCGGCCCGCGCCGCCGACGCCCTGCGCGTCCGGCTCGAGCGGGAGGACGCGGCCCGGACGCTGGAGGCCGGCCTTCGCGCCGACCTGGCCGAACACGCCAGGGATCACGACCTCTGGCGCCGCGCGCGCGACGTGGTCCTGCCCAATGTGCTGCAGCGATCCGATCTGGAGACGGCCGCCTATGCCGCCGACCGGGTCGGACTGACCGAAGTGATCGAAGCCTTCACCGCCGTGGCCAATGCCCGGCTCGACACCCTGGATCGCGAGGCCGCGGTGATGCGTCATGTGGTCAACATCACCCTGACCTATGGGAGCGACGACCAATGAGCGCGTTTCGCAACAATCGCCTCGGCATCGCCGTGGGCGCCCTGTTTCTGGTCGGAACCGGCGTTGGTGGCGGTCTCGTCATCGCCCAGCGCATGGACGGTGCCGCCGACGTGACCACCGACGGGGGAGGGGAGCGCGAGATCCTCTATTGGTACGACCCCATGATCCCCAACGAACGCTACCCGGGGCCAGGGAAGTCGTCCATGAACATGGACACCATCCCCAGATATGCCGATGAGGGAGGAGACAGCGCCACCCCCGGCGTTAGGATCGACCCGGCCCTGACCCAGAATCTCGGGGTCCGGTATGCCACGGCCCGCCGCGGCGACCTGGAGGGCGACCTCAGCGCCACGGCGATCCTCGACTACAATGAGCGCGACATCGCCGTGGTCCAGTCGCGCGCGGACGGCTTCGTGCAGCGGGTCTACAACCGCGCGCCGGGCGACGTGATCGTCGCCGGCGCGCCTCTGGTCGATCTGCTGATCCCGTCGTGGGGCGGAGCCCAGACCGAGTATCTGGCCGTGCGACGCACCGGGAATTCGCCGCTTATCCAGGCAGCACGGCAACGATTGATTCTGCTGGGCATGTCCGAGACCCTGATCACCTCGGTCGAACGCAGTGGGCGACCCCGCAACACGATCACCATCACCAGTCCGACAGGCGGCGTGATCAAGACGCTGGGCGTGCGCGCCGGGATGAGTGTCACCCAGGGCATGACCCTGGCCGAAATCAACGGCCTGGCCACCGTCTGGGTCAACGCCGCCATCCCCGAGGCGCTGGCGAGCCAGCTGAGGGCCGGGCAGTCCGTCGGAGTGGCCCTGGCCGCGTTCCCGGGCGAGCGGTTCACGGGTCGGCTGACCGCGCTGTTGCCGGAACTCGTAGGCGACAGTCGCACGGTCACCGGGCGGATCGAGATGACCAATCGCGGGGGGCGTCTGCGCCCCGGCATGTTCGGCCGGATCACCTTCGGCGGCGGTTCGACGTCGGCACTGCTCGTGCCGACCGAGGCGGTGATCCGAACCGGAGAGCGCGACATCGTCATGCTCGCCCTGCCGGAGGGCCGCTATCGACCGGCCGAGGTCCGCATCGGACGGGAAGCCGGCGGGCAGACCGAAATCCTGGCCGGTCTCGGGGAAGGCGAACGGATCGTCGCGTCGGGGCAGTTCCTGATCGATTCCGAAGCCAGCCTGACAGGCGTCACGGCGCGGCCGATCGGCGAGACGTCCGGGCCCGTGCGCGCCCCGGCGTCGCCGACGGCCGGCCGGCCGGCCGCCGCCGCCCCACCGGGCGCATCCATGGTCGCGCCCGCCCCGCGCGGGAGGTCCGGGCAATGATCGCCGCGATCATACGCGCCTCGGTCAAGGGGCGCTTCCTCGTCCTCATGGCCGCGCTCGCCCTGCTCGCCGCCGGCCTGTTTGCGGTTCGCAGCACGCCGGTCGACGCCCTGCCGGACCTGTCTGACGTGCAGGTCATCATCCGCACCAGCTATCCGGGCCAGGCCCCCCAGATCGTCGAGAACCAAGTCACCTATCCTCTGGCGACGACCATGCTGTCGGTGCCGGGCGCGCGAACGGTTCGGGGCTACTCCTTCTTCGGCGACAGCTTCGTCTATGTGCTGTTCGAGGATGGAACGGATCTCTACTGGGCGCGGTCCCGGGTCCTCGAATATCTCAGTCAGGTGCAGGCGCGGCTTCCCGCGACCGCCCAACCGGCGCTCGGCCCGGACGCCACCGGCGTGGGTTGGGTCTATGAATACGCCCTGGTGGACCGAACACGCCGCAACGACCTGGCGCAGCTGCGAAGCCTGCAGGACTGGTTCCTCCGCTATGAGCTGAAGACCGTGCCGGGGGTCGCCGAGGTCGCCAGCCTCGGCGGCATGGTGCGGCAATACCAGGTCGTGCTCGACCCCGTCAGGCTCGCGTCCTACGGCGTCACCCATCAGGCGGTGGTGGAAGCTCTTCAGCGCGCCAACGGCGAGACGGGCGGCTCGGTGCTCCAGCTCGCCGAGGCCGAATACATGGTCCGCGCCAACGGCTATTTGACGGAGCTCGACGACTTCCGGGCCGTGCCGCTCCGCACGGCGACGGGAGGCGTGCCGATCAGCCTCGGCGACGTCGCGACCATCCAGATCGGCCCGGAAATGCGACGTGGCATCGCGGAGCTTAATGGCGAAGGCGAGGTGGCCGGTGGCGTCGTCATCCTGCGATCCGGTGCGAACGCCCGCGCCACGATCGCGGCCGTCGCTGCCAAACTTGAGACCCTCAAGGCCGGATTGCCTCCGGGGGTCGAAGTGGTGACCACCTACGATCGGTCGCAGCTCATCGACAGGGCGATCGATAATCTGAGCGGCAAGCTGATCGAGGAGTTCATTGTCGTCGCCCTGGTCTGCGGCCTGTTCCTCTGGCACGCGCGGTCGGCCCTGGTCGCCATCCTGACCCTGCCGCTGGGCGTGCTGGCGGCCTTCCTGATCATGAATCTTCAGGGCGTGAACGCCAACATCATGTCGCTGGGCGGCATCGCCATCGCCATCGGGGCCATGGTCGATGCGGCGGTGGTGATGATCGAGAACGCGCACAAGCATATCGAGCGTTGGGAACACGACCACCCGGACCACAAGCTCGTCGGCGAGGATCGCTGGAAGGTCATCACCGAGGCGGCCGTGGAGGTCGGACCCGCCCTGTTCCTCAGCCTGCTGATCATCACCCTGTCGTTCATTCCGGTGTTCAGCCTCCAGGCTCAGGAGGGTCGGTTGTTCGCGCCGCTGGCCTTCACCAAGAGCTATGCCATGGCGGCCGCGGCGATCCTGTCGATCACCCTCGTGCCGGTTCTGATGGGCTATCTGATCCGTGGACGCATTCCCGCCGAGCAGAGCAACCCGATCAACCGCTGGCTGACCCACATCTATCGGGGCCCGCTGGACTGGGTGCTGCGTCACCCAAGGAAAACGCTCGTGGCCGCCCTGCTGGTCTTCGCCACCACGGCCTGGCCTCTCAGCCAGCTGGGAGGCGAATTCATGCCGGCGATGGACGAGGGCGACCTGCTCTACATGCCTTCAGCCCAGCCGGGCCTCTCCCCGGCCAAGGCGGCGGAACTGCTGCAGCAGACGGACCGAATGATCCGCACCGTGCCCGAAGTGGCGACGGTGTTCGGCAAGGCGGGCCGGGCAGAGACCGCCACGGATCCGGCTCCGCTGGAGATGTTCGAGACCACCATCCAGTTCAAGCCTCGCGATGAGTGGCGGCCCGGCATGACCCCGGAAAAGCTGATCGAAGAGCTCGACCGCGCGGTCCAGGTTCCCGGACTGTCCAACGTCTGGGTCCCTCCCATCCGCAATCGCATCGACATGCTGGCGACAGGGATCAAGAGCCCCGTCGGCGTCAAGGTGTCCGGCGCCGACCTGGGCGCGATGGACCGTATCGCGGCCCAGGTGGCCGAGGTCGCCAAGACCGTGCCGGGCGTGACCTCCGCCCTGGCAGAACGCCTGACCGGCGGGCGCTATCTGGACATCGACATCGATCGGCAGGCGGCGGGCCGATACGGCCTGAACATCGACGATGTCCAGTCGATCGTTTCCGGCGCGATCGGCGGTGAGACCATCGGTCAGACGGTGGAGGGCCTCGCCCGCTATCCGATCAGCGTCCGCTATCCCAGGGAGCTGCGCGACAGCCTGGAGCAGCTCCGCGCCCTGCCGATCCTGACGCCGTCGGGTCAGCAGATCACCCTGGGCACGGTCGCCGACCTCCAGATCACCGACGGCCCTCCGATGCTGAAGTCCGAGAACGGCAGGCTGACCACCTGGGTCTATGTCGATGTGCGGGGACGCGATCTGGCGTCCGTCGTCGCCGATCTGCGTCAGGCGGTCGCCAGCGAGGTGGAGCTCACGCCGGGCGTCAGCATCGCCTATTCGGGCCAGTTCGAATATCTCGAACGGGCGGCCGAGCGACTCAAGATCGTGGTTCCGGCCACGCTCGTGATCATCTTCATCCTGCTCTATCTGACCTTCGGTCGCTTCGACGAAGCCCTGCTCATCATGGGCACCCTGCCGTTCGCCCTCACCGGCGGGTTCTGGCTGCTCTATCTGATGGGCTTCGACCAGTCGGTCGCGACCGGCGTGGGCTTCATCGCCCTGGCCGGACTGTCGGCGGAGTTCGGCGTGGTGATGCTGATCTACCTCAAACATGCGCTCCGCGATCGAGGGCCTGATCCGGCCCGGGAGCAAGTCGAGGAGGCCGTTCGCGAGGGCGCTCTTCTGCGGGTCCGGCCCAAGGCCATGACGGTGGCCGTGATCCTTGGCGGCCTCTTCCCGATCCTGATCGGCCACGGGGCGGGCTCGGAAATCATGACCCGGATCGCCGCGCCGGTGATCGGCGGCATGATCACCGCGCCCCTCCTGTCGATGCTTGTCATCCCAGCCGGCTATCTCCTCCTGAGACGCCGGAAATCACGTTCGACCCCAACCCCCACCCAAGGAGCTAACCTATGAAAAACCTGTTCGTGAAGGCGCGCACGCTCGCCCTCGGCCTGAGCCTGTCAGCCGGGGCGGTCATCGCCCTGGCGGCCTGCAGTCAGCAGCCGGCGACGGAGACGGAAACCCCAGCCGCCACCAGTTCCGCCGCCCCCGCGCCTGCGGAGATGGACGCCATGTCGATGTCGCCGACCGGAGAGAAGTCCGCGACCGCGCGGGGCGTGATATCGGCCATCGACGCGGAGAGCGGCAAGATCACGATCGAGCACGAGCCGATCGCCAGCCTGGAATGGCCCGCGATGACCATGGGCTTCGCGGCGTCACCCGCCCTGATTGACCAAGCGAAAGTCGGTAACCAGATCGAATTCGATCTGGTCGTTACAGGCAGCGCGGGCGAAGTGAAGGCGATCCGGCCGCAGTAACCGCCGCCCGATCCAGTCTGGCGTCGCATGCCGCGCGGCGTCCGGTTCACGACGCGGCGGAGGGCCGTTGGCTTCTCCGCCGCGTCGAGACTTTTGTTGACTCAGAAAGGCCCTCGCTCACCCGTCCACCCGGCGCGGGGGCGTCCCGTGGACACGCTAAACTGCCGCCTGAGGCGACAGAGCGTTGGAACTCGCCTTGAAGTACCCGAGTTCGATGATGGAGGAGATGAGTGACGTGAGTAACATGAACGGAATGCTCCCGAAGTCGGGCGAGATATCCATGTCCTGCCTGCTGAGGCCCGTCGATCTGCCTCCTCAACGTCTGGTGCCCGCGCTGGGGCTTTTTGGGCATTCCCGCCGATGAACGCCCCGCCCGACGAGCGCGAGACGGTCATCATCACCGGCTCCAGCGGCTTCATCGGCTCGGCCCTCGTCAGGCATCTGTCGACAAGATATCAGGTGATCGGTTTTGATCGCGATCTGCCGCCCCATCCGCCCGCCGAAGCGGAATGCGTCTGCATCGATCTGACGGACGACGCCAGCGTTGAAGCGGCGTTCCGGCGGGTCCGCGTCGCTTATGGCTCACGGATCGCGTCGGTCGTCCATCTGGCGGGCTATTTCGACCTGACGGGCGAGCCCAACAGCAAATATGAAGAGGTCACGGTCAAGGGGACCGAGCGGCTGCTGCGCGCCTTGCAGGCCTTCGAGACCGAACAGTTCGTCTTCGTCAGCACGATGCTGATCCATGCGTCCACGACGCCGGGCGTTCCGATCAACGAGCAGTCACCGCTCGACGCGTCGCTGCCCTACCGAGACAGCAAGATCCGAACCGAACAGTTGATCCGCGAGCAGCGCGGCGCGATCCCGGCCGTCTACCTGCGTCCGGCCGGCATCTATGACGATGGCGGTCATTCCGCCTTCCTGGCCCAGCAGATCGCGAGGATCAACGAGAGGCGTCTGAGTTCTCACGTCTATCCGGGAAGCCTGGCCACCGGCCAACCCTCGCTTCATCTCGACGATCTGCTCGACGCCGTCGAGCGCGTCATAGACCGGCGCGCCGCGCTCCCGCCCGATCTGCCTGTGCTGCTCGGCGAGCTCGACGCGATGAGCTACGACGATCTGCAGCGCGCCCTGGGACGCCTCATTCATGACGAAGCCTGGGAAACCCATTCCATACCCAAGGCCGCGGCGAAGGCGGGGGCCTGGGCCCAGAACACGGTTCTGGACGAAGACACCTTCATCCGGCCCTGGATGGTCGATATCTCCGACGACCATTACACGCTCGATCTGACGCGGGCGCGTCAGCTGCTGGACTGGTCGCCTCGCCGCTCGCTTCGCGAAAGCCTTCCCGCTATCGTTCGAGGCCTTAAGCGCGACCCTTATGCCTGGTATCGCGCCAATGGCTTGAACGCGGCCCGCGTCGCGGACGACAAGGCCGAGAAAGCGGCCGCCAGGCCGCACGACATGGCGCCGGCCGAACATCAGCAGATGATCCACGACCATGCCAAGGGCATGCGCGGCATGCATTTCGACAGGCTCTGGGTTCACTGGCTGACCATGGGACTGGGACTGTGGCTCGCCACAGTCCCGTTCGTGTTCGGAACCTTCAGCCAAACGGAGTTCTCGACCGCGATCCTCAACGTCACGGAGGAACGTGGCCTTTGGGATCCAGCGCTGCGGAATGCCTTGACGGGCTGGAACGACCTGATCTGCGGCGTGCTGATCATGATGTTCGCGGCCTTGTCCATGTCGCCCAGAAACGGCTGGGCCCAATGGGCTAACGGCGCCCTCGGGGTCTGGCTTCTCGGAGCTTCGCTCCTCTTCTGGGCTCCGAGCGCCGCGGTCTACGCCAACGACATGCTGGTCGGAGCGCTGGTGGTCGCCCTGACCATGCTCATCCCCATGATGCCGGGCATGAGCACGGAGGGGATGATGGACGACACCGACACTCCGCCGGGCTGGAGCTACTGCCCCTCGACGTACCTTCAGCGCATGCCGATCATCGTCATGGGCGCGATCGGCCTGGTGCTTTCGCGGGTGCTCACCGCCTACCAGCTCGGACATATCGACGGAGCGTGGGAACCGTTCTTCGATGTTCCCGGCGTGCTGAACGGCGCCGAATACATCATCACCTCGGACATGTCGAAAGCCTGGCCGGTGGCCGATGGGGGCGTGGGCACCATGATCTACATGATCGAGATCCTGATGGGAGCCATGGGCGGGCGAGCGCGGTGGCGCACCATGCCATGGATGGTTCTGCTGTTCGGCGTCATCGTGGTGCCATTGGGCGTCGTGAGCATCTATTTCATCATCATGCAGCCGATCGCCATCGGCACCTACTGCACCCTCTGTTTGGCCGCGGGCCTGGCCATGCTGATCATGATCCCCTATTCGCTCGACGAACTGGTCGCGATGGGACAGTTCCTCGTGCTCAACAAACGGCGAGGCAGACCCGTCTGGTCGGCCTTTTTCCGGGGTGATGCCTTGCCTGGGGGCACCATCGACAGACATCCCGGTTTTGGCGACCCGCTGCCGGCGGCTTTTGTCTCGTCGATTCGGGGCGTCAACCTGCCCTGGACGCTCGTGGCGAGCGCGCTGATCGGGGTCTGGCTGATGTTTTCCCGGGCGTCGCTCGGATCGGTTCCACCCATCGCCGACAGCGACCATCTCGTCGGCGCCCTGGTCGTGACGGTCGCCATCATCGCCATGGCCGAGGTCGCGCGACCGTTGAGGTTCCTGAACGTTCTTTTCGGGCTCTGGCTGATCGCCGCGCCATGGCTGCTGCAGGGATCGAATGTCACCGGCGATGTCGCAGGCATGGTCGCCGGCTTGGCGCTGGTCGCTTTGAGCCTGCCGCGCGGGCGTCGCAGCCAGGAGCACTACGGAAGTTGGGATCGGCTCATTGTTTGAGGGGTCGTCTCATCGCCGCGTTTGAAAACAAGGGCGGATCGTGAACGAGGAGAGTCGTGTACCGACCTGCCCGGGCCGCGGTGCGACACCTGCCAGCATGTGGGCAGTTGCACGGACGACGTCGGAGCTTCGTCGGGATCGGGCCTCTGCAACAAGCTCGTCGATTTTCAACGGATCCGGGACCAGATGACGATGCGTAGAACCGACCCGGCGAGGCGTGCAGTCGGTCTTCCCGCCATTCTCCGCCAGGCGATCGACCTGCCGGAACTGAACTTTGCGGTATTCGCCTTTCTGCTGAACTTCCCATGGGAGTTCTTGCAGACACCCTTGTACGTCGGCATGGCCGAAGCGCCCCATTGGGTCGCGACCAAGGTCTGCGCCTTCGCCACGCTCGGCGATGCCGTCATCATGGTCGTCGCCTATTGGCTGGCTGCGGTTGCGGCACGCTCGCGCTATTGGTTCTTGAAGCCGCGTCAGTGGCCAACGACAGTCTTCATATTGGCGGGTATTGCCATAACGATCGTGCTCGAACTTTTGGCCACAGGTCCGCTCGACCGCTGGCAGTATGCCGCCGCTATGCCGGTCGTGCCGTTTCTGAGCGTGGGATTGACGCCTCTTCTGCAATGGTTGGTGCTTCCCCCCATCTGCCTGTGGTTCGTGCGCCGCCAGATCCCCGGCCAGAAGTCCGGCATCTCGAAGGCTGTCACTGATTAGCGACCGCGACTGGGCAGATCATGCAGCGTGGACGAAGACTTGATCTTCACTTCCGTGCGCACTTCGGAAACGAACAGAGCCTCCAGGATCGGACAGTCCGGCGTGGAGCCGTCGGCGCAGCGAGCGACCATCTCGACGAGCACTTTTTCCATCTTACGCAAGGCAGCCAGCTTGGCGCGGACATCGCTCAGATGCGCGGCGGCGACCACGCGCGCCTCCGCGCACGGTCGATCGCGTTTCTCGGCCAAGTCGAGAAGATTCCTGATTTCATTCAACGTGAAGCCGAGGTCTCGGGCCCGTCGCACGAAATTCAGTCGAAGAAGATGACCGTTCCCGTAGAGGCGGTGTCCACCCTCGCTGCGGGCCGGCGAGGGCATCAAGCCGATCTTCTCATAGTAGCGCACGGTCTCGATATTGACCCTGGTCCGCCTCGACAGTTCGCCGATCGGGAGGCGAGGAGCCGTATCTCGCAGGGCTATTTTATCCATCACGGATTTTACCTCTTGTATCTGTAGTCCCTACAGACCCTATCTTGTGTCCATCGACCAGTGAAGGCGTGAGGCATGTCTGTGATAGACGACCGTGAAGATCTCGGCGGTGCCCCGGCGGCGACCGACAAACCGGCGGGACGCGCCTGGCTCGCCATCGGCGGGCTCGCCGCCGCGATCGGAGCGACGTCCTGCTGCGTGCTGCCCCTGGCGCTATTTGCGCTGGGGATCAGCGGGGCGTGGATCGGCAATGTCACGGCCCTGGCCCCGTATCATCTCTATTTCGTGGCCGCCGCCGTGGTGTTCCTGGGCCTGGGCTTCTTCCGGGTCTACCGACGGCCACAGGCCGCATGCGCCGAGGACCTGAACTGCGCCCGGCCCGCCTCGACCCGCCTCGTCAAGATCGCGCTCTGGACGGCGACCCTGCTCGTCGCTCTCGCCCTCGCATTTCCCTATGTCGCGCCGCTGTTGATCGGCGCCTGATTTTTTCCTGGAGACAATGACCATGACCCTTTCGATCCGCGCCGCCCTCGCATTCGCGGCGGCTCTCTTCGCCGCCGACGCCGCCCAGGCCGCCGAACGCACCGTGAGGCTCGATGTCTCCAATGTGACCTGCGTGACCTGCGTGCCGATCGTCCGTCGAACGATCTCGCGTCTGCCCGGCGTCGAGGCCGTGGCCGTCACAGTGACCCCAGGCGGCAAGGGGCAGGCCGTGGCGACCGTGACCTATGATGACGCGAGGGTGACGCCGGCCGCTATTGCGCTCGCGTCCACCGAGGCCGGCTATCCTGCCCGCGTTCAATCGCGCCGGTAGAGTTCGCCGCTCTCGGTCCTGATTTTCCTGTCAGGTCGTCGAACGCCTCTCGCGCGTCAGGCATCGCGACGGGAGATGGGCGGATGACGATCAGACCTCGCAGCCGCCAGACGGAACGCATGGGGTGTTCGGTAGCCCGCCGCCTCGGGAGCGGCAGAGCCGATTCAAAAGGATCCGGACAGTATGAGTGATTGTTGCGCGCCCTCCCGGGGCATCGCCGAGACCTACGATCTCATCGTGGTCGGAGCGGGCTCGGCAGGCTTCTCGGCCGCCATCACAGCCGCGGAGCAGGGCGCGAGAGTCGCGCTCGTCGGAGCCGGGACCATCGGCGGAACTTGCGTCAATGTCGGCTGCGTGCCTTCCAAGGCGTTGATCCGGGCCGTCGAACCCCTGCATCACGCGCGGGCCGCGAGCCGTTTCGACGGCGTTCAGGCCTCGGCCATGATCACGGACTGGTCCAAGACGGTTCGCCAGAAGGACCGACTGGTCGATGAGCTTCGCCAGGCCAAATACGAAGATGTCCTCCGGGGCTATGACACCATCACCTACCACGAAGGCGAGGCCCGGCTCGTCGAGGACGGGGTGGAGGTCGGGGGCGTGCGACTGACCGCGGACAAGGTGATCATCGCGACCGGGTCGCGGCCGGGTCGGCCGGAAATCCCCGGCATCGAGTCCGTGCCGTATCTGACCAGCACGACGGCGCTTGAACTGGAGACGCTTCCTCTATCGTTGTTGGTGATCGGGGGCGGCTATATCGGAGCCGAACTGGCCCAGATGTTCAGCCGGGCCGGCGTCCATGTCACGATCGTCTGCCGGTCTCGGCTCTTGCCCGAGGGCGAACCTGAAATCAGCGAGGCGCTGCAACGCTATCTCGCGGAAGAGGGGGTCGCGATCGTCGCCGGTGCCGTCTACGAGGCCATAACCCAATCGATCGAGGGGGCGTCGCTCAGCCTCACGCAAGCCGGCGAGCGGAGCGTGATCACCGCGGAGCGCGTGCTGCTCACGACGGGCCGGGTCGCCAACTCCGATGGGATGGGGCTCGCCGAGATGGGGCTCCAGATCTCCCCAGCGGGAGGCATCATCGTGGATGATCGGATGCGCACGACGCGCGCGGGCGTCTATGCCGCGGGCGACGTCACCGGGACGGATCAGCTCGTCTATATGGCCGCCTATGGGGCGCGACTGGCCGCCAGGAACGCCCTCGACGGCGACACTCATGTCTACGACAATCGCGCAATGCCGGCGGTCGTCTTCACCGATCCTCAGGTGGCGACCGTCGGGCTGACGGAAGCCGAGGCCCGCGCGGCCGGTCACGACGTCCAGACCTCGATGGTCACTCTGGATCACGTGCCTCGCGCCTTGGCCGCCCGAGACACGCGCGGGCTCATCAAGCTGGTGGCAGATCGGGCCACGCGCAGGCTTCTGGGCGCGCATATCCTGGCCCCGGAAGGGGCCGACAGCATCCAGACCGCGGCTCTGGCCATCAAATGCGGCATGACGGTCGAGGCGCTGGGCGATACGATCTTTCCCTATCTGACGACCGTGGAGGGACTGAAACTAGCGGCGCTCACGTTCAACAAGGATGTGGCCAAGCTCTCCTGTTGCGCGGGATAGGCGAGGCGGATGAGCTCGTCTGGACCCCCTCTCGGTTGTTGTGCGGCCGATCCGATGATTTTCGTCCTTCTGGGTTTCGCGCTTTTGGCGGCGGCGCTCCTGGCCTGGGCGGGGCTGAGTTTGTTCAAACGGGGGCTGGCGCTTGCCAGTCGACGACGACCTTCCCACCGCGATTCTTCAAACAGGTTGAACGCTCTTGCTCGTGGCGTGGAACCTGAAGGGGCTACAGCTTCGTTGATTGTCCAGACGGGTTGGGGCGGGACCGCGCGCCGGCCAGTCGATCTGGATAATGGAGGCGACCGGCATGCGAGCATCGACCCGAACGCTGGCGTTGGATGTCGCCATCGGCGTCCTGGCCGGACTGGCCGCGACTAAGGTGACGGAATGGGCGCAGACGGCGCTTTATCGCGCGACACCCACACAGGTTCAGGCGCAAGAGGAAAGGGTCAGGCCCGGGCCTCCAGCGGAAATGGCCGCCGAGGATCTGGCCGGCCGGTTCGGCGTGTCACTGGATGATGAAGCGCGCGGGCGGGCAGGCAATGTCATCCACTACGCCCTTGGCGCGGTCTGGGGCCCCCTCTATGGCCTCCTTCGCCACCATGGTCGCATGACGGCTCCGGGAGCGGGGCTTCTGAGCGGCGCGGCGATGTCCCTGCTGGTCGATGAAACCCTGACGCCCGCTCTGGGCTACAGCGCCCCGAACCGAGACTATCCCGCGCTCACCCATGTGCGCGGGTTCATCGGACACCTCGTTTTCGGGGCTGCGAACGCCGTGGTGGCAGAGGCGCTCTATCGGCTGATCGACCGATGCGTTGACCTCAACGTCCCGATGTTTCACCGGAACCGGTCGGCAGACGCGCTCGCGGCCCGGGATGGGTTTCAACCGAGCGCGTTCCGGTCCGGGAGCCGGTGATGGGCAAGAACTACGATCTCATCGTGATCGGTTCGGGAACGGCGGCCATGGTCGGCGCGATGCGCGTCCGAGCCGCGGGACGAACCGTCGCCGTCGTGGACTTTCGCCCCTATGGGGGCACCTGCGCGCTGCGCGGTTGCGATCCCAAGAAGATGATGATCAGCGGCGCGAGCGCCGTCGATCACGCGGTGCGCATGTGCGGCAAGGGCGTCGCGGGCGACGTCCGCATCGCCTGGTCCGATCTGATGGCTTTCAAGCGCGGCTTCACCGATCCGGTCCCAGACAAGCATGAGGCTCGCTATGAGGAAAAGGGCATCGATACCTATCACGGTCGGGCGCGTCTCACGGGCCCGAACAGCCTGGAGATCGATGAGGAAAGACTGACGTTTGAGAACTTGCTGATCGCCGCCGGGGCCGAACCGGTGACGCTCGGCATACGGGGCGAGCAGCACCTGGTCACCAATGAAGGCTTCCTCGAGCTGGATCGGCTGCCGAGGCGCGTGATTCTGGTGGGCGGCGGCTATATCGCGGCGGAGTTTTCCCATCTCGCCGCGCGAGCCGGGGCCGAGGTGACCATCCTCCAGCGCGGCGATCGGCTCTTGCCGCAGTTCGATGCCGATGTGGTGGGCTGGCTGATGGACAGTTTCAGGCGGCTCGGCGTGGACGTTCGCCTTGAGACCACCGTCGAACGTATCGAGGCGGAGGGCGACGGGTTCAAGGTTCACGCCCGCGCCCCTGGCGAAACCTTTTCGATCGACGCCGACCTTGTGATCCACGCCGCCGGCCGAAGGCCCGCTCTTGCGGATCTGGGCCTAGACGCCGCCGGCATCGAACACGATGACGGCCGTCTCGCGCTCAACGGATATCTTCAGAGCGTTTCCAATCCCGCGGTCTACGCCGCGGGCGACGCGGCCGAGGTGGGTCCACCCCTCACGCCGGTATCCAGTCATGACGCCAAGGTCGTCGCGGCCAATATCCTGAACGGAAACGCCGAGCGGCCGAACTATCTCGGCGTGCCCAGTGTCGCCTTCACCCTCCCGCCGATCGCGAGGGTCGGGATGACCGAACGGCAAGCCAAGGACGAGGGACTTCATTATCGCGTGCAGAGCCGTAAGGCCTCGGACTGGTTCACCTCACGCGCCGCCGCCGAGCCCGTTTATGGGTTCAAGGTTCTGGTCGAGGACGGGACGGAGCGCGTTCTGGGAGCCCATCTCGTCGGTCCGAATGTCGACGAAGTCATCAATCTATTCGCGCTCGCCATCCGCCATGGCCTCACCGCCGATGATCTGAAGGCGACGATGTTCGCCTATCCAACGGGAGCGTCCGACATCGGGTCCATGCTGGGATGACCGCGCGGGACGACCGACGCCTGACTAGGCGTCGTGTCCGCTAGCGCCCGGACTCAATGGTTCTGGCTAGCGCCCGCCTTCCCTGCCGCCGTGGCTCAGAGCGGATCGCCCCACCGTCGTCCGTCGAAAAGACTGGCCGCTATGGCCCGGTCGTGAACGATCAGCCGTCGATTTCGTCCGTGCACGGCGACGCAGTCGTGTGTCCGACTGCACGGCAGACGGCCGAGTCGCGCGCGCCGCTGCCCCAGTCTGGCTTCCGAGCTCAAGCGCATCGAAACGTTGCGCGCGATTGGCTGGCTGTGAAGATCGCGGATGGGGCGGGGATGATAAACGGCTGTCGATCCAATCGTCGAGACGCTATCCTACTTTACCTGACCTTCGGCCGGTTCGACGAGGCGGTGCTGATCATGGGCACCCTGCCGTTCGCCCTGACCGGCGGCGTCTGGCAGCTCTCTCTGATGGTCTTCAACCAGTCGGTCGCGACCGGCGTCGGCTTCATCGCCGTGGCGGGCCTGTCGGCGGAGTTCGGCGTGGTGATGCTGATCTATCTGGACCACGCGCTCCGGGATCGGGGACCCGACCCCGACCGTGGGCAGGTCGAGGAAGCCGTTCGTGAAGGCGCGCTTCTGCGGGTCCGTCCCAAGGCGATTACGGTGGCGGTGATCCTGGGGGGCCGTTCCCGATCCTGATCGGTCACGGTGCGGGATCGGAAGTCATGACCCGGATCGCCGCCCCGGTCATCGGCGGCATGATCACGGCGCCATTGTTGTCGATGTTCGTTATCCCTGCGGGTTATCTTCTTCTCAGACGCCGGAGAACCCTCTCTACCTCACACGTTCAAGGAGCCACATCGTGAAGACCATGTTTTGGGTATCAACCGTATTGGCGATCGGCCTCGCCGGTTGCGGGCAGCCGTCAACGTCAGGGCAAGATGATGCGACGTCCGCCGCGTCGGAGACCACCGCCTCGAACGGCGGCGAGAGGTCGCAAGACGAGGCTGCGAAAACCGCGAATGGAGCGGGAGTGATCACGGCTGTAGATCCGATCGCCGGGACACTGACACTCGACCATGAGCCCATCCCTGCCGTCGGGTGGCCGGCGATGACGATGAGCTTCCGGGCATCTCCCGCGGTTATTGGAGAGGCGACCGTCGGCGACCGGGTTCAGTTCGATCTTACAGTGCGCGGAACGACGGGCGAAGTGACCGCGATCTACCCCCATTGATCCTTGATTCATGGCTGAGCGTCCTGTGTCCGCCAGGCCACCATGGCATCGACGGGCTCCTGTCGGAGGATCTCACCGATAGGGAAGCAGCAGCTCTGATGGCGGCTTATCTACCCTGTCGGATAGGCTGACCCGAATGTGTCTCATCTCCTGACGACCGGGGAGGGCGCCAAGTCCGGGTACGCAGGGGGGCCATCAGGTCAACAGTTGACGCTCGATCCTTGACCCTCTGAGTGTAGAATCGAATACGGCGGAGAACGGTCAGTCGCTGACGTTTGCGGTGGTGATTCCTCCTGGACCCCGCCCGACTGCAATCGTGCGGACGAGCTTGCGGGTCCGGGTGTCGAGGACGGACACCGTGTCGGCGAAGCTATTGGCGATATAGACTTGGTCGCCATCGTCGCTGACCACGACGCCGTGAGCGCCCGCACCCGTGACGACACGGGCGACGACGGTTTGAGTGGCGGTGTCGATGACTGAAACCGTGTTGTCCGGGCTCGCCTCGGTCCCCTGGTTCGCGACATACACCTCGCGGCCATCAGGCGTGGCGAAGGCCTGGATCGGACCGGATCCGACCGCGAGGGTGGCGATCACGCGCCGGCTCGCGGTGTCGATCACGGCTGTGCCGTCCTCGTCACGCAAGGTCACATAGCTCAATCGGCCATCCGGGGTGAAGGCGACCTGGACTGGCCCCCGGCCTACCGGAATGCGCCCGATTTCCGCCAGATCATCGACGCTCAGGATCGAGACCGTCCCATCGTCGGTGTTGGCGACATAGATGGTTCGACGGTCCGGGCTCATGCGCAGCCCATGCGGCGACCGGCCGACAGCGATGGTTCGGCTCACCGCGCCTGATTTGATGTCGATGACCATGAGCGTGTCATCTCCACTATTGGTGACGAATGCGCGCTCGCTCCGGGAATCGACTATGACATGCGCCGGCATCCTGCCGACGGGGATGGTCGTTCTCGGGCCTTTCGAAACGGCGCTCGCTTCGAAGATCAAAAGTCGCCCGGGACCATTCATTGCGGCATGGCCGTCCTCACCCTCATTTGCGGTGGAACCGACCGCGAAAAGCGATCGACCGTCGCTTGAGACCTGAACGTTGTGAGGGGAAACGGGAATGCTCGTCGTCTCGACCTGGCCTGTCTCGGGGTTGATGACCGAAATGGATCGGCCCTGTTCGTCGGCGGTGAAAACGATATGGCGCGTATTCTGAGCCTCGGTTCCACACCCGACCAACCATAGGGCTGCGGTCGCGCTTGCCGCCGTTAAGGCGACCCTCTTCACGTATGTTCTCAGAAACATGTGCTGTGCCGGTTTGATGAAAGGGCCGATAGCGGCCTGAGGGCTCAATGAAGCCTTCCGGCGAGACCTCGCATTGATCCATGTCAGCGCTCAGCGGTGATCGACGTCATCCCTCATCGCCTTGATCCGACCGCCTGATGTCGGTGACAAGTCCTTGGTCTACGCAGAGACCGTGCGGTCCGCGGCACATCCTCAAGATGCTGCGTGGTTTGGCTGCCGCCGCGAAGCGAGCGGGGGGGGGGCGTGGAGATCGATCAGCGTCTCCTGCAGATCTGCGAAGTAGGCTGGGAGATCCGGACAGCTAGGCGGAACCTTGATCCGGTAGGACCGCACCATTTCATCGAAGTTCGAGACCGTGCGCCAACGCGGATCGTCGAGCAGCTGCCACGCCGTCGCCTGGAGATTCCACGCCATCTGGCTATTAGGGCCCGCGCGAGCATCAAGGCCGCAACTTGGCTGGCTTCGTCAGCCTTGCCGAGACCGAGCCGAGCCTTGCACACAGCAGACAGAACGGCCAGATCGGAGGAGACGCTCGCGGCCGCGTCGGCGTGAACACATGCCTCCTCCGGCTCGTCCCGCATCGTGGGGCGGCCACCCGCAGAGCCGCTTCCGTTGGTGCCACGTACGCCTGTTGGCGATCACCCTTGGCCTTGAGCGCGGCGGCGTGGGCTGAGAGCACCGAAGCAGGGGCGCTGTTTTCGCTCGAAAAGGGGGCTGTGACGGCAAGCGCATCGTCCAAACGACCCAGCGCCAACAGGGCTCGGGCCCGGTGAGCAGCCTCCACCGTCACCGCGGCCATCCCGACCACGACTGATCCAGCCATGGGGGGCCGCACCGGCCCCGGGGGCGATTCCGCGAGAGTCTTCCGGGTTGCCGCCCGACGGTACTTGGATACGCCTGGAGGGAAACGGTGACGTTTCGCTCCAGGGACGCATCTGGAATACGCTCAGCGTCGCGCGCGCAACTCGAGCCAAGTCTGTGGCACCGGAGCGTCGTCGCTAGCTCGCGCTCCCCCATCTAGACGCGCAATGTCACCGGGCGCTGCCGTCGCGACCCGCTGCTGCCTCGAACGTCAACGACGCATTGTTGGTGATGAAGCGCCCGCCGGTCTCTGTCGGCCGATCGAGGGTCGCGGCGACAAGCATGACGGGCCCGGTCACCCCCTCCGGGAGGCGCAGGCGGCCTTCCTGATCGGTCAGAACCTCGCGCACCTCCGCCTGTCCGAACCTCATGGTGACGGGGTGCGCTGTCAGCGGGCGGCCGTTTCTGACGAGTTGGAACCTCACGGGAGAGCTATCCCCGGCGTCGAACTCGGGGAGCAACTCGACCTCGAGCCCCGTGGGACCCGTCGCGGTAGGGGTGCAGATCTGGAAGCAGACGAGCGTCTTGGCCAGCCGGCGAGACCGCACCTGCAGCGTTGCGCCCTCGGGCAGAAGTCCACGAACCGCCGACACCTCTTCGGCCTTGAAGGGATGCTCATCCAGATAGGTGTCGACCTGATCGGGCCGCCAATTCGACTCGCCCCAGATCGTTTCTACCGCGACGACAGCCATCCCGGTGCTTTCGCTGGAGACCGCAAGACGCAGGGATTGCGCGGTCTGATCTTCGACCGTGACGGCCGCCGGGCGGCCGTCGACCATCGCCCGAACCTCGGCCAAGCGGCTGCGTGGCGACCCAACGTTCAGCGTGGGAAAGTCTGACGAGGACGTCGCATGGACGATGAGCGGTCGCCCGCTCGGTCCGACGAAGCTGGCCGGGATCAGAAAGAAATCGTGGGCGGCGGCCGCGCCTGCGAACAGCCCCAGTCCCGTCGCCATCAGCAGCGCTATACGTCTTTTCATGTTGCTCGACCCTTCACTTGATCAGATGTTCCGCCGGCGTACGCCAAGCGGTGTTGTGGATTCCGTTCGCGACCTTCGAGCCTGCAAGAGGACCGCAGCGTCGCTTCAGTATGTACCCCTCCGGACATGGTCAGAAGCGAGCGGTCAGGCCGACGTAGTACCGACGACCGATAAGGTCATAGGTCGACGGATCAGTGTTGGCAGCGATCGCCGGTGAATAGACCGGCGGCTGTTCATCCGTGAGATTGTTCACGCCCGCCCTGAGCGACACCATCTCGTTCACCGTGAAAGCCGCATTCAGGTCGACGTAGTGGATGGCGTCGATGACTTGACTGCGGTTGTTGAAATTCTCGACCGAGCCCTGGTAGCGCCACCGGACGCCGACGTTCCAGGGATCCTGGATCCAGTTCAAGGTCGTCAGGAACTTCCACTCGGGCAGCGTCAGGCCGAAGCTGTTCGAGACCGTGCCCTTCCGATCTGTGAACGGGCCATCAGGGATGTCCTGACGCTGCCATTCCTGAAGCTTCGTGCCCGTGATGTTAAGTGCCAAAGCACCCCAGTCGGGCGCGCCAATGTCGCCGAGATCGACGCTCCAATCGACCTGGAAGTCGATTCCCTGGGTTTGCAGCGTCCCGAGATTGGCGTTGGTTTCGAGGGTGTTTGTGATCTGCCCCGAGTTCGGGTCGCGGCTGAACAATCGGCAGAAGATGTTGTCCGGGTCATAGGTCGGGTTCGAGGTGCCGTTCTGATTGTAACAACGACGCAGTTGCTCGGTCGTCGAGACGGTGCCGACGACCTGTTCGATCGCGATGTCATAGTAGTCGATCGAAGCAGAGAGTCGGCTTAACCACGGGCTCGCGAACTGCGACTGCCAGGCGACGCCCACGGTGAAGGATTCAGCGGTTTCCTCCTCGAGCAGAGGGTTGCCGCCGGTGACTCCGGAGACCTGCGAGTTGGAGAATGTGAACGAATCGATGACCTGCCCGGGGACGTTCTGCGCCAGGCACAGAGCCCGCACGGCGTTGGCGTCAGGCGCGCCCGGGGCCCGGTACGCCCCGCGGATATCGCAGGGGTCGCCCGAGAACTGGCGCGCGCCGGTCGAGGAGACCGGCACGCCGATCGATGGGAAGCTCAAATTCTGCGCTGCGAACAGTTCCCCGATCGAGGGAGCGCGGACCGCTCGCTGAACGCCGCCGCGAAACCGCAGTCCGTCCACCACCTCCCAGCTGAGATCCGCCTTGTAGGAACTCACGCGCCCGATGGTCTCGTATTTCGAGGCGCGGTAGCCGAGATTGGTCTCGAGCTTTCGCACGAAAGGCAAATCGCTCAGGAGCGGAATCAGGATCTCGCCATAGAGTTCTGAAACCTGATCCGAGCCGGCGAGCGGCTGGCCGGAGTTTCCGGCCAGCTCGGGCCCGACGACTCCATTCAGAGTGAAGGTGCTCAGCAGCAGATTGTCTGGAACAAAGTTGTAGTTCTGCTCGCGGTAGGCGGCCCCGACGGCAGCCCGGACCTCGCCGGCGGGCAGCGTGAAGACGCCGCCCTGCAGGTTGAGCTCGGCAACCCTCTGATCGTTCGTAGTCGTGTTCTTGGCTATCCGACTGACGTTGGCGATGCACGCGTTGCTCAGCGGGTTCGATCCGAACGGGTTGAAGCCGCCCGCGCAGATCGACGCGCCGCCGTCCGGGGCGTCCAGAAGACGCTGCAGCGCGGACCGGGAGAGGTAGCCGGTGTAGACGGTGCCATTCTCCACCCGCCCGTAGGATAGATAGGCGTCGTAGGTCCAGTCGCGGACGCCGGCCAGATCACCGCGCAGTCCTGTGGTGATCTGATAGACGTTGTAGTTCTCGGTTTGGCGTCGCGGGCCGAGCTCGTTGAAGCGCTTGTCGAGGCGGAAGTTTCCGGCCGGGTTCGGGCGGGAGTTCAGAACTCCGCGCAACTCGGCGGGGATGAACGGGTTCGTTGATGGGATGCGGAACCCGGTGGTGGGACCGGTGGCAGGGTTGGAGGCAAGCTGATTGCCACTCTCATACTGCGAGAACAAGAAGTCGGCATAAAGCTCGGCCGCTGCGGTGATTTCATAGTCCGCGGCAGCGTACACATTGTAACGCGTCTGCGGAATAATCATGTAGTTTCGGTCACCAGTCGTATAGGTGAAGTCGGTTTGCTGGAGCGGACCGGGCGTTCGGAACCCTTCATAGTCGATGCCGCCCGGGCTGATGTAGTCGCGTGCACCCCGATAGGTAAACAGTGTTCCGTTGTTGTTGAAGCCGAATGTGTCGCCACGCGCAGCTCCGGTAACGGCGGCGTTGACCGCCGCCGCCGTTGGAAGGTTGTTGGCGTCGAACACCGTCGAGCCCAGCGGCGACGTCCCTGCGAAACCCGAGATCAACGCAAATGAGCGGTCGGCGTTGAGGACCGAGGCGCGGTTCGAATAGGTCGCCGACACCACGGCGCTCCCACGACCCTGGGCGATGTCACCGCCGATCGTCAGGCTGACCGCCTCCGCGTCCGCGTCGCCGCGTTCCGAGGCACCGTACTGCAGGTCGAGCTGGACGCCTTCGAAGTTCTGGTTCAGCAGGAAGTTGAGGACCCCACCGACGGCGTCCGATCCATAGGTGGACGAGGCGCCGCCGGTGATCGTCTCGATGCTGGAGATCAGCGGCGTCGGCAGAAGGTTCAGGTCGACGACGGAAGAGGCGTTCGACGGCACGACACGGCGGCCGTTCAGGAGCACCAGCGTCCGCGTCGCGCCCAGCCCGCGCAGTTGGACGTTCGCTTGACCCGCCAGGTTCGGGCTATTCGACGCCGCGTTGCCCAGGGCGGTGAACTGCGGCAGGTCGTTGATGAGGCTCTCGATGTTGACCGATCCCGTCGCCCGGAAGTCTTCCTGGGTGACGGTCACGATCGGGCTGTTGGCGCTATAGTCCTGGCGCGCGATGCGGGAGCCGGTGACGACGATCGAGTCCACTTCGACGGCATCCTCTGGGTCCTCTGGGGATTGGGTTGCCGTGGGTCCTTGGTCCTGCGCCGCGGCAGGCAATGCCGTCAATGCCGTGGCGGCGATCGCCAGGCCCGACAGGACTGAAGACGTGATGAGTCGGCTGCGAAAAGAGACGTCGGCCAAAGGTTTTTTCTCGTTAGTTTTCCGGCCGAATTGTGGTTCCCTATCGAGGTATACGCGGCGCAGGAGGTCTTCCCCTAGCTCCTCCCCCATCTTTTTTCACGTTTCTGCCGATCCGCCAGACGCGATCCCTCTGCGATGCGGAGCGAGTTGTAGATCTGTCCGGATCCGGCTGCGGCTGAGGATGTATTGCGAGAGGTTTATCTTCTGATCTTGAATCGAGCCGGCATGTTCGATCCGGCCCGCGGCACGCTATCGCCTGGCTCGCCATGATCGCCCGCAGCCGCTCGGTCGACTGGATACGAGCGACACCCGGACGCCTGAGCGACATGACGATCGACGCGGCGGATGGCTTGGATGACGCGCCTCCCGCTCTGGACCGCATGATCGCTTCTTCGAACCGGAAAACGCTCCTTCACTGTCTCGCCGGTCTGGAACATCGCCAGCGTAAAGCGATCACGGCCGCGTTCTTCGGCGGATTGAGTTACGTCGAGATTGATCGACAACTGGGGGTGCGGCACGGCACGGTAAGAGCTGGGTCCGGCGTTGCGTGACGAGGATCAAGTCGCGATTGGGAGATGATCCTGTTCGTCCTTTGGCCTTTCAGCCTGACAGGAGCGTTTGACCGGTGCGGCGAGCTGGTTGGCCGACCGCTCTGTTCGAACGTCCTGATATTGCGCTGCCGCCCGCGACGGTCGTGAGATGCCGGGTCGAGCCGACGGGAACAACGTGTTGATGATCTTCAAACGTCGAGCCCAGGACGATAAGGCCCCCCGCGTCACACCTCTCAGCCGATCACATCGCCACGGACCGGATCAACATGTCGGAGTTGGCCTGAGGGGCCCTGCACCAAGACTTCCACCAGCACCCCCTCCTCAAGCAGACCGACCGCTCGAAGAAGGGCGGCTTCAATGGTGTCCACGCTATCGTAGAAGTGACCCCGGTCTTGTCGGTTGTTGAACAAATGGCATTTGCCGCCGCCGCATCGGACGACGGCGGTTTGAGTCACGAGACGATCGGCCTGCATGACACGCTCCTGATCGCCCGCCATGACGTTAGACAGCCTTTGACCGAGCGGCAATCTGGACGGTCGAGACGTACCGGGGGGGGCGGCTTCGGTTAAGCTTGCCGCCGCTAGGCGACCCTCTTCACGTATGTTCTCAGAAACATGCGCCGGTTTGATGGAAAGGGCCGATAGCGACTTAAGGGCTCAAAGAAACCTTCCGGCGAGACCTCGCATCGATCCATGTCAGCGCTCGGCGGATCGACGTCATAACTAATCGCCTTGATCCGACCGCCTGATGTCGGTGACAAGTCCTTGGTCTACGCGGAGACCGTGCGGTTCTCCGTAGACCGCCACGGTCATCGGCAGCCCGGAGTCCAGGCGGACGTCGAGTTTCAGATTGGCCTGGTCGATCCTGACCGCGAGACGCCGGCCGCGCCACTGGAGGCTGAAACTCAGGCTGTTCCAGCTTGCTGGCAGGTGCGGCGTCAGAGTGATGCCGTCGCTCCGCAGCGCCAGTCCGGCGAATCCGAAGATCGTCATCATCCACAGGCCGCCTTGAGCCGCGATGTGAATGCCGCCGCCGATCGCCACCTTGGTGTCGGCGAGATCGATCGCCGCGGTCCTGCGAAAATAATCGAGGGCCATCCCGGTGGCGCCGAGGCGGGCGGCGACTAGCCCGTGCATGGCGGTGCTCAGTGAACTGCCGTGACCACAACGGGGCTCGTAATAGCGGAAGTTCGCAGTGCCCGTCTCACCGGCGAACTCATCCGGCAGCAGCGCCAGAAGAGCCACGACATCGGCCTGTTTGATGACCTGGGACCGCTGGGTGCGTTCGCGTCCGAGAACCACGTCCATTGGGACAGTGCGGCCCGCATAGGCCGACAGATCCACATCCTCCAGATCAAAATAGCCCGCGAACTGTTCGAACAGGCCCGTGGCTGGAACCCTACCCGTCGCCATCGTCTCCGCGACGTCGGACCACGATTTCAGCTCGGCATCGTGGAGATCCAATCGGATCGAGAGGTCGGCCCATCGTTCGGGCCACCGTTCGCCCAACAAGGCGGCGACGTCGAGCGCGCGCCTGATGTTCCAACGCGCCATGACGTTGGTGAAGGCGTTGTCGTCGATCGTCTCGTGATACTCGTCGGGGCCGATGACGCCCCGTATATGGCGCAGGCCGTCCGCCTCGGGCTGGGCCCGGCTGGCCCAGAAGCGTGCGGTTTCGAGAAGGATTTCGGCACCGGCCTCGACCAGGAAATCATCGTCGCCCGTCGCCTGCCAGTATTGCCAGACGGCGTAGGCGACGTCGGCGCTGATATGTTGCTCCTGCGTGCCGGTGAGGATGTCGGTGATCTGTCGGTCCGGCCCGACGGCTTGCTCAGGCGTCGTCTCGATGCCGGAATCCGCGGACTCCCAGGCGTAGAACGCGCCGCGCCATCCTCTGTCGGCCGCCTTCGCTCTTGCGCCGCCAAGAGTATGGAAGCGGTACATCAGCAGCGACCGGGCCGCTTCCGGCCACGTCATGATGTAGAATGGCAGCAGGAAAATCTCGGTGTCCCAAAACACGTGCCCGCGATAATCGGCTCCGGTCAGGGCCCGGGCGCCGATCGAGACTCGCGGGTCGTCCGGGTTGGCGGCGCCGGTCAGGTGGTAGATGGCGAACCGAAGCGCTTTCTGCGCCGCGGCGTCGCCTTCGACCTCGACGCCGCTGAACGACCAGCGGTTCGCCCAGGCCGCCTCATGTCGGGCCAAGAGACTCCGCCATCCCGACTGGCTGACGGCCTTGAGGTCATCCCGGACCTCTGCGCCGGGGTCCTGGTCTGGCGCGTCGCTTCTCGCCACCGCCAAGATGCGCTCAAGGTAGACGATCTGTCCGGGGCGACTCCGCCAGGTCCACGACCATTTGAACGGGGCGAGCACGACCGGTGCCGCCTCCTGGCCGTCGATCCGCAAGCTCAACCCGACGGCCAGGCCCAGGCGCTTGCCCGAATGACGCGTTCGCCATACGCCGAGCTCGTTCTCAAGGCGCTCCGCGACGAGGTCGCGATCGACGCCCTCGAAGGCAGCTTCGAGTGTCATCTCCGTCTCGCCTCGCTCGACCTCCAGATCAAGCAACTGCAGGCCGAGCGACCTGTGGTCCTGGGACACGAGGCTCAACAGGCGCAGGCGAACGCTCACGTCGGATCCATCGACCAGGCGGCATTCCGAAAGCAGAAGGCCTCGTCTCATATCGAGCGTGAGAGGGTGCGACGGACCAGGGCCGAAATGCTGGACAAGCTGTCCTTCAGGCAGGCCGATACGGACCTGCAATCCGTTCGGGACGCAAACCAGCTCTGGCACCGCTCGGTCGGCATCGGGGGTATCGAACAGTCCGGCGACATAGGTGTTCGGCGATGCGACGCTCTGCGGCGATCGGTTGATCACTTGGGAGGCCCGCACGCCGAGGAATCCGTTGCTGATCGCGAACCGGGTTGCGCGATCGTTCTCGCGGAGCGGATCACATCCATCGTCGTGGAGCACCCACGCGGCGTCCGCGGTCGGCTCCAGCGCCTGTTTCAGGGTCTTGGAATCCGTCATTGTGTCCGTCCAACAAGCTGGCCAACCGCGAGTTCGGCGATCACGACGTCATCCAGGCTCGTGACCACGAGGTCCGCGCCCACCGCGCGCAGCTGATCGACGTCGTCAAGACGAGCCACGCCAAGGGCTGCCATGCCGCCTGCGCGAGCGGCTGCGATGCCCGCCGGCGCGTCCTCGGCCACGAAACACTGGCCAGGGGGCACGCCCAACTCGGCGGCCGCGACGAGGAAGAGCTCCGGATCCGGCTTGCCACGCTTCAGGTCGCGGCCAGAGACATTGACGCGGAAAATGTCGAGCAGCCTCTGGCCGGTGCTGAGCGTTATGGATCGCATCATCTGGGTGGCGTTCCTGGAGGAGGAAGCGGCCGCCATGGGCCAGCCGAGGGCAGCGACCGCCTCGACGAAACGCAGGGCATCCGGGAAGGCCGCGACCGCGCCGGTCCGGATCAGATCTTCCAGCCGCGCCTGCTTCTGTTCTGCATAAACTGCGGCGCGGCGCTCGGCGTCGGGCACGCCAAGGGCCTCGAGCGCTGATCGGGCGCCGTCGAGCCGCAGCTTGCCAGCGACATGGGCTTGATACATCGCCGTCGTGAAGCTGTCCGGCTCGGCGTAACCCGCCAGCGCCTCGCGCCAGGCGCGTTCGTGCGGAGACGCGAGCAGCACGCCGTCGACGTCGAAGATCGCGGCGCTCAGCATTCGCGGCAGCCGATCAAGGTCTGCGCGTCTTCGGGCATCCACAGTCCCAGTCCGTTGTCATCAAGCATGGGTCTAGAGTGACATGCGCGGGCGCGCCGAACTTTGATCCGGATCAATGCCGGCTCTGAGCATGGCGTGTCCTATCGGTCGACAGGAGGCCACTCATGATGATCAGACCAATACGGGTCGCGGTGAATGGGTATGGCGTCATCGGCAAGCGCGTCGCCGATGCGGTCAAGGCTCAGAACGACATGGCGCTCATTGGCGTGGCCGACGTCGCGACGGACTGGCGCACCCGGGTGCTCGAGACGAAGGGCGTACCGCTGTTCGCTGCCACGCCCCAGGCGCTGGATGCGTTTCGCGCGGCAGGACGCCAGACGGCCGGCGGCCTGGATGACCTGCTGGGCGAGGTCGATGTCATCGTCGACTGCACGCCCAAGCGCGTGGCGGCAGGCAATGTCGAGCATTACCGCGACCGAGGACTGAAGTTCATCCTTCAGGGAGGAGAGAAGCACGCCGTCACAGGGCACTCCTTCGTCGCGGAAGCCAATTTCGAGACGGCGATCGGGCGCCAGGCGACCCGTGTCGTCTCCTGCAATACGACCGCGACGGTGCGGACCCTGAGCGCGCTGAAGCGCGCCGGGTTGCTCCAACGGGCTCGGGGAACCCTGCTGCGCCGCGCGACCGACCCGTGGGAGAGCCACCAGGGCGGCATCATGAACACCCTGGTTCCCGAGCCCGAGATTCCCAGCCACCAGGGACCGGACGCCCGGACCGTCGATCCCGACCTGGATGTCGTGACCATGGCGGTCAAGGCGCCGGAGACGATCGCCCATCTGCACTATTGGACGATCCAGATGACCCGACCGGCGGATAAGGAGGAGGTGCTAGACGCCTTCCGATCCTCGTCACGCATTCTGCTGATGAAGAACGAGCACGGTCTGGATGCCCTGAACGCCGTCAAGGAATTGATGGCGGACCAGAGCCGTCCCCGCAGCGATCTCTACGAGGTGGCGCTTTGGTCGGACATGCTCACGGTGCAGGGCGACGAACTCTTCTATGCCTACATGGTCGACAATCAGGCGATCGTCGTGCCGGAAACGATCGACGCCATAAGGGCGCTCGATGGCCGCGAGACATCGGGTCGACGCTCAATCACCGCCACGGATTTGGCCATGGGCATCGAAGGCCGTCTGTTCGTCGAGGCAGGAACCCCGACGCCGTCACCCATCGGAAACCAGACATGACCACCCGGACGCTCGACGTCGGCAACCTGTTCTCCGTCCTTGGGGCGTCCGGACTAGAGCGACAGCTGCGTCGCATCGACGGCGTCGGCAGCGTTTCGGTGAACCCGGTGTCCGGCTCCACGACGGTCGCCTATGACGCGGCCAGGACCAGCTTGCCCAAGATCAGAGCGGCGATCGAGGCCTGCGGCTTCCACTGCGCCGGGGAGGCCCTGCCCAAGCACGTCTGCGAAGATCACGATGCGCGGGCAGAAGGCTCCCCTGAGGTTGTCGCGCCCGCGGCCGTCGAGGCGCATGGGGGACATGCCGGCAGCGAAACCGGCGACTTGAAGCCCGACACAACGAGTGGCAAGCGTCCCCCCCACGGCAAGGCGCAGAAAGACGCCATGGCTCATGAAATGGGCCATGGGTCCGGCAAGGACATGCAGTCGATGGTGCGCGACATGCGCAACCGCTTCTGGATCGCCTTGGGCTTCAGCCTGCCGATCTTCGCCTTCTCGCCGATGGGCATGGACTTCATCCGGATTCCGCCCCCGTTCGGCCTGAGGCTGGACCTCGTCCTGTTCATTCTGGCCAGCGGCGCCATCCTCTATCCGGTCTGGCCCTTCGTCGTCGCCGCTTGGCGGTCATTGCGGAACGGGGTCGCCAATATGGCGGTGCTCGTCGTCCTGAGCGTGGGCACCGGCTATTTCTTCAGCGTGGGTTCGACCTTCATCTACGGCGGCCAGCAGTTTTACGAAGCCTCATCCATCCTGCTGGTCTTCATCCTGCTCGGTCACTGGCTTGAGATGCGGGCGAGGGCAGGGGCGTCCGAAGCTATCCGTGCCCTGATGGATCTGACGCCGCCCAAGGCGACCGTCTTGCGCGACGGCAAGGAAGTCGAGGTGGCGACGGCCGAGGTGGTGTCCGGCGATACGGTCGTGATCCGGCCCGGCAACAAGATCCCGGTCGATGGAACGGTGCTCGAAGGCTCATCCCTGGTCGACGAATCGATGCTGACCGGCGAGTCGATGCCGGTGGAAAAGAAGGTGGGCGACACCGTGATCGGCGCGACGATCAATAAGAGCGGCACGTTCCAGTACAGCGCCACCAAGGTCGGCGCGGACACCGCGCTGGCCCAGATCGTGAAGCTGGTTCAGGAAGCCCAGAACTCCAAGGCACCGTCCCAACTGCTGGCGGATCGCGCGGCGCAATGGCTGGTCTGGGCCGCGATCGTCGTCGGCCTGCTGACCTTCGTGGTCTGGTTCTGGGTGATCGGCCAGCCCCTGCTGTTTGCCGTCAGCCTGACGATCACCGTGTTCGTCATCGCCTGCCCGGATGCGTTGGGCCTGGCGACGCCGATGGCGATCATGGTCGGGACGGGGCTCGGCGCCATGAACGGCATCCTGTTCAAGAACGCGTCCGCGCTGGAGGACGCCACCAAGCTGGACGTCATCATCTTCGACAAGACCGGTACGCTGACGATGGGCCAGCCTGAGGTGGTCGATCTGGTGACGGCCGACGACGCCTCGGAGGATCAGTTGTTGGCGGCGGCCGCAGGCGTCGAAGCGGGATCGGATCACCCCCTGGCCCAGGCCATTCTGCGCCGAGCGGCGTCCGTCGAAACGGCGAAGGCGACCGGCTTCCTCAATATCGAAGGCAAGGGCGCCCAGGCCGAGATCGGCGGCAAGACGGTGTTGCTCGGCAACAAGAGGCTGATGACCGAGAACAAGATCGACCTTGGGGAACTCGGCGCGAAGTCCGAGGCGCTTCAGGGCGCTGGCCGCACCGTCGTCCACCTCGCGAGGGGCGGCAGGCTGGTGGGCCTGATCGCCATCGCCGACGCGGTGAGGCCCACCGCGATCGAGGCGGTCAAGGCCCTGCGCGCGCGAGGGGTCGAGGTCATCATGCTGACCGGGGACAACCAGGGCACGGCCGAGCGGATTGCCAAGGGCCTTGGCATCGACCGGGTGTTCGCCGACGTCCTGCCCGGCGACAAGGCGAGCAAGGTCAAGGAACTCCAGGCCCAGGGCAAGAAGGTCGGCATGGTCGGCGACGGCGTCAATGACGCGCCCGCCCTGACCCAGGCCGATGTCGGCTTCGCGATCGGCGCCGGCACGGACGTGGCCATGGAAAGCGCCGACATCGTGCTGATGAAGAGCGATCCATTCGACGTCGTCGGCGCCATCGAACTGTCCCGGGCGACACTCCGAAAGATGCACCAGAACCTGTGGTGGGCCGTCGGGTATAACGTCATCGCCTTCCCGCTGGCCGCCGGCGTGCTCTATCCCTTTCTGCTTGGACCGAGCATCGCCGCCATAGCCATGTCAGGGAGCTCTGCGCTTGTCGCGATCAACGCCCTGATGTTGAAGCGAACCCGGCTCACGGGCATCCGCCGGCCCGGCGAGGCGGTCGTCGCGGCGCCAACGATGACCGCGACGGCGGCGGTGTGAAGAGCAAGGCCAGATCGGCCCTGCCGCCGGTTGCGATGGCTGTCCTGATGGCGTCGGTGTTCACGGTGTCGATGGGCTTCGGCGTCGTCCTCCCATTGCTGCCGTTCCTGATTGAACGGCTCCTGGGCGGGGGGGCTGAGGCAGGCCAGATCTCGCGGGCGACAGGATTGCTGACCGGCCTCTACATGCTGTCGCTGTTTCTATTCGCGCCCCTGTGGGGACGCTTGTCCGACAAGCATGGCCGCCGGGTCGTCCTGCTCATCGGCCTGATCGGTTTCGGCGCCACAATGCTGGTCTTCGCCTTCGTCGAGAGCCTTGTCGCGGTCTATGCGGAAAGGATCCTGAGCGGCCTGTTCGCCGCAGCGGTGACGCCTGTGGCCTTGGCCGCCGTGGGGGATTTGGCGGCGACAGACGAGGCACGGGCGCGCCGATTGACCTTCGTCAGCCTGGCGGGGATCTCGGGATTTCTGCTAGGGCCTATGTTGGGCGTGTTCATCGCGCGCGCTGCCGCAGATATTTTTTCGATCACCGATCCAATGGGATCGTTGGCGTTTCCGCTCGGCGCGACGGCCGTTCTCGCATTTGCCGTGGCCGGCGCAGCCGTCTTCGCGATACCGCCAACCCGGCACCGGGAACGGGTTGGCGCGCCCGACCAGACAGCCTCGTCGACAAGCCGCTGGCTCATCCCCAATCTCCTGATCCTGGGGTTCATCGTCGCGGCCGGTGTCGGTGTGTTCGAGGTCGGCCTGGCGCTTCGCGGAAAACAGGAACTGGGCATGACCCCGACCCAGATCGCCCTGATGTTCACGGAGTGCAGCCTGGTCATGCTCGTGGTTCAGGCCATTGTGTTCTCGCCCTGGGTCAAGCCTTCGGCGACCCGCTGGCTGATCGCACCGGCCCTGGTCGTCTTGGCGACGGGATTGTTCCTGCTCCCGCGCGCGACCGATTTCACCCTGATGCTCGCGGTGATCGGCGCGGTGGCGGCGAGCGCCGGCATCCTGGCGCCGATCCTGACCTACTGGACGTCCAGCATGGCGGGCCAAGCGCAAGGCGCTCAACTCGGCAGGCAAACGGCTGCCGCAAGCCTGGGGGCGGCCATCGGCTCGGCGGGGGGAGGGTTGTTGTACGATGTCGCCTGGCTGCCCGATGCGTCATTTCTCATCATGACCGTATTGACGGGGGTTGGCGTCGTGCTCAGCTTCGCGTTGCCTCGCATGCTGGTCCGAGGCCGCACCGCCTGACAGTCCGGGCGCGTTTCGTCCGGCGAACTGAACCAACCGAGCCGCTGTTCGTTGAAAGGACAGTCGCCGCGGTCCGGACGTCACGTCAGGTTGGCAGGTGGCTCGATCCAAAGGATCAACCTCCATGTTCAACTTCATAGAACGGCCCGTCAGGCGGACCGCCCTTGTCCTGTCGACCTTTTCTCTGCTCGGCGCCGCCGGGTGCGCCGCCAGCGCCTCAGACGCCGGAATGGCGATGCAGGATCGCCCGATGGCGGGAATGAGCATGCCGCAGTCGGCGTCGAATAGCGGCATGATGGGCCGGGATCACGCGATGCCGCCGGGGATGAACATGCCTCGGACAGCCTTCTCCGAGGCCGAGATGGGCATGCACCGCTCCATGATGATGGCGACCGACGTGAACACCCAGCGCACCTGGGCCCGCAAGATGATCGCGCACCATCGTGGAGCGATCGCGATGTCGCAGGTCTTGCTGGAAAGCGATGCGACAGACACCGAAGCCCGTCGCATGGCGCAGGCCGTGATCGACGCGCAGACGCGAGAAGTCGCGGAACTCGAATCCTGGCTCGAGCGCCATCCGGCCTGATCGTGGAGGGCGGGATGGCGGCAGCCGCTGTCGCCGCCCGACGTCTTTCGCAGCGTGGAGGTCTTCTGTTGGATATCGAGCAGAGGGCTCATACCCTCCATTCCCGGTCCGGCCAGGATCCTGACTGTCGCAAGAGTGCGCTAGCACGGCTGGCCTCAAGCGACGATCGTCAGTTACTGGAAAGAGGAACTGAACCTTTATCTAAGCAACGACTTTCAGTCGCCAAATATTTATATGGCCAGTCCCGTGGTGATCTAAGCGACCAACTCCTCCGCGCGCACTTGGAGGATCATCGTATGCCGCGCGAAGTCTGCGAGGCTGCATGCGGGATGCCACATACGTCCGGACGTCGAGGTCTTGGAAAATGTCACCACCGGCGCGATGCCGAACGTGATACTGGTAGCGAGCGGATGGCGATGGGCGGCCGCGCGCCTCACCATATCAAGGCCTACGGTCCGGATCGCCGCAACACCTTTCTCTTCTCGAGCTTCCGGGCGGCAGGCACTCGCGGTCGGTCGATAGTCGAAGGCGCCGGGGAAGTGAAGGTCCACGGCGGTGGGTTCCCCCCAACGCGGCGGTGCCAAGCCTGCAGATGCCCTCGGCCCACGCCGACTACGAGGAAACCCCGCGCTGGTTATTCGGCTTCAAGCGACCGCCGCGAAAGACTTCATCGTCCACGGCGAGCCCCATGCGGCGGACGCCATGCGGATTCGCATTCAGGACCGCGACGGATGGGACTAATTCATCGCAGATGATGGAGCGGCACGAATTGTGAGCGAAGTGGTCAAAACCGCGCCCCACGCGCCGCCGCCTCTTAAAGCGCGCCGTTTCGGCCTGTACGCCCAGCACGAGTCGATCGTGCTGATGCATCGGGATTGCCATGCCTGCCGTTCGGAGGGCCTGTCGCCTCGGTCTCAGGTCCTACTCACCTCCGGAACGCGAGAGGTCTACGCCACTCTCTACCAGATGGACGGCGATATTCTCGCGCTGGACGAGGCGGCGCTCTCGGAGGAGGCTTGGCGGCTGCTGGGGGTCGAAGCCGGTGATCTCCTCACGGTGCGACATGCGCCGACGATCGAATCCATGTCCAGCGTGCGCCGCCGCATCTACGGAACCAGGCTGGATGACACGGCAATAGACGGTATCGTCCGGGACGTGGTTGCGGGGCGGTACACCCCGATCCATCTCGCCGCCTTTCTCACCGCGACCTCGGTCCTCCCGCTTGATGACGCCGAGACCGTGGCCCTCACACGCGCGATGGCCGGGGTGGGGGAGCAACTCGACTGGCCGTCTGATGTCGTGATGGACAAGCACTGCATCGGCGGACTTCCCGGCAACCGTACGACGCCGATCGTGGTGGCCATCCTCGCCGCTTGCGGCTTGGTCATGCCCAAGACCTCCTCGCGGGCCATCACTTCACCGGCCGGCACGGCCGACACGATGGAAACCCTGGCGCCGGTCGATCTCGATCTGCCCGCCATGCGCCGCGTAGTGGACGCGGAGGGCGGCTGCATCGTCTGGGGCGGGGCGGTGAGGCTCAGCCCGGTCGACGACATCTTCATCCGGGTAGAGCGGGTTCTGGACGTGGACACAGAAGGCCAGCTGATCGCCTCGGTCCTGTCCAAGAAGATCGCGGCGGGTTCGACCCATGTGGTGCTGGACATTCCCGTCGGCGCCACCGCCAAGGTGCGGACGAGAGAGGCGGCCGCGAAGCTGTCGCAGCGACTCATCGAGATCGCGGCCCGGTTCGACCTCAAGGCGCTCTGCATGCAGACCGACGGGACGCAGCCGGTCGGCGTCGGCATCGGGCCGGCGCTGGAAGCGCTGGATGTTCTGGCTGTGCTGCAGAACCGACCCGAAGCGCCGCCGGACCTGCGCCAACGCGCCTGCCTGCTGGCAGGCACCGCGCTCGAACTCGCCGGCGCGGCGAAGGCCGGCCTGGGAGCCGAAGCGGCCGAAGCCGTTATCGCCGATGGTCGCGCCTGGGCAAGATTTCAGCGGATTTGCGAGGCGCAAGGGGGCATGCGTACGCCGCCCGTCGCGGCCCAGCGGGCGCCCATCCATGCCACCCGATCCGGCCGCGTGATCCTCATCGACAACCGCCAGCTCGCGACGCTGGCCAAGCTGGCTGGAGCGCCTGATCGGAAGGCCGCCGGCATCCAGATGCAGGTGCGACTGGGCGCGGAAGTCGCAGCGGGCCAGCCATTGCTGACGGTGCACGCCGAGACGGCGGGCGAACTGGCCTATGCGCTCGACTATGCGGCGTCGCATGGCGATATGATCGAGATCGACGCCTGACCTCCACCGTGCCGCGAGGGCGTGGGTTGGCCCGTAAGGAGAAAGGTTGGCTGCGTCAGGTTGTGACCAGCACGCCTGCGTGCGCCAATCGGGGATCACCGCCGGGATGCCGCCTGTTTTCACCCGCAACTCCGGTTCGTTCACGGTCAACTTCGGTGCGGCCGAAAGTGCGCGGGGAGACCTTGCACCGGTGCCGCGGGGCCGGATCGAGTCCGTCGGCCCGGGCCGATGGATAGTGAGCCTGGACAGGGGCACGTGGTGATCGCCCCTTGGCGCCATCCTGGTCCCGAGATCGGGCGCGCCCCGGCGACGGGCGCGCCAAGTAAAAAGACCGCCGGAAAGGTTCGGTCTGGAGCTTCCTGGCTCGCCGGAGGCGGCAACGCGGTGCCCGATCTCGTGCGGCGGGTGGAGGCGCGACGGGTCGGGCCGATGTCTGGGGTCGGACATCGCCTGGGGCGCGGCGGCCGCGACTTCAACCAGGCGGTCGCCCCCTTTGAGCCGATCCTCGCGAGCCTTGCGGCCTTGCCCCGCTCGCGCCCCTGCGACCACAGCAGGGTCTTCCGGGAGTTCGGGCGCTCCAGACAAGTCGTCCTGCTCTCCCTGGCGGGGCTCGACAATCTGATCTCCACCGCGGGCATCGGCGAGAATGCGCCTCAGACCCGGGCCAGGATCTGCGCATGGCTCGCCTGGTATGGGGTCGAACTCGACCCGGCCGCCGAATCGTCGCGGGATCGGAGGCTTAGGCCCGGTCGGCACTCCCGTCACCGTCTGAATAATCCGGGCGGACGAAGATCGGGTGATCGCGAGCCACGTAGCCTGGCTGCTTAGCCTTGACCGGGGACTCGGCGCAGTTCACGCCGGTTCGCCATCTTGAGGAGGTACGTTCATTGATGTCCGACCTGTCAAACTCGGCCGGTTCCACACGCGCAGAACAGCTGAATGGCGGCTGCTTCTGCATCGGGGTGGATCAGACGGCCCTCGCGGTCGCGCTTGATCGTGAGACGGGGATCTCCGGGTTTGCCGCGGACCTGGCGCAAACCCACCCTTGGCTGTTCGCGCGGTCCCCCGTCTTCCTGCCCACGGAGACGCTCGACCGGATGATGGCCGTGGTCGCGGCGGCGGAAACGGCTGTAATGCTGCCCGCCTATCGCGATGCCGCCGCCGCATGGACTCCCCCGTTCGCACGTCGGGACGCCGGTCCTCGTGGCGTCTTCATGGGGTACGACTTCCACGTCACACCTTCCGGCCCCAAGCTCATCGAGATCAACACCAACGCCGGAGGTGCCTTCCTGAACGCGGTTCTCGCCCGCTCGCAGCAGACCTGCTGCGCCGGCGTCGTCCCCGGTGTCGAACCGCCGGGACCCGCAGCGTTCCAGCAGCACGTCGGCGAGATGTTTCGCGACGAGTGGCGTCTGCAAAACGGGGAGGGGACGCCCGGAACGGTGGCCATCCTCGATGATGATCCGCAGGCGCAGCCGCTCTACCCGGAGTTCCGGCTCGCCCAGGCCCAGCTTCGGGCGGCCGGCCTTGAAACCCTCATCGGAGACCCTCGCGATCTGATGCTTGAAGACGGCGCGCTGACGCTCGGTGGCGTCCGGGTGGACATCGTCTACAATCGCCTCGTCGATTTCCTGCTGGAGCAACCGGCCCACGCGGTCCTCAGACAGGCCTATGAGCAAGGCCTGGTGGTGGTCACGCCCAACCCGCATGTCTATAGCCGCCTCGCTGACAAGCAGAACCTCACCCTGCTGTCCGATCCCGAAAGTCTGAGCCGCTGGGGATTGACCGCGGAGCAGGCCGCGGTTCTTGCGGCGGCCGTTCCCCTAACCGTCCTCGTACGGCCGGAAAACACCGCCGAGCTTTGGGCGGACCGGCGCAACTGGTTCTTCAAGCCGGTACGGGGTCACGCCAGCAAGGCGACCTACCGCGGCGCGAAACTCACCCGGAGAGTTTGGAAAGAGATAAAGTCTACCGCCTATGTCGCGCAGGCCTACGCCGCTCCGGGGGAACGACGCATCCCCCCCGCTGCCGAGCCGGTCAGTCTGAAGGTCGATGTGCGCCTCTACACCTACGGTAGGAGGCTGCTGCTCGCGGCCGCCCGGCTCTACCAGGGACAGACCACCAATATGCGCACACCGGGCGGTGGCTTCGCGCCGGTCCTCCTACTGCCGGCGGTCGTGGCGAACGTCGATCCGTGCGCCGGCGCCGTCACACCGTCACCCGGCACGGCTTGTCACGACCGTTCATAGGCGAAGACGGCCCTGACCGGGTCATCGCGCCGACCGGGGCGCGCCACGTGGAAGGTCAGCAGATAGCGCCCGGGCTGCTGCAGCGAGACATAACCGCCGTAGGTGGCGGAACCGTCCAGAGGCATGGGTTCCAGTCGCCCGGCTCCGGGGCCGGGGTTGCGTGGCCCCCTGAGGCTCAGAGACACCTCGGCGTCATCAATGCGCCGGTTCGTGGCGGCGTCGAACACAGCGAGAGTGACGTGATCGGTCCCCGGCGGCGGCCCGTCGTGCATCCGGGATTCGGGGTGGGACTGTGGGTGACCAGCCACGGTCGCGCTGTCGATGACGCCGTATTCGAGTCGCAAACCCTCGACGGTCTGCGACTGACCCTCGACAGGGGCAGCCTGGCATGAGCTCAGCGCCATTGCGAAGGCGGTGCCCAAGAGGAGCGGGCGCGCTCTATGGCGCAGGAGGTGGACGAACGACATGTTCCGGTCTTTCTGCGATGACCTGAGCGCGGTTGTGGCACACGAAAGACGCAAGCCCTCGAGCCGATCTTACAGCGCCTCGGTTCCCAGCGACCGGATGACCGCTTCGAACGGCGCCGCGGGCGTAAGACTGGCCGGATCGCGGCGTCTGTTGGGCGAAGCTCTTCAAGCGTGCTCGTGTAGGGCGTCGGCGTCTGCCGGCGCTGGAAGGATGGGCGTGCGGGTGCGCGAAGGGCGAGCGGACCGATTGTAAGGGCGGCCAGGCCGGTGCGTCGGAGTTGGTGTCCCTTCCAGATTTGCGCCGCAAGGGGGCAGGCTTTCCGGCAGCTGCGTTAGGCAATGGTCGGCATTCCTCCTTCCAGGAGTTCACATGCGATTGATCCTGCCCCTTCCCGGAAATGAAGCGTTCGCCGCGCAACTCGCCAAGTCAGGCGGGTTTGAGCTGGGGAAGCTCGAAACCCGCCACTTTCCGGACGGTGAGAGCTATGTCCGGCTACTATCTGACGTGGCCGGTCGCTCTGTCGATCTGGTATGTAGTCTGGCCCGTCCGGATCCGGGCTTCTTGAGATTGATCTTTGCGGCCGACGCAGCCCGCGACCTTGGCGCAACGGAAGTGACCCTGGTCGCGCCCTACCTCGCCTACATGCGCCAGGACCGGCGCTTCGCGCCCGGTGAGGCCGTAACCTCGCGACCGTTCGCCCGGCTCATCTCAAGCAGCTTTGACCGCCTCGTCACGGTCGATCCGCATCTGCACCGCTATCCATCTCTGGCAGAGCTGTACGCCATTCCTGCCCGCACGCTACACGCGGCGCCCCTGCTGGCCGAGTGGATCGCCGCCGAAATCCCCCACCCGCTGATCGTCGGGCCCGATGAGGAAAGCGGTCAGTGGGTCGAGGCGGTCGCCGCAAGAGTGGGCGCGCCCTCCGTTCTGCTCAGAAAAATCCGGCGCGGTGATCGCAAGGTCGAAATCGAGGTGCCGGACCTCGCGAAGTGGCGAGACCGCCGCCCGGTCCTGATCGACGACATTGCATCCTCGGGACGGACGCTGATCGAGGCCGCTCGGCAACTGAGACACCAAGGTTTGCCGCGGCCCGTCTGCGTCGTCGTGCACGGTCTCTTTGCGGGAGACGCCTTTGCAGACCTTACCCAGATCTCTGAGCGGATAGTGTCAACCGATAGCGTCCTTCATACCAGCAACGCGATCAAACTCGCCCCGATTTTAGCAACGGCGTTACAGGCTTTCCAAGCTGGAAGGCCCGGTTCGTCGCCGGCCGCAGGTGACCGATCTGGCGAACCAGGGCAGGGCAATTGACGACCGACAGAAGCGGCGATGACGCGGATCGTAGGCGGCCCGTGCGAAATGCACTCGCGGCTGGCCATTGAAATGCGGAACGGTTTCACCCGGCACGCGGGTGACCTGAACAGGACTACGAGATTGTCTCGCCAGCCGCCGGGGCTAAGGGACGGTCGATTGACTCCGAGACGCCACCAAAGGCTCCCAGACCACTCCCATCGACATTGCCGCCCGACCGGTTATGGCGCGGACGTGCGGGCAAGGTTGAACTCCAAGGGCGGGGACTTTTTCACCCTGAGCGCCGCGCGGAATACCGCCGCCCAGCCGCCTGCGATGAACGCCACGGTGACGCCGACCAGGAGAACGTCAGGTGACGGAGGTGCGAACCGAAAGATCGCGGCTAGACCCGGAATATACAGCGCGGCACTCAGCACCGCGGATGCGGTGAGGCCGATAAGCCAGAAGACCCTGCGATGCGGATCGAACAACGAGACGCCTGCAGACGCCGAGTTCGTCAGGGCAAGGATCATGTTGGCGAGAGCCAGCGCCACAAAAGCCGCTGCTCTTGCCTCCGTGTCTGACGCTCGCTCGAGCGCCCAGAGATAAAAGCCGAGATCTCCCCCAAGAATGACGAAGCCTTGGAGGACGCCGAACGCAATCTGGCTCCGCCCGAATAGCGCAGCTCCCGTTGGTCTGGGAGGCTTCTTCATCGCGTCTGTCTCACTGGGCTCCGCCTCGAACACGAGTGAACAAACCGGATCAATGACGAGCTCGATGAACACGACGTGAATGGGAAACAGGAGCGGCGGCGCGCCGATCAGGATTGGCAACAACGCCATTCCGGCGAGCGGCACATGGACCGCCACGACGAAGGTGAGGGCTTTGCGCAGGTTGGAAAAGATCCGTCGCCCGAGTCGGATCCCGCCTACGATGGAGCCAAAGCTGTCGTCGAGCAGGACGATGTCGGCCGCCTCACGCGCGACATCGGTTCCGCGATCGCCCATGGCGATCCCAATGTGGGCAGCCTCCAGAGCAGGCGCGTCGTTTACGCCGTCCCCCGTCATGGCCACGATCTCTCCGTTGGCTTTTAACGCTTCGACCAAGGCAAGCTTTTGTTCGGGGCGCACACGTGCGAACACCCGAATACGCGAGACCCGATCCCGAAGAGCCATCTGATCAAGCCTGGCCATCTCTTCGCCTGTCAGGACTCCGGCCTCGACATCAATCCCGGCCTGTCGCGCGATTTCGAGCGCGGTGGCCGGGTAGTCGCCCGTGATCATCGCCACAGCGATGCCGGCGCGCCGGGCTTCCTGAAGGGCCTCGGGCACTTCAGCGCGAACCGGATCGAGGAAGCCTATCAACCCGCTGAACTCGAACGTCGCTTCCTTTGGTTCAGCAAACCCGGCTTTGGCGCCGCGTACCGACGCGACGGCTAGGACACGCAAGCCTTCGGCAGCCATCAACTCGAGACTGTGGCGAACCATCTCAATGTCCGACCGTGTCATGGCGCACAGGTCGAAAACGGCTTCCGGCGCTCCTTTGGCCGCCGCGAAGCGTGCGCCATCGGTCATCGTCCACTGCTGGACCACCGCCATGCGGCCGGCCTCCAGAGGCCAGGTGCGGAACAGTACGGGCAGGGCGTCGGCCCGGGGCTGGGTCGACAGGCGTCGGATGGCCCGATCCATCGGGTCGGTCGGATGCACGGCGCTTGCCAGGGCCGCGTTGTCCAGCAAGAGGGTGGCCGATGTCGCCAAGTCCGCAACTCGCGGATTGTAGGCTTTGCCACCAGTCCAGAGACTTGCGACCGTCATGAGATTTTCGGTGAGCGTACCCGTCTTGTCGACGCATAGGATGGTCGCTCCACCCAATGTCTCGATCACCGCGCCCCGCCGAACGAGGACCTTGTGCTGCGCCAACCGCCAAGCCCCAAGCGCCATGAAGACGGAGAGAACTACAGGGAATTCTTCGGGGATCAGTGAGATGGCGACGGTGATTCCTGCCAGTGCCGCCTCGACCCAATCGCCGCGCAGAAGCCCGTAGGCGAGGACCACGGCGACGCAGATGAGTATAGCGATACTCCCAAACCAGCCCACAAGACGCCCGGCCGATTTCTGCAAGGGCGTTGGACCCGACTGGATGCCCACCAGCGAAGCGCCGATCTTGCCCAAGTCGGTCCTCGCGCCGGTTTTGGAAATCTGGACGACGCCTTGTCCGGCCACCACAAGAGTTCCTGCGAACAGGCGCGCGTCGTCGGCGGCGTCGGCCGCGGTTACTGACGGCCACGCCTTCGACAGCGTCTTGCTGACCGGAGCCGATTCCCCAGTGAGGGCAGATTCATCGACTCGCAACACCTCGCCATCGACCAGAACCCCATCCGCCGGGAGGCGCTGCCCCTCACCGACCAGAATAATGTCCCCCGGCACCAGTTCGGTGATCGAGACGACGCGTTCCGTGCCGCCGCGCACGACCCGCGCCGTGGGTTGGGAAAGGTCCCGCAAGGCCTGCAGTGCCCGCTCGCTACGGGCCTCCTGAACCAACACCAAGCCCACCGTTGCGAATGCAGCGACGGATAGGAAAAGGCCTTCCGTGAGATCTCCGATAACAAGATAGAGCGCGGACGCCGCGACGAGCAGCAGGAACATCGGCTCCCGCAGGGTGCCGGTGACCAGAAGCCACAGGCTTCGGCGGCGGACGGGGGCGAGGGCGTTCGGACCGAACTCGTCCAGGCGGTCCCGCGCTTGCGCCTCATCCAGACCGGGCCAGGGAGCTGCCAAGGTTGCAATCCTTTCATGCCGCCAGGCATTTTCCGCACTCTGACTCTGAGGCTCTGGAGGTTGGCAGGCCTTGATCCAGGTCAACCAGGAGCTTGTCTTTCTCGGACCGGGCGCCGCCGGTTTGGGAAGTCAGTGCCGAGAAACCGCATCGCCACCGTGGTTCCACATGGACAGGATCATGGGTCGCGGGCTGTGGATGATCGACGCTCGGGCCCAAGCTCCGCATCTGTGATTTGACGACGGCGCGAGTTGACCTGCCAAGGCCCGGCTGATGCTGGCAAACCCAACAGCGGGTGTGGCTAAACCGGATGCAGGCGCGAACCGTCCTGTCGGGAAAGTCGGTGTCGTAACCCGGCATCTCGACGATCGGGCACCGCCTTTGAAAGGCATATCGCCGCCTCCACCAACTGGGCGGCATCAAGGTTGTAGGCCGCCGCTTCGAAGGCGAAGGCTCACCTAACGTCGTCCCGTCCCACAATCATTTCTTGCTCTGACCGGCAATGGTTTCGATCAAGCCGCGCCCCGCCTAGTTGCCCTTGCGGATTCTGGCTCATCCCTTCGAGGTCCATTGGGCTCAGGATCAACCCAAAAGAAAATCCTCTGCGCGATCACAATGGGTCAGGCTTGATTGTCGAGTGTTGGCCAATAGTCGCAGCGACCCGAATGAAACAGCGGTCAGTGCGCTGCCGCTGAACTGGGTGGGCTGGTCGTGCCGCTCAGCCTTTTCAATCTTGAATTGGATCGAGCCTTGTAAGGACCGTGGGGCGCTCACGTCATAGAATTACTCGGCGTGCTCCTGACCGGCCACGGCTGACGTAGTTGCGCCCACCCAGGTACATAATAGGAGAGACCCATGAGTTGGCTGGCGGAGAATTGGCCTTGGATACTGTTCGGGGTGGCATTTGTGGGTCTGCATCTCGTTGGCCACGGGGGCCACGGGGGCCATGGAGGCCGCGGTGACCGTGGGCCAGTTCAATCCAAGGACAAGGCCGATGGCGCTGATCCACGGGATGACGGCTCAAAACCACCTCATGGTCACTGAGCTTCAAAGATCGATTTCAGCCCGATGAGTTTGCAGAGATGCCAGGATCCCCCATGGTAAACACAAAAATTGTCAGCTGGACCCTCGGAATATGGGCGTCCGTAACATTCATTCTTTGCGTGATTTATGGATTGATCGCGCCCGAAAATTTACACGCGCGGGCCCTCTTGGAACAGATTCTGCCCGCCTTCAAATGGTTGACTTGGCCGGGATTCCTGTTGGGGTTGGCGGAAAGCTTTCTTTACGGCGCCTACGCTGGGTTGGTTTTCTGCCCCGTCTACAACGCGCTGGATCGGCGCTGGGGTCACAGCCAGAGCCAAGAGGCTATTCGGTAAGCACGGCCGTTGAGGCGACCACCGTTTTGGCGGAGTTACGCACCCCGCCCGTTAGAAGACGTTCTCGGTCGTCTCAAGCGCTCACTTCCCTGGAGCATCCAAGGTCACGTCGGCAGGCAGGGCGCGACGGGTCGCTGATGGACGGCGTTGCAGGCCGCTGCTGAATTTCCTGGAAGGCACACGCAAACGCGTTGCCGAAGCCGTCGAATTCAAGCGGGGAGTCGAGCTCTTGTACAGGATGCTCGACGTCTCGGCCGTTCCGGTAGTGATCGACTCCGGGCTGTACTGAGCACGGACCAAGCCGGCAAGCTTCCGGGCGCCATTGTCGTGTCGTTCCTTCCGCCAATCTTGCCTGGACTTCATTCTGCCGAGTTTTTCCGGATAGGCCAGGCCTTGATGGAGAATGAAAGGCTCGCACTGGTGCGAGAGCATGTCACATCGTCGGGCACGGCGGGTCGGACCGTTGGAGACCAATCGCATGGCGGGAGATCGGCGCGCCGCCGCGCTGTTGACGGACCTGGCTGATGGTCCTTGGTCGCGCGTGATGGTGAGGGTCCCTCGGATCTGGGGCCGTCGCTGGCAAGGCTCATGCGCCACCTCGACGGATACAGGACTTCGCTTCGGCGAGTGAATCACGTCGGCTTGGCGGTTGTCGGCCGCGGGCGAGGACGACCCTGGAAGGAGCCAATGACCCGATCCGTCAGTGGGGAGCCCCGCACTGGATGGGATGTGCGACCCCGTTAACGATGCGATAGGTCCGTGGAGCTCGCCTCGGTCAGTGAGTGTCCTCGCTGCCGTGTAAGCTTCTTTAGGCCGCGCGTCATTTTGAAGTCTACCAACGCCTGTCGCCAATCTGCGCAGCTGCGCCCAACAAGGAAGACAGAATGACCGAGCCCCACCCGGCCACCCCCGTGACCCGACTTCGCGCCCTTCGGGTCGCCAGCGCCGGCGCATTCGGTACCCTCTGGCTGTTCGTGTTGGGCTGGATCTGGGCCGCGTTCAGCTTGCCGGGCGCCGAAGCCTTCCTTGGCTTGTTCACCACCGAGCCAGCCAGCTCGGCAAGAGCTTTACTGTACGGCGGCCTGTGCGCTTTCGTGGTCGGAGGTCTGTTCGGCGCGATCATAGCGCACTGCTACAATCTGGCAGGCCGGTTCATTCGCGATTGAGCAAACGAGAGTGCGAACCCGGCCACCGCAAGCGACTTGCTCCACCCTTTCGCGTCGGCGGGGTCGTCAGGAAAGGACACGCGTTGACGATTCGAGCTCAGAAACCTCCCGCAGAGGTTGCGGTGTAATGGCGACATTGCGCAGGTCGTCGGAGGTTCGCCCTGAGCCGGAGAGCCTTCTGACCGGTATGAGTGCGGTCAGAAGGCTCTCGGCCGGTTATTCAGCTGCTTCGACGTGGTCGGCCTCACGGTGATGGGCGGCACGGCCGGCTTGGTCCGCACAGGTGTGTTCGTGGATGTTCAGTTCGCTCGGCGAGGCCGCTTGCAGCACAGCTTTCGCCTCGTCGATCTGGGCCGGTGAGCCGTGCGCCATAACAATAAATTTGTCAGCCCTCACGGCTTCCTCGTAACGCACGACGGAGTCCTTTGGAATCCCGATACTGACCAAGGCGCCGGTCAAGGCGCTGACGCCACCCACCAGCAAGGCGCCCTCGATCGCCCCGACGACCATGGCTGCGAGGTGTCCGAGAACGACAACCGGCCCGATCAGGGGAAGCGTCATGAAGAGGCCAGCCGCAAACATGCCCCAGAGGCCGCCCCAAAGAGCGCCGCTCTTGCCCCAAAGCTTCATCCGGTCGCCGATATTGTAGAATCCGAGCACCCTCTCGTCGGTATGATACCCCTTACCGACGATGGTGAGTTGTGTCAGCGGGAAGGCCGTTTGACCCAGTGTTCTGACTGCGTTTTCAGCCTGGGCGTGACTGCTGAATACAGCGACAGCGACATTCTCTTCAGTCATATGTTTAGTCCTCTTGGAAAGTGCCCGCGGGCGGAGCTCGCGTCAGCGAGGAAGGTGACGCTCATACGGCGCGGCGATTACATGACCAGGGGCTTGTCCCGGTTTGGGCTGGGCGGGGACGGGTGATCTGGGGTCCGTCTGACAGACGCCGACTGGAAAGTAGATGGCCGCGCGCTTTCAAGCGCATATCGATGAAGAGATTAATCAGCCGCGGGACCCGACCATATGTGTTTTTCAGCGACAGCCAGTTTTACTGCCGGGGCGGGGTTGCTCATCATCGGAGCCGTGACAGCCCGGCGCGCTCGACGGCGTGCTGAGCTTCCGTTCGCGCTGATCCCGGCGCTGTTCGGCCTTCAACAACTGATCGAGGGCGTCATCTGGCTGACCCTTCTTGACAAGGCTCCTCTGATCAATGCCGGGCTGACATTCGCCTATTCCCTGTTTTCGCACGTGCTGTGGCCGGTCTATGTTCCGCTGGCGATTTTGCTGCTTGAGCCGACAGGGTGGCGCCGCAGGGTCCTGATCGCCATCGCGCTGGCCGGCGCTGCGGTGGGCCTATACCTGTTGTATTTTCTCGTCCGGCTGCCGATCGTATCCGAGATTCAGGGTCGCCACCTCGCCTATCTGTCCCCGCATTTCTACCAGGTCGTGGTGATGCTGCTCTATGTCATGAGTACGTGCGTCAGCATGCTTTTTTCAAGCCACATCACAGTCAGACAGTTTGGAGCAGCTGCTTTCCTCGCCTTCATTGTAACCTACAGTTTGTACACTAGCTGGTTGATATCTGTATGGTGCTTCTTCGCGGCGGCGCTCAGCGTGGTCGTTTTGCTCCACTTCCGGTCGACAGGGCGAAGCTCGTCTGATCTGTCGCGGATTCCTCCGTCGGGCTGATGTTCGCCTGAGCTCCCTTAATGGCGCTGCCGGGACGATTTCACCGTTGCGCGTCCAGAGACAGGTCCGGGCGCGCGAGCCTGTTCGCGGGCTGGGCGAGAGACGAACGTCCTCGACATTGCCCTTCGTGAGTATGGGGCGCCTCGTGGAGCCGGCTTGCGCGTCCATGAACCCTCGGAGGACGGCTTGGCCTCTGTAATGTCTGCCCGGACGGCGCGTCCTGAAACAGGTCTTTGGGCCGAATGCGACCTACGGGGTGGATGTAATGCTTTTCCCGAAAACTTCGATGCGTGTCGCGGTCTTCGACGTGACCGTTGCAGGCGGTGGTGGCGTGGACGGGAGTTCGCACTCGCCCGAGAGCGAGAGATCAGCGCGGATTGAGGTGGAGACCCAAGCTCGGCGCCGCACCGGCCTCATCGCCGCCCGACAGACCAACGTCAAACGTTCTGCGACCCGCGGGAGCGACAGGTTGATCGGTGTCAAAGGCCCTTGCGCCCGCGCGCACCTGTCAAATCCGACGCCTCAAACATCACCGACCCACCCCAGCCTAGAGAGCCGCCCGTGACAGAGTCCATCAGCAACACGCCACGCTCCAGGCCCAGGGCTTATCTCGTCGGGGGAGGAATAGCGGCTTTGGCGAGCGCGGCCTACCTGATCCGGGACGGCGGCTTTGCCGGTCAGGACATACAGATTCTCGAGGAAACGACTCGACCCGGCGGGAGCCTCGACGGCACCGGCGACGGAGACGAGGGCTATGTCATCCGTGGTGGCCGGATGTTCACCTACGAGGCCTATACGTGCACCTTCGACCTCTTGTCCTTCATCCCCTCGCTCGGCAACCCCGGCAACAGTGTGAAGGATGAGATCATTCGGTTTAACAACGAGCACGTCTCTCACTCTCGGGCCCGCCTGGTCGCTCAAGGACAGAGGCTCGACGCGTCGGATCTGAAGCTCAGCAATCGCGATCGACTGGATTTGATCGAAATCATGACCCGCACGGAGTCTTCCCTCGGGATCCAGCGCATTGAGGAGGTGTTTGAGCCCACGTTTTTCACCAGCAATTTTTGGTTCATGTGGTCCACCACCTTTGCCTTTCAGCCTTGGCATAGCGCTGTTGAAATGAAGCGTTACCTGCAACGCTTCATCCAGGAATTGCCACGGATCCACACCTTGGCCGGTGTGCGGCGCACGCCGTTCAATCAATACGACTCGATCGTGCGGCCGTTGGTCCAATGGCTTGAAGCGCAGGGCGTTCAAATGGTCACGGGCGCCCGCGTGGTCGACCTGGACTTCCGCTATGGACCACGCGGAAAGGCCGCCGAGACCATTCACTATGTCGAGGAAGGCGCGCGCCGCCAGCTACCCATTCGCGACGAAGACTTGGTCTTCATCACCAACGGGTCGATGACGGCCGCGTCGAGTTTCGGATCGATGACGTCGCCGGCCCGCCTCGAAGGGGTCGACCGCGGCCCGTCATGGACACTCTGGGAGACTTTGGCCGCGAAGAATGCTGATTTCGGTCACCCCGAGGTGTTCACCCGCAACATCGATGAGTCAAAATGGCTTTCGTTCACGGTGACCCTTGATAACCCGGTCTTCTTCGATTTGATGGAAGCCTTCACCGGCAACACGGCCGGCACCGGGGGCCTTGTGACACTTGTCGACTCGAGTTGGCTGATGTCCATTGTCTTGGCTCACCAGCCTCACTTCCTCGACCAACCAGAGGGTATCCAGGTCTTCTGGGGTTACGGCCTGTTCGTCGATCAAGAGGGTGATTTCGTAAAAAAGAAGATGTCCGACTGCACGGGCGAGGAATTGCTGATCGAACTGCTGGGTCATCTGGGATTCATGGCACAGAAGACTGAAGTGCTCGCCGCCGCGAACTGCATCCCCTGCATGATGCCATACATCACCAGTCAATTTATGCCGAGAGCGAAGGGCGACAGACCCGAGATCCGCCCCGTCGGCACGGTCAACCTAGCCTTCATCGGTCAGTATTGCGAGATGCCGGACGATGTCGTCTTCACCGTCGAATATTCTGTCCGGTCGGCGCAGATCTCTGTCTATTCGCTGCTTGGGCTCGAGAAAGCGGTTTCGCCCCTCTACAAGGGCCAGACCGATCCGCTTGTAGTGTTTGCCGCGGCCAAAGCGCTGGTCCGTTGAATGACTGGCCTAGCATGGCGGCGCACGGCACTGATCCCTGAGCTCCTTGTCTGCAAGCGCTTTCTAAACGGCCCACCTCTCGAAAGCGGAACGGCCTGGATTGACGTCGGCGAAGGCTTCTTGTGTCGTGATGGGCTCCCCCATTTCGCTTGGATCCCTTGATCAGACGCGGGCAGGGGATCGATCCTTGCAGGGTGACCCGAACCTCAGGACGGCGGTGCGCATCGCTCCGCGGGGAGCGATGCGGGTCCTACGGACTCGCATGCGGCTGCCGAAGTCTCGGACACCCGATTGCCTGGGTGCCGGCAAAGCTGAACCACCAGTTCAGCGACCTATAAGCCCCGAGCTTGTTCCTGATGGATCAACACAGGCGAGCCCAATCTCGCAGAAAACGATCGTAACAAGCCTCCCGCCCGGCGGGCCTCTCCGGCATCATTGCGTTCCATCGGTATGTTGGGCTTGCAGCGCGCGAATGCGGGCAACCGCGCCCAAGCCTCGGAAGCGTCATTTTTGATCTGGCGCAATGTCGTGCGGAGCCTGTGCGCCTATCCGGGTTGTAACCGAAACGAGAGAACCGGTGGATGACCCTGCCGCGCTACCGTGAGCCCAACGTGTCGACTTCGGCGACTCCGCGGATCAAGCTCGTCCCGCCATTGACCCGGCCGGCGGAAGTCCTGCGCCTTGTAAATCTTCGGCTTCGAGATGGCCGAGCCGGGCATCTGCGTTTCCTGAGGCAGCGACTCAGGTCGAAGGAGGACGCCGAAGACGTTCTGCAGGAGTTCGCGTTAAAGGCCACTCAGGGTGCGCGATATCTGGCCAACCCCGGGAAGATTGACGCATGGCTCGGCGTCGCGTTGCGCAATGCTCTGTTCGACCGGTACCGCCGCAATGCGAGCCGCGCGCGTTTGAATGAGTCTATTCGCTCGCAGCGTCCATTTTCGGCCGACAATAACGCAGGGGATGGGCTGGATCCGGCGTTGAGTTGTCTTTTCAGAGCCCTCGGCGACCTCAAGCCTGAGGCTGCTTTACTCCTGCGGCGCGCTGAACTGCAGGACACACCGTTGAAGGTGATTGGTGAGGAGATGCATTTGACCGCCAACAACGTCGGCGTTCGGGTTCACCGCGCCCGTGCGGCCCTGCGTCATCAGATGCAGGCACAATGCACCGTCTGCCCCAATCCGTGCGCCCTTGGGGGACGGCTGCAATTGGCTGACGATATAACTTGATTTCGCAAGCGGCCTTCCTCTGGCGAAACTGCGCGTGCACCGCGACAGCCGACCGCCGATGCAGCCGTCGGTCTGTACATTGTGCGCAAACTGCTGTCAGAGGGGTTTGCTGGCCAGGCCTCATCGTGTCACGGTCCGCCTTCTGTCTTTGAGCGACATCCAGAAACTGGTCGGCGGCACCAGCGTCCCTTTCCGCGAGGGCCGCGTCGACGCTCCCCTGTACGCCATGACCAAGCAAAGATCTGGCTACATAAGACAAGCAACCTGATTGGCGGGATCAACGGCTAGCGCCGGTCGTGTGTTCGGCGATGGCCGACCTTTGATGCTGACCGGCATGCGTTTGATGGACATACCGGACGTCTCGCGTAGTCCGCCTCGGTGGGCTTGTTACGCCGCCGAGCTGAAGACGTCTGCTGCTCGGGATATTTGACTAGCCCGAGCCAGGCGCCCCACACCAGCTTTCCCCTTAGCATTGCCCTCGGTGTCTATCGACCCGGTGGGATCTGCAAGCCCGGAGCGGACGTTGATCCAGCCCGGAGTTCACTTACGGATTTGCGCGGTGCTCTCTTGCTGGGCTTCGGTAGACAACCGATGCGCCGACTCAGAAAGCGTGTGCGCTTGGTTCGAGTGCTGGTGACACGCTGCATGCTCGCCACTTTTGTAGCTCTCGGAAGCGGACCGGTGACACTTCGCTGTTGCCTCGTGGCTTTCGGCCGCTTTCATGTGACTGTCTGTCGGCATTGATCTTGTCCTCTGGGCTTAATGCCCGGATATCAAGACGCCATCCCCATTGGACATTACAGTCCCAGCACATCACCAGATCGAACACCGTACAGCCCGATTCACCGCTGCCACCTCGTCGGAGGAGGGCCTGGGTCCGCGTTCCTGAGTCCCGGAGTGTGGCCCCGGCCGTGGCTCCGCTGTTATTGGATTGGAGAAGATGGATCGGCGGGGGTGCCTGCTGTCCAGACCAGTCCTTCGAGAAGCTGTTGAATGCCGAAAGTAGGGCAAGGCAAAAAGGGCCGCATACCGCCTGGTTGACCGGCAATCCGCGCGTCAGGGTGACCGCTCCGACAGGGAAGCACGGCGGCGGCCGTGTAGCCGACCGCGGCTGAAAGGCAGATGGCTCGGATCCTTTCGCCGGTCGGTCCGGCGCGAGTGACTGCGGCTCGTTGACCGGGAAAAGCAACCCTCGATGGCCGGGTCAGGATTTGATCCCGATCAATGCGCCGCCCGCGTCGGAGCCTCACGCTGGCCTCCTTCATTGCTTGACGGAGAGACCTGAATGAACCGCCGCCGCCTCCTGGAAGGTACGCTGCTGGGCGCTTCCGCGCTCGTCTTGGCCACGCCCCGACCCCTATGGGCCAAGGGCCTGACGGCGCGTTCGGCGGCGGCTCCCACCCGCCTTCAAATCTCGCGCCGGACGCTTGATATCAACGGTCGGGCTGCCACTGTCTTCGGACTGCAGCAGCCGGACGGAAAGCGGGGTCTGACGCTGCGGGAAGGGGAGGCATTCAATGTGGTCCTGGGCAATGACACGGATGAATCGACAATCGTTCACTGGCACGGACTGACGCCGCCCTTCGCGAGCGACGGCGTCGCGGACGCATCCCTTCCGCTCATGGCCCCCCGGTCCGAACGCAGTTTCGACTTTCCGGTTGGCGCGGCGGGGACCCACTGGATGCACGCGCACACGCTGCAGGAGCAATCCCTTCTGGCCGCGCCGCTGATCGTTCGAAGTCTTGCGGACGAGCGGCGGGACGAACAGGAGGTCGTCATTCTCCTGCACGATTTCTCCTTTTCCTCGCCCGAAGAAATTTTGGAGCGTCTGAAGTCGCGCGGCACACCGCACGCCATGGTCGCCGAAGCAACGGCTGACAGACGGTCTTCCCCACCGATCAACCAACCCGGGGTGGCGCCGATGGTCGCCGCGCCAACGAGCCAGGGGATGGCGATCGATATCAATGACATAGAGTACGACGCCTATCTCGCCAACGATCGGACTCTCGGCGATCCTGAAATCATAGCCGTGGAGCGGGGCGGCCGGGTGCGGCTCCGGATCATCAACGGGGCGACGGCGACCGCCTTCACCGTGGATCTTGGCGAGATCGACGGCGAATTGATCGCAGTCGATGGACATCAAGTTCAGCCGATCGCTGGCCGACGTTTCCCGGTCGCCATGGGGCAAAGAATCGACGTTCGGCTTGACCTTCCGCGCGATGCACGTCCGTTTCCGATCATGGCGCTCCGTGAGGGGGCCAGACAGAGGACCGGTGTGATTCTCCAGCCTCCGGGTGCGACCGTTGCCAGATTGCCCGAACTGTCTGTCCACAACGCTCCGGTACTGGACCTCGCGCTCGAGGGCCGTCTCTCGGCGCTCGTGCCGTTGAGAACCCATCCAGCCCACAAGACCTTCGATATGGATCTAACCGGGTCTATGGGGGGCTATCGCTGGGATCTGGAGACCGCGACGCCGATCAGCGTTCGCAGGGGCGAACGGATCGAGATCACCATGCTCAACACGACCATGATGGCTCATCCGATGCACCTTCACGGTCATCATTTCCAGGTGGTGGCGATCGACAGTCAACGGTTCTCCGGTGCCATGCGGGATACGGTCAACATTCCACCGCAGCGCTCGGTGACCATTTCGTTCGATACCACGAACGCCGGGGAATGGGCCTTCCATTGCCATCATCTGTATCACATGGCGGCGGGAATGATGACGCAGTTGTCCTATGAGACATAGCGTGGGTTGACCGGAGACCGATCGTCAATCGTCGGCTCTCCCAGCTTGCGATCCGCTTTGGTGGAAAGATGAGAGGTCAAACGCAGACGGCAAAGCTGCCGACGAACTGATCCGATTGTCGGGAACCCTATCGAGGCGATACCCGAGGCGACAAGGTGGATTGGCATGATGTCAGCGAGGTCGCCGCGAGCTCGCAAAGCTCAGGGAGGCCATCGCGTGGACAACGCGTTCCCACTAGGGGCAGGCCGCCCACGGCGTCATCGTCGCGCCGGGCCTCGGGGGGGCGGGCTTTTCGCGGGATAGGGCAGTCAGTGTCTCTAATTCAACCGGCATCCCGTGCGACAGCGGAAAGCACGGCTCGATCCGGCACACTGACTTGTCTGCCAACCGAACGAGGTCCCTCATGGCAAGATCCCCCTGCGATGAATGAATCAGATCGACGTTTCGCTGTCGATCCTGCCAATGGGTTCGGAGTCTAGGTTGTCGCATAGTCCGCGAGGGTCGCGGCGATAGCCGCTTTCAGGGTCGCGCCCGAGGCCGCGAGCGCGGCGGCCTCCTCCGGCTCGAGCTTGGGCGTGAGGATCCGCTCCACCCCGCCGCCGCCCAGGACGCAGGGCAGGCTCAGACAGACGTCGGTGATGTCATACTGGCCGGTGAGCAGGGTCGAGACCGGAAGGACGGTGCGTTCGTCTCGCAGGATCGACTCGCAGATCCGGACGATGGCCGTGGCCACCCCGAACGAGGTGTAGCCCTTGCCCATGACGATCTCATATCCGGCCTCGCGGACGTCGCGTTCGACATCGATGCGGTCGATCTCCGGGCCGCCCTTGCAGAACTGCTCGAGCGTGAGGCCGCCGATCCGGACCGTGGAAAAGGCCGCGACCTCGCTGTCGCCGTGCTCGCCAAGCACCAGGCCCTCGATCGCACCCGGTGCGATCTTGAAGTACTCAGCAAGCGTCTGTTTCAGGCGGCTCGTGTCCAGCAGCGTCCCGGTGCCGATGACCCGCGCCGCAGAGAAACCCGAACGACGCAGCGCGACCAGGGTCATCAGATCCACCGGGTTGGCGGCGACCAGCAGGATCCCGGCGAACCCGGCCTCGACCAGTCGGGCGACGCACGTCGAGACGATATCCGCGCTGCGGCCCGCGAGGGTGAGGCGGCTCTCGGCGCCGTGGCTCGCCGCGCCGGCGGTGAGGACGGCGATCCTGGCGGATGCGGCGTCGGCGTAGGTTCCGGCCCAGATCTTGCCCGGACGGGCGAGGGCGTTGGCGTCCGACAGGTCGGCCGCCTCGGCTTCTGCTACAGCGGGATCGCTGTCGATCAGCACGATCTCGCGGACGAGCGCCCGCAGCATCAGCGCATAGGCCGCCGTGGCCCCGACGTGCCCCGCCCCGATGATCGCGACGCGGTCGCGGTCGGTCGTCGGCGCGTCTTTTCGATCGTGCCTCGTCTCCGCCTGGCCAGAGTGGGTCATGAGACTTCTCAGGCCCCCATACGGATTTCAGCGGCGTGGGGCGGGTAGGGCGAGGCGGCGGACCGCTCGACCGGCGTCCCGCCGAGGCTGCTGGCGAAGCCGTGGTTGACGTCGCGGTGGTGGGCCTCGTCGGCCCGCACCACCAGCACCACGTCACGCAGCGTCGCGTCCGCGGGCAGCTTCCAGTAGTGGATGGCGATCGCCGGCGCGGGGACGTTCGGCGATCGGCCCTCGTCGATCTCCTTCAGATACAGGGTGTAGCTGATGACGGCCTCCTCCTCGAAATAGCCCACGAGCCGGTGCGCGGTGCGCGACGACACGAGGTAGAGCAGAAAGAAGATGATGTAGAATATGCCCTGGGCCAGCTGGATCACCAACCGCTCGAAATAGGTCGGCTTGGCCACCTCGATGAAGGTCATCAGGTGCATCCGTTCGTTCTCGGCCTCCTCCATCAGGGTGCGGATCCAGCCGTCGTCGTCTTTCATTCTGCGCAGGCAGGTCAGGTGCTGGATGGTCGCGCCGACCATCCCGGGCACGGCGGCGACTGTCTCCAGTACGATGGCGCGGTGGCCGTAGCGCTTGGCGAAGAAGGTGTCGGCCGAGAAGCGCAGAAGCTTGGTGAATCCCAGGGCGAACCTGTCCGAGAACCCATGTGGCGCGTGATGGATCGCGGGTTCAGCCTTCCGCTCTTCTTCGAGGGCCTGGGAATCGGGGGCGAGGATGGAGTTGACCATGGAGGTACTCGGTTCAGGACAGGGGAGAGGATCGGGGATCGCAGACGATCGACACCCGGGTTCCCGGGGCGGCGTCGGTGATGGCGATGGTGGCGCCGAGCTGGCCGGCGAGGGCCCGGATGATGCCGGTGCCCAGGCCTGGTTTGGCCTTCTCGAGATCTGCGGGCATGCCGACGCTGTCGTCCTGGACGCTCAGCGTCCAGCCGTCGCCCTGGGCGCGATAATCGACCGCGATGGTGCCGTCGCGGTCGCCCGGGAAGGCGTGCTTGAGGGCGTTGATGACCAGTTCGGTGACGATCAGCCCCAGGCTGACGGACTTGCCGGACGGGGCGATGCTGTCGTCGGCCGTGACGGTGAGACGGAGCTGGGTGTGATCCCGGATCATGGAATCGCCGATACTGCGGCACAGGTCGGTGAGATAGGTCCGCAGTTCGACGTCGCCCAGCGTCGATCCGGCCAGATGGCGCTGCACGGCGGCGACCGACAGGATGCGCTGGTGGGCGTCGCGCAGATGGTGCCGGCTCTCGTCGGAGCCGACCTTGCGGACGCCCTGCATCAGCACGCTGGCGATGATCTGCAGGCTGTTGGCGACACGGTGCTGGACCTCCTGAACCAGGATCGCCTTGTCGCGGATCAGCTCGTCCTTCTGGCGGTCGCTGGCGCGCAAGGCGGTGACGTCCGCGACGGTCAGCAGCAGGCGGACCCCGCGCTCGGGGTTATGGTGCAGCCTGCGGGCGTGAAGCACGAGGTGCCGGGCGGCCTTGCCCGACGGCTTGAGGTCCATCTCATAGGCCCGGATGTCCGCCTGGCCATACGCCGTGGCCTTCAGCAGCGACCAAAGCTGGGGCACGTTCCATTCCCCGCCGCCCAGGTCGGCCAGCCGACACCCCGGGACGTCGCCCGGATCGACGTCGAACTGTTCCAGAAAGGACTGGCTGGCCGCGACCACCTCGAGCTCGCCGTCTAGCAAAAGCACCGGCGCCACCGAAGCGGCGACCAGCGACAGCGCCAGATCGAGCGAAATATCGGGAACCGGGGCCGTCATGGTCGTCATTGCAGGCCGATCTCCAAGGGATGACGAACGCCGACCAGGCGGGTCAGAAAGCGTTGCTGCTCCAAACGATAGGGACGTGGCTGCTCCGCCGCCTTGATCCAGATCACCGATTCACGGGGTCGAAGATCCAGATGCGGTCCTTCAGAACAGGCGGGCTTCCGCTCCGGTCGCCAGGGGATCGGCGGCCATCGGACCCGCCGCGTCCCCCAGCGAGAAACACTCCGAGCGACTGCGGCTCTCATGAGCGCTGATGGCGCAGATCAGTTCGGGCTTGATCCGGAACACGGCCACCGAGTCAGTGGCCGGACAATAGACGCTGACGGCTGGCCAGCGCTTGAAGATCATCTGGTTGAGGCGTTCGATCTCTGCCGGATCGACGACTTCATGGGCATGGCCCGCCATAGACACGCCGACGGCGCCCTCGACGGCGGCGACGGTGTGGATGGACAGCGAGACGCGCGTGTCGGCCCTCAGGTTGGCCCGCTTCTGGCTTTCCTGTCCCGTCACGAAATACAGGTTCAGTCCCTCGTTGACATAGCCGACCGTGGTGACCTGGGGCCAGCCGTCGGGTCGGTTGACGCCGAGATTCATCAGCCGCTCTCGGGACATAAGCCCGACCACCGTTTCGACGGCGGAGCCGTGGATGGGGGGATAGGCCTGGCGGTCGCGGTCGGCGGTCATCGGTGTGATCTCCAGTCCATCTTCTGATAGGACCTCAGCGGCATCCCGACCTTGATCTGGCTCAAACGCGGACGGTCACACCTCGCCATCGGCATGGGCGCGAAGCAGGTCGGGTCGTTCGACGATCAGATCGCTCTGCGACGGCATGGAGATGATGCCTTTGGCCTTCATCCGGGTCAGGACGCGGCTGACGGTCTCGATCGTTAGTCCCAGGTAGTCGGCGATCTCGCCGCGCTTCATAGGCAGACGGACATGACCCGGGGCGGTCGGACGGGCGGGATCGTGGCCTGGCAAGTCGAGAAGGAAGGAGGCCAGCCGCTCGATGGCGGTCTTGCGCCCCAGCAGGAGCATCTGGTTCTGGGCGGCGGCGAGCTCGTGGGAGGTTCGGTGCAGAAGCATGTGTTCAAGAGGCGACGAACTTTCGACCAAGGCGCGGAAGGGCCCTTTGCGGAAGCGGCAGACCGTGGTGGGTTCAATGGCCTCGGCCGAGAAAACATAGTGTTCACCGATCGCTAGGCCGAGAAAGTCGCCAGCGAACAGAAAGCCCGTGATCTGGCGGCGTCCGTCGGGCAGAAGCTTGTAGACCCGCAGCGACCCGGAGGTGATGTTGAACACGTAGGGCGCGACATCGCCTTCGCGTGTCAGTACAGCACCGGCCTTCAGGGTGACGACTTCGGCGAGCGAGCCCAGGCGCACCAGATCGGCATCCGCCACGCTGCCGCATACGCTCAATGCCCGCGCGCCGCAGCTGTCGCAGTCGTTAGCCTTTGGCCGATCGGCACATCCCTGAGGAGGCGACCGCAACGCCAGTTCGGAGCTCTTGACAGCGATCATGCCGCAGGGGTGCGCTACCCGGGTCAGAAAAGCGAGTAAAATGATATTTTTGAATCAAATAGTAGCAGCAGAACCTCGCATGAAAATTTGTATATGGGTGAAAATAGATAGAGAATTCGAACGGCGGACTATTTATTGTGGCATGTGGCCGGTCTTATCGGCGTTGGTTTCATGAAGCTTTATTGCGGCAAAGCTTCGTGGGGCGGCTTTATATTCGCCTGACGTTTTTGTGGATGAGGCCGCCGTCGCGGGTGCAGGATGTCACGACGGACCTCGGACAGGATCGCCCTATCAGACGAGCCGATACAGGCTTTATCGGGCTTTCGACGCCTGAATAGACTTGAGATAGGCGATCAGATCGAGGTTCCCTGCCGGTGTCAGCTCGAACTGCGGCATACCAGGATCGGGGGTCACGATGCCCTCGGCGAAGGCTTCGGCGAACTGGTCCACGGGGTAGCGTCACCCGAGATCTCGCAGGCGCGGGGCCGTCGGCGACGGACTGTTTCCCGACGGGCCCGAGGCGTGACATCCCGAACATCGGGCCTGGACATAGGCCGCGCCGCGCAGAACGGATGCCGCATCGGGAGTGGCCAGCGATGACGGTCCTGACGGATCGGATGAGGCCCGGACCGTGTCCGGATGGGCGAAGGGCGCGCAGGCGGACAGAACCAGGACCAGGCCAAGAGCTGGGTTCGGGTTCACGGGCGGTCTCCGTCGCTATGGGCGACCATCCTGACGAGGCGATCGATGGCGACCTTTGATCCCGATCAATGCGCGCACGTCCTGCACGCGGTGAAATCGGCGTGAACAGGAGGCGATGCCATGACCCCCTTGCGACCCGGAAAGGATGTCGGATCTCCGCCTGCCGGTCGTCTCCCGACGTCACAGGTCCAGGGTCTGGTCCCGCGTCCTGACGTCCGGCGAGAGCGTCGTCCCGGCCTGCCCGACGTGGCCAGGGCGCTGTCGCTTGAACCCTTCGGCTTGAAGCGACGGGGTGCTGTCGTAGGGGTTGGCCCAAAGACCGACGCTGCGGGGTACGCGGTGCGGCTCGTCGATTCAGACGGTCGGGCGGGGGGCGAGATCGCGCTTCTGTCGATCGATGTCGCTGGCGCGCTGCGCGAAGTCTGCCTGCACTCTCCAGACCGCTCGGGCTTCGAGCTCTGGCAGGAGGGCAGGATGATCCTGAGATTCTATTGTCTGCCCGCCGAAGACGGGACGCCGGTGCAGCCCGTCTGAAACGCAGGAGACGGCCTTGAGGGACGATCCTTCCCAACCCCGGGATCGACCTGAACACCCTTGGACCTCGAAGTGTCTCAGGTCAGGGCGGGGGCGCGCACCCGACGAGGGCCGACAGGCCTCGGCGAAACCACGCCCCCCGGGTCTTTCGGGACGCCAATGGTCGCGTTGGGGGTCGCCAGGAGTGCGTCATACTCGACCAGATAGCGTCGGGCCATCGCCGTGGCTGAGAATCGCAGCTCGAACTGGGAGCGCACCGCCTTTCGATCCAGCCGCCAGGCCTGACGGGTCGCCGCGATGGCTTCGTCGAGGGTGTCGACGAGAAAGCCCGTCTTGCCGTCCTCGACGATCTCGCTGGTGGATCCGCAGCGGAAGGCGACCACGGGCGTCCCGCACGCCATCGCCTCGATCATCACCAGGCCGAAGGGCTCCGGCCAGTCGATCGGGAACAGCAAAGCCTCGGCGCCGCCCAGGAATTCGGACTTCTGGTGGTCGCCGATCTCGCCGATGAATTCGATCAGTGGATTGTTGTCGATCAGGGGCCTGATCGTGTCTTCGTAGTAGACGCGGTCGGCCGCATCCACCTTGGCCGCGATTTTCAGCCGCTTGCCCAGGCGGGTGGCGATCTCGATAGCGCGATCCGGGCGCTTCTCGGGCGAGATCCGCCCCAGAAAGGCGAGATAGCCGTCCGACCGGTCGGTCCAGTCATAGAGCTCCGCCGGCATGCCGTGGTGGACCGTGGCCTGCCAGTTGGCGGACGCCAGCGGGCGGCGCTGGTCGTCGGAGATCGACACCAGCCCATATTCCGGCCAGCGGCGGTAGACGTCCGCGAGATCCTTCATGTCCAGCCGGCCGTGCAGGGTCGTCAGCGTCTTGTGCGCCGAGGCTTGGAACATCGGGAACTGGATCATGTCGGTGTGGAAATGGATGACGTCGAACTCGTCGACGCGCTTCAGAACCTCCGACAGCATGGAAAGATGGGCCGCTAGATCCGACTTCAAGGGCGACGGATCCAGACGGATGGCCTGATCGCGCACCGGGACGAGCCTGGCGCGGGTTTGGGCGTCGGCGCTGGCGAACAGGGTCACGTCGTGGCCGAGGTCCACGAGGGCGTCGGTCAGGTGCGCGACCACGCGTTCGGTGCCCCCATAGAGACGAGGCGGCACGGCCTCATAAAGCGGCGTGACCTGGGCGATCCTCATCGGGCCGACCCTGCGTTCCGGGAGAAGGCGAGGCGCGCCCGCGTCTTGGCTGGCGGCTGGGCGGGGGGCAGGGATGTCATGACGCGCGGTTCCGTCGGTTGGGACGATCACCCTGCTCGCAGGATCGCGCCCGATCCTTGATCCCGATCAATGCGCGGCACTCGGCGAAGGGCCCAGGTGGCCCCGAACCGGAGCCCAGCCCATGACCTATGCGAGCCTGATGGTCTATGTCGACCAGGGAGAAGAGACCGAGGCGCGTGTCGCCCTGGCCTGCGATCTGGCCGAGAGGTTCGACGCGCGGGTGATCGGTATCTCCGCCAGTCAACTCGATGCGCCCCAGGTCGATCCGTATGCGGGCGGTGCCATGCTGGGCGAGATGCTCGGCCTGTTCCGCGATTTGGCCGAGTCCGACGTCAAACAGGCCGAGGCCACATTCTGGAAGGCTGCCGGAGCCCATGCCGGCCGCTGCGAATGGCGCGGGCGGGTCGGCTTTCCCTCCGATGTCGTGAGCCAGGAGGTCCGCGCCGCCGACCTACTGATCCTGGGCCGTCTCGATCCGGCGCGCGGCCCGCACCGGTCGATCGACCCCGGCGACGCCCTGATGGCCCTGGGGCGACCCGTACTGATCGTCCCGCCTACGCCTGTCAGGCTTCCGCAGGGAACGGCGGCGGTGGTGGCGTGGAAGGATTGCCGCGAGGCGCAGCGCGCGGTGGCCTGCGCCCTGCCGATGCTCAAGGCCTCGGCCCTGACCCATGTGATCGAGATCTGCGCCGCGGGCGGCATGGAGGAGGCCAGGGCCCGCACGAAGGACGTCGCCGCCTTCCTCGGACGCCATGACATCATCGCGAGCGCCCAGGTGCTCCAGGGCGACGGCGGCGGGCGGTCCAGCCAGATCCTGAAATTTGCCGACGACCATCAGGCGGGCCTGATCGTCGCCGGCGGCTACGGCCATGCCCGGATGCGCGAATGGGTGCTGGGCGGCGTCACCCATGGGCTGCTGGGCACGTCCCCCGTCTGCCTGTTGCTCAGTCATTGATGTTGGGGATCATGGAATTCCCCGACGCAGGCTCCCGATCAGCTGGTGTCCGATCGTGCAGCGGTGACCGCAGTCGCATTCCGGGCGGTTCAATGATGCCTCCAGCCCTTGGCGTGATCGATGAACGAGCCTGCGCACCTTGATCGACGACGTCACGGTGCCCACGGCCGGGCGCGGGGCTTGCGGCGTCTGTCGGCTCTACATCGGCGTCTGGCTGCGCTTCTTCGGCGAAGTGTCTTGGGAGGGACCGCAGGGCGAGTTCATCTACTGGCAGGGCCGCGTCGCGACCTGGGAAAGATCAGACCATGACTGACCACCGCATCGCCAGCGCCGGACACCGCGCCAAGGTCATGTCCGCCGAGGACGCCGCCCTGCTGATCGCGCCGGATACCACGGTGGGGCTCAGTGGCTTCACCGCCTCGGGTTATCCGACGGCCGTGCCGCTTGCGCTCGCGGCCCGGATCGAAGACGAGCACGCCGCCGGGCGGCCGTTCAAGCTGCGGATATGGACGGGCGCCTCGACCGGGCCCGAGCTGGACGGAGCGCTGGCCAAGGCCGACGGCATCGAGTTCCGGCTTCCTTACAACTCCGACCCCACCTGCCGCGACCGGATCAATCGCGGCGAGATGGCCTATTTCGACATGCATCTGAGCCAGGTCGCGCCGGTCGCCTGGCAGGGCTTCCTCGGCCCGCTCGACACAGCCATCATCCAGGTCACCGGCATCCGCGAGGACGGGGCGCTGATACCGGCCTCCTCGGTCGGCAACAACAAGACCTGGCTCGACAGGGCCGACCAGGTGATCCTGGAGGTCAACCGGTGGCAGAACCCCGAGCTTCTGGGGATGCACGACATCTATTACGGCACGGCCCTGCCGCCGAACCGAGTGCCGATCCCCCTGATCCGCGCCGGCGACCGCATCGGCGAGCCCTGCTTCCGCTGCGACCCGGACAAGATCGTGGCCATCGTCGAGACGGACCGGCCCGACCGCAACGCCGGTTTCACCGCGCCGGGTGCGGACGATCTGGCCATCGCCGGACATCTGCTGGAATTCCTCGAGCACGAGGTGTCGAAAGGCCGTCTGCCGCCGTCGCTGCTGCCGCTCCAGTCGGGCGTTGGCAATACGGCCAACGCCGTGCTGACCGGCCTGATCGACGCGCCCTTCGAGGACCTGAGCGCCTATACCGAGGTCATCCAGGACGGCATGATGGCGTTGATGGACAGCGGCAGGCTGCGCGTGGCCTCCTCGACCGCGCTCAGCCTCAGCCCCGAACTGACCGAGCGGGTCAATCGCGACATGGGCGCCTATCGCGACCGGATCATCCTCAGGCCACAGGAGATCAGCAACCACCCCGAGGTGATCCGACGCCTGGGCTGTATCGCCATGAACGGCATGATCGAGGCCGACATCTACGGCAATGTGAACTCGACCCACATCATGGGCTCGCGCATCCAGAGCGGCATCGGCGGCTCCGGCGACTTCGCCAGGAACGCCTATATCTCGATCTTCATGAGCGCCTCGACCGCCAAGGGCGGCAAGATCTCGACCCTGGTGCCCGCCGTCTCCCATGTCGATCACATCAATCAGGACGTCCAGGTCATCGTCACCGAACAGGGCCTGGCCGATCTTCGCGGCCTGTCGCCCAAACAGCGGGCGCGCGTCGTGATCGACACCTGCGCCCATCCGAGCTTCCGCCCGATGCTGGAGGACTATTACCAGCGCGCCTTCAAAGGCTCCTATGGCCTGCAGACGCCGATGCTGCTGGACGAGGCCCTGTCGTGGCACGCGCGCTTCGTTCGGACGGGGAGCATGGTCGCGAACTGACGGCCAGACCGCCTCAGGGCTTGGCGAGCGCCGTCAGGGCGGCCTCGATCCGCGCCATCTGGCCCTGGTTGAGCCTGAGACGGTCGTGCAGCCGCATGATCTCCAGCTCGGCGCGCAGATTGACCGTGTAGTCGTGCTCGGCCGCGAGACGGTCACGCACCGCCTGGCGCTTCTGGCTCATCATGATCACGGGGGCCTGCAGCGCCGCGACCGCCGATAGCATCAGGTTGAGGAAGATGAAGGGGTAGGGATCGAAGGCCGAGGCGAACCGCGCCAGGGCCAGGTTGAGGGCCGCCCAGCCGAGCAGGACGCCGCCGAACACGCCGATGAAGGTCCAGGACCCGCCGACGTCGGCGACGGTGTCGGCCAGCCGTTCCCAGAAGGTCCGGTCGTCGGTCTGCAGGGTGGGGCTGACGCCCGACGGCGCCTCGCTGATCATCAGGTCGACGACGCTCTTCTGGACCGGGCTCAGATCGGCGTAGGGCGTCCCGAGCAGGCCCTGGGAGAGCTCATCCTGGCGAATCTCGAGGGTCATGACGAGCGGGTCCGTTAGTGAAGGCGATCGGGCGTCGCCGTGGTGCTGAGAGCCGCTCCAGACACGGCGAGCGGCGCGCCGGCATTGATCTGGCGCAATCGGTCGCGCGGACGACCCGTCCCGGGCTAGGCGCGGTCGAGGTCCGGCTCGCGCCGGTCCGGCCCCATCCTGGCGGCCGCGACGGCGAGCACCCCGGCGACGCCTGCAGCGATCCACAGCCCGCCGACGCCGAGGCGGGAATAGCTCAGGGCACCCGCTAATCCGCCCGCGGCCAGTCCCATCCAGAGGAACAGATAGGGCGTCCAGCCGAACCGATCTCCGCCCAGCAGGGCGGCGGTGATCTTCTGACCCAGCTTGACCAGGGTGCCGGTCATATAGGTCAGGCCGATCCGGACCTCGCCGTTCAGTTCGAACACGGCGTTCTCGGCTCCCATGGCCAGGGCCATGGCGACCGCCGCCAGCAGCGGTTGGTCGGCCGCGCTCAGCCCGGCCGCGCAGGCGAGCAGCAGGGTGACCAGGACGAGGACGGCGGGCTGGCGGCGGGCAAGGCACAGATGGCCGGTGAGCGAGCCGAGGATGACGCCGACGACGAAGGTCACGAGCAGGTCCGCCGCCAGCGCCGCTTCCGGAGACCCTTCAGCCAGGCTGACCCCCAAACGGGTGGTGTTGCCGCTCATGAAGGAGACGAAGAACCCGCCCAGATGGATGTAGGCTATGGCGTCCACGAAGCCCGCGAGGGCCGAGAGACAGGTCGCCAGGGTCCGGGCGCGGGCGGTGTAGAGGTTCATCGGCCTGGTCCAAGCCGGCTCGCGGGTGCCAGGCAGGGCCGTTTATTGGTCCGGCCGCGGCGGGAGCCATCCTCTGGCCTCGCGATGCAGAAGAAGGGTTGGTCGGCATCGCCGGACCACAGCGGTTCCGTGGCGCGAACTCAGTCGATCTCTGGCTACGGTTTGCTCGTTCCACCGCCGGCCGCGCGCAAAGTATCGAGGTAAGCCGTCAGGTCGTGGATCTCATTGGCCCGGAACACATAGGGGGGCATGGCGGGATGGGTCGTGACCAGCCCCTGTTCGAAGGCGCGCGCCAGATCGTCGGAGCCCCGGCGCTGGACAATCTCCCTGAATGGTGGGGCGATGGCGCGCGGACTGTCGCCGGCGGGGTCGATGGCGTGGCAACTCGCGCATCCCAGCAGGGCGATGGCGCGGCCCCGCGACGCGGCCTCGAGATCCATGGCGGTCGACATGGCGGGCGCTGTCAGGGCCGCCTGGCCTGCGCCCGTATCCGGCGCGGTCGTGGCGACAGGGGTGCAGGCGCCCAGGAGGAGGACGCCGATGATCTTGAAAGCTCGCATGACAGGACTCCGGCGCTTGAATCTTCAGTTGACCGGCCCGGAGGGTTGCGGTCCTTGACTCAGGTCAAACGTCACCAGAGGGCGCTCGACCGGCGGCGGGGACCAGAACAGGCTGGGCAGAACGGCGACGTTGGTGGCGAGCACCTGGGCCGCCACTTCGAGGGACTGGCCCAGCGGCCGGATCAGACAAAGGGTCTCGCACCCCACGGCGACGGACAGACGCACGACCTCCGAAATCAGTTCGGACGCCACGCGGCGGGCGTCGAGCACATCGAAGCCGACCAGATGTTCGATCTGCAGGCTTCTGCGCCCGTCGGGCTGGTCGGTCAGGACATAGACCACGAGCCCACAAGGCCGGGCCTCGAGATCGCGCGCCAGAAGCACGCCGCCCGCGCGCGCCAGGCCTTCAGCGTCAGGCCGGCGTCGCACAGCCGGGCGAGGACATAGGCCTCGTCGATGTCGCTGCTCGACAGGAGCTGGATGGAGACGCAAGCCATGCGCTATTCAGGCGATCCTTCGCGATCGGGCCTTGATCTGGGTCAAGCGGCGAGCCGCGCGCTGAGACCAGGGAGCGGAACGCCCCCGATGGAAGGCATGGCGGAGCCGTCTATCGACGCGGTGCCAAGGGCCTGGGAAATGGTCGCATCCAGAGGCAGGTCGCGCGGGCGATCCCCGGCCGGAGCTGTGCGCAGCAAGTGCAAAGACGGACTCTACAGGCCGGCCACCATGAGCATCGCCGACGCGCCGCGTTCGGCGCCGTCCGATCCCCGTCGCATGAAGGCGAACAGCTCACGGCCCGTGCCGACCGCCTCGGCATGTGGGAGCTCCGGGCTTCGCGCTTGCCATTCGGCGGTCTCTACCAGAGCCGCCAACTCGCCGCGCACGGCGCAGATGCGGACATGATCACCGTCACGGAGCCGCCCGATCGGACCGCCGGTCTGGGCTTCGGGGGTTACGTGGATCGCCGATGGGACCTTGCCGGACGCGCCGGACATGCGTCCGTCCGTAAGAAGCGCGACCTGATGCCCTCGATCCTGCAACACGCCAAGAGAGGGCGTCAGCTTGTGCAGTTCAGGCATCCCGTTCGCCTGCGGCCCCTGGAACCGCACCACGATGATCACGTCACGGTTCAACTTGTCCGCCTTAAAGGCGGCAAGAACATCATCCTGATCCTGAAAGATCGCAACCGGGGCCTCGATCGTGAGCCTGGAAGTGTCTACCGCGCTGGTCTTGATGACCGCGCGGCCCAGATTACCCGTCAGCAGACGCATGCCGCCGTCCGGACTGAACGGCGCGCCGACAGGCCTCAGGATTGATTCGTCTCGCGAAGCCTCGTGAGGATCGATCCAGGTCAGGGCGTCGTTCTCAAGAGTCGGGGAGGTGGCGTAACGTGAGAGATCATCGCCCGCGACCGTCAGGACGTCCTGATGAAGCAGGCCTGCAGCAAGGAGTTCGCGAATGACGAAAGCCATGCCGCCGGCGGCGTGGAAATCGTTCACGTCACTCGAGCCGCTCGGATAGATGCGCGTGATCAGTGGGACGGCCTGGGACAGCGTGTCGAAATCCTCCCAGTCGATCGTGATGCCGGCCGCGCGGGCGATCGCCGGGAGGTGCAGGGTGTGATTGGTGGAACCACCGGTGGCGAGAAGACCCACTGCCGCGTTCACGATTGCTTTCTCATCAATGCAACGTCCGAGCGGACGGTAGTCGTCGCCGTCCCAACCGATGGCGACGACCCGGTGCGCCGCCGCCCGCGTCAGCTCCTGGCGCAGCCGCGTGCCCGGACTGACGAAGGCTGCGCCGGGCATGTGCAGCCCCATCACCTCCATCATCATCTGGTTGGAGTTGGCGGTACCGTAGAAGGTGCAGGTGCCGGGCGCGTGATAACTGGCGGCCTCCGCCTCCAGGAGTTCCGCCTTGTCCGCCTTGCCCTCCGAGTACAGTTGGCGGACCCGAGCCTTTTCCCTGTTCGGGAGACCCGAGGGCATCGGGCCCCCCGGCACCAGGATCATGGGCAGATGCCCGAAGCGGAGGGCTCCCATCAGCAGGCCGGGGACGATCTTGTCGCAAATTCCCAGAAGCAGGGCACCTTCGAACATCGCGTGGCTGAGCGCGACGGCCGTGCTCAGCGCGATGGTGTCCCGGCTGAACAGCGACAGTTCCATCCCGCTCTGGCCTTGGGTGACGCCATCGCACATCGCTGAAACGCCGCCCGCCACCTGGGCCGTCGCGCCGACCTCGCGGGCGGCGATCTTCAGGATTTCGGGATAGCGGCCGTAAGGCTGATGCGCCGACAGCATGTCGTTGTAGGCGGTGACGATACCGATATTGGGCGACCGACCGGCTCGGATAACGGGCTTGTCCTCGCCCGAAGCGGCGAAGGCGTGGGCGATGTTTCCGCAGGACAAGGCCTTGCGGTTCACTCCATGTTCGCGCTGAGCGGCGATGAGGGCGAGATAGGACGCCCGGCCCTTGCGGCTGCGGCCGATCACGCGGTCGGTCACTGCGGACACGGTGCGATTGAGTTGGTTCATCGTAGGGGGCGTCTGCTCCGGCATGGGGCGGCGTTTCGACTGAGAGTCCGCCGCAGGTACGAGCCTGTAGGCCCGCCCAAGGCCTGCGCCATTGATCCAGGTCAAGGGCGAGCGCCGGCGGGGCCTTGATCTCGGTCAAGGGCCGTGGCTTGCCCGCCTGACCCTTTACGCCGACCCTCGATTGTCAGGCTTCGGCCGCGCCGCGCATCAGTTCCCGCCTTCGCGACCGCCTACCGCCCTGAGAATATCCGCCAGTGGCTGTCCGCGTAGTCGGCATCGGGCGATCACCCGGTGATGATTGACGACCCGTCGGCTGTGCCCGCGCACTGCAGGACAGGTGAGCGAGGTGCCACGGTCAGGCGCACACGCCGCTCCGGTCGGTCCGGCCGGTCGCGCTTCGCAGTTCGAACGCTTTGTAATCCGCAAGCCGGACCTCGGTCCGAGTTCACGGATCCGTGCTCGGACCGACGCACAAGCTGTCGCCGTCCGCGACATAGTGGACCAGGCCGGTGAAGACCGTGCCGTCCCGTTGCGGAAGGGGGGCCTCGCAGGGGTCGGCCCAGGCGGTGGCCGGAGCGACGACGAGCCCGGACAGGAGGAGGAGCCAATTCATCGATCCAAAATGAAGCAGGCTGGTCGGGTCGTCAAACATAGGGGCCGATCCTGAAGCGGGAAAGGAAGGGCGCGGGCGGTCGATCGCTCCACGGAGGAGCGGAACCCCCGGAGGCTGCCATGAGATCGATACCCACCTATTCGCCGCAAGAGACCCGCCTTTCGCAGGAGCCTTTCCGACCGAAGCCTACGGCGTCGACCCTGGACGCCCTGGACGATCACACCTTGCTCGGCCTGTTGCTCGATCGCGTGCTGGAGGCTCCGGACGCGGAAAGGATTGCGTCAGATCTCCTCGACCGGTTCGGCAGCCTGGGCGACATCGCGGCGGCGGATGTCCCGGAACTCGGTAAGGTGACGGGCGTGCGCCCGGCGGTGATCATGGAGCTGAAGCTGCTTCGTCAGCTGAGCATCCGACTTGCGCGGAGCGCGGCGTGCTGCCGTCCCGTCCTGTCGTCCTGGGAGGCCCTGCGGACCTATGCGGTCACTGCCCTGGCCCATCTGCCGAGGGAGCAGTTTCGCGCGCTGTACCTTGACCGACGCAACATCCTTCTCCGTGACGAAACCGTCGCTGACGGGAGTGTCGATCACGCCCCCGTCTATCCGCGGGAAGTCATCCGGCGGGCGCTCGAAGTCTCCGCCTCGGCCATGATCCTGATCCACAACCATCCGTCCGGCGATCCGACCCCATCCCAGGCCGACATCACCGTGACGCGTCAGATCGTGGACGCGGCCAAGGTCTTCGGCCTGCCCGTGCATGATCATCTGATCGTCGGCCGGGAAGGCACGGCGAGCCTGCGGGCCCTGGGCCTGATGTGAGGCCGTCATGACCTTGCACAAGCTTGTCGCCGCGCTGGGTGGCGACCTCTATGCTGGCGGGTACCGGGCCAACGTCCCGGCACCGGGCCACAGAGGCATGGACCGGTCAGTGTCGCTCCTGCTGACGGAGGGACGTGTCGTCATACATGGCTTCGGGGGCGCGGACTGGCGCAGCGTCAGGGATTGGCTGCGCGATCAGGGCTTCATCGACGCCCAGGGTCGGCTGGCCGATGGCGGCCAAGGCCCTCCGGAGCGGACCAGACCGGATTGTACGCTGCGACACGAGACGGCCTCGCGGCTCTGGGAGGGTGGCCTTGCGTTGCAGCAGGGAACGCTCGCCCGACGACACCTTGCCCTGCGCGCGGTGGCGGGTGGGGCGAAAATGCATAATCTGCGACATCATCCAGCCGCCCCGACCTCGGTCTATCAGCCCGGCCGTCACACCCGTCCGGCGCTCATGGCCCGGATCAGCGACGACGCGGACCGGCTGACGGCCGTAGAGCTGACCTATCTCGATCCGAACGGGAGGCGCGCGTCAGGGCTTCGTCTGTCGCGCAAGACGGTCGGTCATGTTCCGGTCGGAGCCGCTGTCCGGCTCGCCCCAGCCGCGCCCCAGATGCTCGTCGGGGAGGGCGTGGTCACGACCCTGGCGGCGATGCAGCACTTCGACCTGCCGGGCTGGTCGCTTCGATCGGCCAACAATCTGGCGGCCTGGACGCCCCCCGACGGCGTCCGCCATGTGTTGATCGCCGCAGACAACGGACCCGTCGGGATCGGCGCTGCGGCCCGACTGAGGATGCGTCTGACGCGCGCGGGCGTGTCCGCCAGAGTTGGCGCACCCGATCATCCGTTCGCGGACTGGAGCGAGGCTGCCGTCGCGGTGGCCGAGGCCGGGAGAGTGGAGGAAGGGCGCTGAGGGGTGCCGGAGCGGCGGGGATGGCCCCGTCGGCCGGCGGGAGATCTTCCATGACCGACCTCGTTCCCGTCATCACCCCCGCCGTCGTCGTCGCGCGCGACGAACGAACGGTGCCCCTGCGCAGTCTCGGGATCGCGCGCGAGAACCTGCGCTTCAATCAACCGCCGGACGACGACATTCCTGTCCTCGCAGCGACCTTGAAGGCCGCCGGACAGCTGGAACGGCTCACCGTGCGTCCCGGACGCGGTCGCAAGGAGCAGGGCTTCATGGCGCTGAACGGTCGTCGTCGCCTGTTGGCGCTGGGATTGCTGCTGGAGGCTGGAGAGATCGACGGCGATCATCCGGTCGAGGTCTATGTCGAGACCGATACGGCGCGCCAGGCCGCCGCCGTCCTGCTGACCAACACCGCGGTTCCCGTCCATGTCGCTGACATCATCATCGCCATTGGCCGAATGCTGAAAGCCAAGCTGACCATCGAGACCATGGCCCGAGCGCTCGGCTATGCGGAGATCGAGATCCGCCGCCTGGCCGCTCTGTCCGGACTGCCCTCGGCCGCGCTTGAGGCCCTCAAAACGGGACGACTGACCCTCAAACAGGCACGGTCCCTGGCGCGGCTCACGAACCGCAAGGAACAGGTCGAACTCGCCGAGGCCGCCCTGGCCGGATACGGCTTCCAGGACTGGCGGATCACCGAGCGTCTCGGCGCGGGCAGGGTCACGATCCGCGACCGGCGGTGCGCCCTGGTGTCCCCTGAGCAGTATGCGGACGCGGGCGGTCGGATCGAGACCGACCTGTTCGACGAACTGCCGGCGGTGCTGCTGGATCCCGACACCTTGTCGCAGCTCTGGCTCGCGCGCGTCCGCGCCATCGCGATGACGTTCGAGGCCGAGGGTATCGATGTCCACGTCACCGCCGGGGCCGAGCCGGAGATGCCCGAGGACCTGGAGCCGCTCGGTTATCGCAGCAACGGGCTCGATGAGGGGGAACTGGTGGCCTGGCGCGAGGCCCGGGACCGGTATCTTGAGGCGGTCGATGGGGCGCGTGACGCCGACATCACCACCGACCAGACGGACGACCTTCTGGTCGGCCTGATCCGGGCCAAGATCGCCCTCGACCAGGCCGGTGTCGGAGGACGCGCGGTGTCGGCGGCGATCGTCTGGCCGGCCGCATCCTGCGGCATCGATCTGCGGTGCTACGCACCGGTGGAACCGGAGCCGGCAATCGATCCGGACGTGGACGCCAGGGAGGGGGACGCGATGACCCTGACGGTCCGATCGTCCCATTATGAGGCTCCGCGCGTCGAAGCTCCGGTGCCCGAGACCGACGGCGTCACCCACGCCCTGCATGCTGTCCGGACCGATGTCGCGACGCGCGGTCTGATCCGGGCCCTGGCGGACGATCCGGGGGCGGCGCTCGCCGTTCTGATCGCGCGCCTGTTTTCGGTGCTGGTGGCGGGGGTGAATGCCGCCCGATCCGACTCGATCTCGACGGTCACGGCCACGCCGTTCGGATCGCGGACCGACCCTGCGATCGAGACGCTCGACGGGGTCGTGCGCGAGCGGCTCGATGCGCGCCGGGCGGCCTGGCAGGCCTCTGGCCAGACCGTCCTCGGCTGGGTGGGCGCTCTGCCCCACGGCGAGAAGATGGCGTTCCTGGCCGAACTGACCGCCATCAGCCTGGATGGGCGGGAGGCGCGAACGGACCTGATCCGCAATCGGGCCAGGGCCGAGGCCGCGGAGGTCGCCGATCTGGTGGGGGCCGACATCGCCCACTACTGGACCCCCGACGTCCGTTTCCTGCGCCCCCATTCCAAGACTCTGCTCCTGGGCATGCTGGTCGAAATGCAGGTCGAGGACGTCCGGGCCGGGTCGCTGAAGAAGGACGAACTGGTCGATTGGGTCGCCGAACAGGCCGCCTCGCACGCCTGGGCGCCCTCCAACCTGTCGTGGTCGCTTGGAGCCGACGAGCCCGGTCTGGATCCGAGCGCTGAGGACGAGACCGTCGCGACCGGCAACGGCGGGTCTGACCTCCCGGTCGACGGTCCGGACGACGACCTGGGCGACGGATCCGGAGCCTTCGTCGTCACGCCTGCGGGCGAGGCGGTGTTGGAGACCGCCGCCGCCTGATCGATCTCCGATCGCGTTGCGTGTGAACGCCGCCTCGGCTGTCGCCGGGGCGGCTTTCTGTCGTGGCACGGCCGCGCCTGGGAGGCGGAGGAAGGGCGAACGAGGACGAGCCTGAAGGACCGTGAGGGAGGTGCCCTCCGCTGCAGGCGCCCGGAGCCCTCGCCATGTCCTCGATCCGCAGCCTGTCCCTGTTCGCCGAACCCGTCGCCTCGGACGCGCCCGCCAACCGCCTCGCGGCGGCCCGCGCCCTGGCGATCCCGCTGGCGCGCTCGCGACCGCTTGACCGTCGTCTCGTCGCGCAGGTGATGACCACCGCCTTCGGCGCGTCGGACGTCGACGGGGCCTGGTCGTGGCGCGACGCCTATGACGCCATCGAGGCGGCGACCGTGATGCAGATCCGTCGTCTGGCGGCGCAGGTCGGGCGGCTGGAGGACGCGCCGGCCGAGATCGCGGCGCTGCTGGCCGGGGTGTCCGCGCTCGGCCTGACGCACAGCCGGCGCAGCGAGGAACAGGTGGCGCTGGACCAGTTCTCGACACCCCCGGAACTGGCCGCGCTCGTGGTCCTCGCCGCGCAGGTGCGGCCCGGCGACATCGTGCTGGAGCCCTCGGCCGGGACCGGGCTGATGGCGGTGGTCGCCGAGGCGTGCGGGGCGGTCCTGACGCTGAACGAGATCGCGCCTGGCCGGGCGAGCCTGCTCGACGGCCTGTTCCCGGCCGCGACCCGGACGCGGCATGATGGGCGGCACCTCGCGGATGTTCTGGCCGAAGCGGGCCGGTTCGACGTCGTGGTCTGCAATCCCCCCTTTTCCGACCTGCAGAGCCATCTGATCGCCGGCCTGAAGGCGCTGGCCGACGGCGGCCGGATGGCGGCGGTGGTGCCCCTGACGGCGCTGATCGACACCGGGCTGAGAATTGCCCTCGAGGCGCAGGGCACCATCGTCGCCGCGATGGCCTTTCCGTCTCGGGCCTTCGCCCGGCACGGCACGTCGGTGGAGACCGGACTCCTGGTGGTGGACAGGGGACCGGCCAAGGACTGGGATGGAAGCGTCCATCAGCCGGAGGATCTGCCGGCGGCGGCCCTGATCCTTTCGGGAATCGCGCCGAGGCCGACGGCGCGACCGCGCGTTCGGCTGGCGCTGGAGGCCGGGGCCTGGCTCGCGCCGCGCGCGCGCAGTCTCGCCCTGCCGTCCGGCCGACTGGCCTTCCTCGCCGGGGCGACGGCGCTGAACTACCAGACCCGCGCCTGGACCGGAGAGGGGCGCGACGTGGGCCTTTATCAGGCCCACGCCCTGGCGCGGATCGTCCTGTCGGAGCCACGCCCTCACCCGTCGCCGCTGGTGGAGTCCGGCCCCATGGCGTCGGTCCCGCCGCCGGCGCCGACCTACCGTCCGTTCCTGCCCGCGCCCCTTCGCGATGAAGGACGGATTTCCGATGCCCAGACCGAGACGGTCATCTACGCCGGCGAAGCTCACGGCGGGCACCTGCCCGGAGCGTGGCTGCCGGATCAGGCCTCCCACCAGCTGGTACTTGTGCCGGACGATAGGGAGGGCGCGGTTCGACTGCGTCGTGGGTTCTTCCTCGGCGACGGAACGGGCTGCGGCAAGGGTCGCCAGATCGCAGCCGTCATCGCCGACAACATGGCCCAGGGTCGTGTGCGGGCCGTCTGGCTGTCCCGCAACGACGCCCTGCTCGAAGACGCGCGGCGCGACTGGGCGGCGATCGGCGGTGGCGCGCACGACCTCGTGCCGCTCGGCCGCTGGAAGCAGGCGGACGCCATCCGGCTCGACCGCGGCATCCTGTTCACGACCTACGCCACCCTGCGCCAGTCGGCGCGAGGCGGTCGGCCGTCCCGGCTCGACCAGATCGTCGCCTGGCTGGGGGCCGAATTCGACGGCGTGGTCGCCTTCGACGAGGCCCATGCGATGGCCAATGCGGCGGGCGGCGGCAAGGGCGCGCGGGGCGCGAAGAAGGCGTCGCTTCAAGGCATGGCGGGACTGGCGCTCCAGAACCGGCTGCCGGACGCGCGGGTGCTGTATGTCTCAGCGACCGGGGCGACGACGGCCGAGAACCTGGCCTATGCGTCGCGCCTCGGCCTGTGGGGCGGACCCGACGCGCCGTTCATGTCCCGCGCTGACTTCCTGGACGCCATGGACCGGGGCGGGGTGGCGGCGATGGAATTGGTCGCGCGCGAGCTCAAGGCGCTCGGTCTCTATGTGGCCCGCAGCCTGTCGTTCGAGGGCGTGGAGTACGAGCCTCTGATCCACCCACTCGCGGAAGACGACATCGGAATCTGGGACGCCTGGGCCGATGCGTTCCAGCTGATCCACGCCAATCTGGCCGAGGCGCTGAAGGCCGTCGGGATCAGCGATGACGAGGGCAAGCCGAGGAGCCCGCAGGCGGCGGGCGCGGTTCACTCCGCATTCGAGGGGGCCAAGTTGCGGTTCTTCGGTCATCTGCTGGCTGGCCTGAAGGCCCCCAGCCTGATCGCCGCGATCCGCTACGATCTCGCCCATGAGCGATCCTCGGTGGTCCAGATCGTCTCGACCAATGAGGCGGTGATGGAGCGCAGGCTGGCCTCGGTCCCGCCCGAGGAGTGGAACAACCTGTCGATCGACCTCACACCTCGCGAATACGTCCTCGACTATCTGCGCGAGGCCTTCCCCATCCAGCTGCTGGAGGCGATCGAGGGCGAGGACGGGGAGGTGACGATGGTTCCGGTCATGGACGATGGCCGGCCCGTGGTCAGCCAGGACGCCCTGGTCCGTCGCGAAGCCCTGATCGAGCGGATGGCCTGTCTTCCGGCCGTCCCGGGCGTGCTCGACGCCCTGCTGGAGGCGTTCGGTACCGATGCCGTGGCCGAGATCACGGGCCGGGCCCGCCGGGTGGTCGCGCGGGACGGACGCCGCGTGGTCGAGCGGCGCGGCGCGTCCGCCGCCCGCGCCGAAACCGACGCCTTCATGGGCATGCGCAAGCGGGTGCTGATCTTCTCGGACGCGGGCGGGACAGGGCGGAGCTATCACGCCGACCTGGCGGCGGCGAATCGGCAACGACGCGTCCACTACCTGGTCGAGCCCGGCTGGCGGGCCGACGCGGCCATCCAGGGCCTGGGTCGCAGTCACCGGACCCATCAGGCCTCCGCGCCGCTCTTTCGGCCCGTCACGACCGACATCCAGGGCGAGAAACGGTTCACCTCGACCATCGCGCGGCGGCTGGACTCCCTCGGCGCGCTGACGCGCGGGGAGCGCCGGACGGCCGGTGCCGGGTTGTTCCGGGCTGAGGACAATCTGGAAAGCCCTTGGGCTCGCCGGGCCCTGCTGGTCTTTTACGGAGCGCTGATGTTCGGAGAACTGGCCTCAATGACCCTGGAGACCTTCATGGCCAAGACCGGCCTGAAACTGCTCGATGCCGAGGGCGGCATGAAACCGTCCGACGACCTGCCGCCGATCCACACCTTCCTGAACCGGCTGCTGGCGCTGCGGATCGCCGACCAGAACGCCCTGTTCGATGACTTCGACCGCATCCTGACCGGCATCCTCGAGCGTGCCGCCGCGTCCGGAGAGCTGGACCGAGGGCTGGAGGACATCGAGGCCGAGGAACTGGAGGTGCTGGATCAGGTGATCATCCGGACCGACGTCGCCACCGGAGCCGAGACCGCGCTGGTCACCTTCAGGCTGAAGGTCCGGCGAGAGATCCTGACGTCGGACGACGCCCTGGCCTGGACCGGGACGGTCGCCCATTCCCTGGTCGTCAACGAGAAGTCCGGTCGAGCCGCCATCGCCGAACTGGGCCTGACCACGGCGACCGACGAAGACCGACTGGTCGCGGCCATCCGGCTCGTCCGGCCCGACGCGCACCAGACGATGCCGGAGAAGGTCTTCGCGGAATCCGCCTGGAAACCGGTCGTGACCGTCGACTGGCGCGCGGTCTGGGATGCGGAGGTCGCCGCCACCGACCCGTGGCGCACGCGCGACCTGACGCTGGCGACGGGGCTGCTTCTCCCGATCTGGGGCAAGCTGCCCGCGCGCGGCTGTTCGGTTCGGCGCGTGCGCGCGCCGGACGGTCGGCGCTGGCTCGGGCGGGTGCTGGACGAAACCCAGGTCCGGACGCTGAAGACGGCCCTGGGTCTGACCGCGATCGGCGCGGGCTGGGCCGACGGGGCGAAGACAGCCTCGACGCTGCTGGACCGGAATGTCCAGCTCTCACTGGAGGGCGGCCTGTGGTTGAAGCGGGCGCGGGTGATGGACCGTTGGCGGATCGAGGTGGTCGGCGGCCGGACGGACCGCGACGCCCTGATCGCGCTCGGCTGCTTCGTCGAGATCATCGCCTGGGCGCCGCGGGTGTTCGTGCCGGTCGATCGCCCGGAGATCGTGGAGGCGGTGCTGCGTCGCCATCCCGTCCAGATGGTCCTCGACGGCGCGGCGGCTTGAACGGTCCGGGGGGGGGGGCGGAGGCCCCGCCCGGTCGAGGGAGGTCGGGAGGAAGGGAGGCCCCGGGTGAAGCAGGATGGGAGATCGGCTCCCGGGCGCTTCAGATCCACAGGAGACGGATATGCAGACCATGGTGTTCACTGGCCGACTGGCGGCCGACCCTCAAATCAGCGAGGACTTCGCCAAGGCGGTGTTCCGGCTGATCGAGAAACGCGGCGTGGACGGAAACGGGAAGGACCGGCTCGTCGGCGTCAACTGCGTGAGCTGGTCCAAGGGCCTCAACGAGAAGGTCATCGCCCGCGGGCTGGCCCAAGGCTGCGAGGCCGTGGTCGTCGGGGCCTTCATCGACACCGCCTATACCGCCCGCGACGGCACCGAACGGACCGCCAAGGAGCTGGTGATCAACCGGCTGACCGTCCTGGACTGGGCCGAAGATCGCGACGCCGAGACCCAGGACGAAGGCGCGTCCGACCGCGCCGCCGCCTGACCCCTCAACCTCATCTCATCACAAGGAGACTGACCATGCAGACCCTCGTCCTGGAAGGCTATCTGGCCGCCGACCCCTCCATCCTATCCGCGCAGGCCACGGGCAAGAAGCGCGCGAGCTTTCGTGTTCTGGAGACCACCCGCTTCCGCCGCGCCGACGGCACGCCCGGCGAGCGCACCACCGGCTTCAACTGTATCTGCTTCAGCGAGGCCACAACCGAGAAATACATCGAGGCCTTCGCCCGGAAAGGCAGTCGCGTCGTGATCCAGGGCCATGTCGAGAATGACAGCTGGACCGGCAAGAACGGGGTCGAGCACTACGACCTGCGGGTCGTGGTGGCCGACATCCGGCTGAAGAACCGCCGCGATCGGACGACGACCGACGACGAAGCCGGTGATAAGCCTGTCGACCGGCAGGTCCAGGAGCCCGCCAGCGGCTATGATCTGAACGACGACATCCCGTTCTGATCATCGAGATCGACAGGCACGGTCCGGCGCTCGCGCGCCGGGCCGTTTCTGCGTGTGGTCCGGGAGCGAAGGCGGAGGGAGGGCGAACCGGGCGAGCCGATCAGGCTCGATCAGCCGGAGACAGACCCATGACCGCCTCACCCTGGACAGACGACAGGATCGACCGATTGAAAGCCCTGTGGCGGGAGGGCCGGACGGCTGAGGCCATCTCTCTGGACCTCGGCTCGGGGATCAGCCGGAACGCGGTGCTCGGGAAGGTCCATCGCCTCGGGCTGTCGGCCGGTGGCCATGGCGCCACGCCGGTCATCAAGACCCTGGTCTCAAAAAGACCGACGCGATCCGCCCCGAAGCCGACGGTGAAATCGCTATGTCTCGCACCCGTCGAACACCCTGAGTTCGACGTTCCCGCCGAGGGGCTCACCACGATCCTGTCCGTTCGACGCCTGGAGTGCCGTTGGCCATATGGCGAGCCGAAGGATCACGACTTCAAGCTCTGTGGACGACGTGTGGAGCGAGGCTCTTTCTGCGGCGCCCATGCCGGCATCGGATACCGACAGTCTCCGGGTGGACGGCAGGCGCTGATGGCGCTCGCGGGGCTGGCGTGATGACAGACCCCCGCACGAACCAAGGCCTCACGGCTCTGACGGCGATCTATGCTCAGGGTCGGGCGGCCCATCACGTCGGTCTTGCCTTCGAGACCTGCCCGCCTCGCTTTGAGGACCATGATCGAGCGGACTGGCAGCGCGGTTGGCTGGGTGGTGCCGCGGAATGGGCGGCAGCTTATCGGCAAAGCTGGCCGGACGACCTTGGACTTTGATCGATGCTTGGAAACGGACGCCCGACGATGGGCTGCCTGAGAAATGCGCGAACCACGGCGATCCAGATGGGATCGCCGTTTTTCTTTTGTGGCGCTGCGCGCGTGTCGGGAGGCTCTTTATCAGCAAAGCAGAACGGAGGCTGATCAGCCGACCGAAAATGCGGTGGTGCCTCGACCAGGCACGCAGGGCGATCGGTCATGTTGATGACGAAGTCTGGCAGCTCAGGCGCCGGTGTGGCGTCGGCGGCGTGGCCGCCGACGGTCGGACCGAAGATCGATGCCTCGCTGTTCGTATCGGCGCGACGGCGCCGAACGGTGTCCTCGCCCCGAAGGCGGGTCGAGGACTTGCCCCCACACAACGCCCTCCGATTTTGTCACGGCACCCCGGAAGTCAACGGCTGCGCCGTTCCCCTGCGCGGCCCGCGAAGGGCGGGCCGCTCCGGTGACTGCCGGGGACCCCGCCGTGGCCAAAACCGGGGTCGTTGCGCATGGGGCGCTCGACATTTCAGAATACGGAATGACACCATGCAAACCTACTCATCCCCCTTCTCCGCTAAATCCGACTCCGCCTTCGATGACCTGACCGGTTCGCTGGGCGATCATCGTCCGCATCCGACCGAGGACGCCCTGATCCAGCTCGGGCGAGCGCTCATGACCGAGCTTCTGGACGTGATCGGCGACACCGCGCTGGAGGATTATCAGACGATCCTGGGTGAGGGACTGATCGGTGCCTTTCACTCGATCGCGAACCGGATCGAACGCGACGCGGACCGGGCGCGGGACACGATGCGTTCGCTCGACCGCGACTTCGACGGATCGGAGGCTGCGGACACCGAGCTTCAGGAGGCGACGGCCAAGGCGCGAGCCGGCGACGCGGCGACGCAGGCAGCCGAGCTTATCCGGGACGCGGCGGCCGAAACCTGGACGGTCGCGACCGGGGAGGTCTGGACGGCCTGGCGGGGATCGCGGCGGGGCACGCATCTGACGGCGGCCCAGCTGGAGGCGAAGACGGCGATCCGGGCGATCCGGAAACGACGGGACGGAGAAGCCGATCCGGGTGGAACGATCGTCGCCTTCCGAGGCGCGCCGACGGCAGACACCCAGGGCGACGCGGGCCGGATTTTCGATGCCTTGAACTGGGCCCTGAAGCAGTGGCCGGACATGGCGCTCGCGACGACCGGGGCGAAGGGCTCCGAGAAGCTGGCGATCAAATGGGCCGGTCAGAAGGGGGTGAAGCTGATCCTCGCCCGGGCGGATTTCGAAACGCACGGCAAGGCCGCTCCCTTCCGGGCGAACGACGAACTGATCGCGCTCGAGCCAGCCTGCTGCCTCACCCTGGTGCATTCGGTGGATCGGGCGAGGTCGGAAGACCAACGGCCGTTCGGACCGGCGGCGAACTTCGGTCAGAAGGCGATGGAGTCCGGGCTTCGGCACGTGCCGATCAAGGCGAAGGCGGCCTGATCGATCGAGACTGGATGACAGACCCGCTCGGCTTCGGCCGGGCGGGTTTTCGTTCGTCGTCCGGCGGCGTGCTGCAATCTGGTCGTCTAATTTCTTGGGCGGCCTGTTCGATTGAGCGCGTGTTGATGACTGTTGATCCGATGCGCGAGCATTTGCGGGCGACGTCTGGAAATCCGCGAAAAGGGCTGGAGGGCAAGATAAAAGGGTGTGTCGGGCGGGTCTCGTTTCTCTTATACTTTCAGCCTCTTGGGAGCCGTCGTTTTCGGTCGAGATGACTTGGAATGAGTTGTCGGCCGCCGGCGTCCGGGTGACGGGATTGGAGCCATCGTCATGCTCATTCGCGAGGCCATGGAGACCCGGTTGTCGGCGGGCGGCGACCATGCGCGGCAGGACGTCAACCTCCGGCTTCCCCTGCGCCTGAAGGTCGAGCGTGACCCCGTCCGCACCGGGATGATGAAGCGTCTGGCCAGCTCCCGGATGTTCGCCCTCGGAGATCGAACGGGGGTGCTCCGCGCGGCCCAGAACCGATCGGGCCGCGCCTTTCGCCTGGATGTCCGCCAGCGGGTCATCGTCAAGGCCATGGTGTCTCGCCACACGGGCAAGGGCGCCGACCGGGCGGCGGCCCTGGCCTCGCATGTCGCCTACCTGGGCCGAGCCGGCGCCGGGATCGAGGGTGAGAGGCCGCAGTTCTTCGACCGCGAAGGGGAGGGGTCGGAGCTGACCGCCGTCACGAAGGCATGGAACGGGGACCGGCACCATTTTCGCTTCATCGTTTCGCCAGAGCACGGGGACCGGATCGACGACATGAAAGCCTATGTGCGCGAGGTCATGGGGCGGGTGTCGGCCGATCTCGGCGAACCCGGACTGAACTGGATCGCGACCTGCCATTACGACACCGACCAGCCGCACGCCCATGTCCTGGTGCGCGGGCGGCGCGCCGACGGTCGCGACCTGGTCATTCCGCGCGACTACATGGGTTACGGCTTCCGGGCGCGGGCCCAGGAGGTCGCGCAGGAGCGGCTGGGCGACCTGTCGCGGGTGGACGCCGAGAAGCGGGTCTGGCGCGAGACCACGGCGGATCGGTTCACAGCCTTCGACCGCCGGCTGCTGGGGGCGATGGGCGCCGATAGTCTGGTCGATGACGGCGTCGGCGGGACGGACGCCTGGACGGCGCTCACGCGCGGTCGGCTGCGCCATCTCGAGGGGCTTGGGCTCGCCGTTCGGACTGGGCGGCGCTACCGGCTCGACGGGGAGATGGAGACGAAACTCCGGACGCTTCAGGTGCGGAGAGATGTCATCCGAACCCTGAACCAGCGGCAACTCGAGGGGGCCAAGGACGTGCGGCCGCTTGGGCATGCGCCGGTGAGGGGCAGGGTGGTCAAGACCGGCTTTCACGACGAAGCTGGCGCGATGCCGTTCGTGATCGTTCGGGACCGGGACGGGACCGAACACTATGGCCGCCTCAGGGCCGGCGCGGCCCGCGTCGAGGCCGGGCGAACGGTCGTCCTGGCTCCGACCGGCAACGGCCTGGCGCAGGTGGTCCAAGGGCGCGGCGCGGCTCTGGAGCGCTGATCGGGCCAGCTATCGTGGGGCCTGGTCGGCCTTCTTCGCCGGCCGGGGTCTGCGGGGCGCGGGGGCCTTCGACGTCGAGGGGGGAGACTGCGCCGGGGGCGTCGCGGCGCCTTCGGATTCAACGGCGGGTTTGGCTTCCGGGGCGGCGTCCCACTGTGTCTTGGGCGGTTCGTCGAGGCTGTGCCGGGCTTCGGCCTCCTTCGCCGCGACCAGCGCCTGTTCCAGCGCTTCCCGCTCGGCCTTGGTCATCCGGTCGATCTCGACCGGGGTGACGGCCGCCGCCGCCTTAGCGTCGAAATAGAGGGCGAGCGCGACGTTCTTCACGTTCTCGGCCTCCAGCACCATGAAGGGGATTGGATCCCGCCGGGGAACCTTGGTGCGCTTCACTTCTGTCGCCTGGAGATCGATCACGAAGGCCTGCACATCGCGCAGGGTCGCGGAGAGGAATTTGCCGGAGGCCTCCTGTCGCAGGTCCAGCAGGGTGCCCTCGTAGCCGAGCGAGAGATGATCGTGGGTGACATCGGTCACGACGAAGGCGTTGATCGCGTGGTAGCGCGTCGGGGCGCGATTCGTCAGCTCGTCGGTCCAGCCGTAGAAGAACGACTGGAAGGAACGATAACCGGACGCGACCTTCATGCCGCCCCAGCCCAGTCCGAACCCCAACAGAGCGACGAGCGCCAGGTGCAGCAGCGCGATCATGAGGGAGACGCCGGGCGCGCCCATGGCCGCTGTCGGGTCGATCAGGGTGACGTAGGGGTTCGGCTGGAAGACCACGGGAATGCAGCGGACTGCCGAGCAGACGCTTTCCTGGATCGCGTAGGGGATGGAGGACAGGCCGTGGGCCAGCAGGGCTCCGACGGTCACGAGCGCCAAGGCGAGGAGGGAGCCCGGCGCGGCAGGCGCGGGCCGGAAGGGGCGTCTCAGGCCGGTGAAATAGACCCCGGCGAAGGCCCCGAACCCGGGGGCCAGCAGGAAGAGGGCGGTTAGGAGGTTCAGACCCGCGTTCAAGCGGCCCGGTCTCGTCGCAGACGCTTCAGCGCTTCATCGACCGCCTTGTCGTCCATATCGACCACGAAGACACCGTCACGCGTCACGCGCGATTTTTCGCGGACGTTCGACCAGCTGCCATGGGAACGAACCAGCTTCTGGGCGGTCTCGAGCGATTCGGGCGAGTTCACCTTCATGACGCCAATATGGGTGATTTCCGCGATCTCGCCAAGGACCTCCATCTCAATGGCCGTCGGCGGTATCCTAGGATGCTAGGCGATCAATGTTTCCGTGGCAGTGTCATATGAAGTCTGAAAGCCGCAGCAATCCTTTCCCACCGGCATGGTCTCGGATTTACTCCCTGAGGAGATCGACCGCTCTCACACCGAGCGCTCCTGCTATCCGTTCAACGACCTTGAGGGTTGGATTGCGCTTCCCGCGCTGCAACTCACCTACGTAGCTGTACGAAAGTCCGACCTCATTGGCTAAGCCTTCTATGGTCATGCCCTTCTCCGCCCTTACGCGACGGACATTCTTCCCAAAGATTTGAGCTAACTTCATGAGCGCAACCGCGCGTGAAGCTCATTCGCGAACCAGTCACGATAGTAACCATTCGGCCAACATGCCCAGGTTCGTGCTCAGCGGAAGGTTCAACTGTGCTTGCAGGCCTAGCGATCCTTGTCGACTGACGAAGTTCGGGAAGTTAGATGAGCAACTCTGCAGGGGAGACGCCTAAAACCTCAGCGAACCGTCCAATGACGCGAAGGCTCGGATTCCGTTTGCCGCGCTCCAGCTCGCCTACGTAGCTGTAGGAGAGGCAGACTTCGTCTGCCAGCGTCTCAATCGTGAGGCCCTTTCCCTGGCGGATCAGACGCACGTTCCGACCGAAGGTTTGCGCCAGCTTCATTGAAGCAAGCGGCGTGAAATCGACAATTTGAACCAGTCACTATAGTGACCATTCGTCCTGTGGGTTACGCTGATTTGGCTGCATCGATTTGGTGGATGCAGCGGGCAGGAGCGGAAGGCGGAGTGTGGCTAACGGGGCGGATAGCTTTGCCGGAGGAAAATTCACCGGGATCAGCGCGCTGCACCGACGCTATGATCGCTGGCTGACGGCAGCCCTTCGCCGGCGATTTGGTTGCCAGGACAGTGACGACCTCGCGCAGGACACTTGGTTGCGTCTCGCTTCGATCGAAAACCCTGCTGAGCTTCGGCATCCGAAAGCGTTCTTATTGCGGGTCGCTATGAACCTAGCGGCAAATCGTCATCACAGACGCAGATTGAGGGTGAGAGCCGAGGGGCTGGCCGCCCCTCTAGATCGGTTCGAGGCGGACCAGGCTGACCGTGTATTGCTCACGCAGATTGTCCTCAGCTTGCCAGAACCCCTTCGCGATGTCTTCTTGTTGTCTCGCCTCGACGGTCTGACCAACGCCCAGATCGGCGAGAGACTGGGGATCTCCCCAAAGACCGTGGAGTGGCGCATGACCCGGGCCCTGGCCCACTGCGCCGCTCAGCTCCGGCGCTAGAATGGGGCGAGATATGTCCAACCCGAATGTGCGGGTTGAAGCGGCGGAGAAAGAGGCGGCCGACTGGCACGCCCGCCTCGGCACGACCGTCGTTGCGACCAAGACCATCGAGGACTTCTTCGAGTGGCGATCCAGGCCCGGCAACGCCGACGCCTACCGGCGCGTCGAGCTGGTCTGGAAGCAGGGCAGGGGCCTTGGCGCGGATCCAGACATCGCCGCCGCTCTCGAAGGCGCGCGCCAAAGGGGACATCGACGCCTGGCGCCAGGACGGCGATCCGTGATCTTCGGAGGGCTGGCCATCGCTACCGCCATCGCCCTGGTGATCGGCGGGGCCTTCTGGTGGAATGGGCGCGGCGTGTACGAAACCAGCGTGGGCGAACAGCGGGTGGTGCAACTCGCGGACGGATCCAGCGTCAGCCTCGACACCGATTCCCGGATACATGTCCGGTTCGAGAACGGTGAACGCAGGATCGATCTGGACCAGGGCCAGGCCCTGTTCGACGTCGCCCACGACGCGGGCAGACCATTCGTCGTCCACGCCGCCGGGACCCGGATCACCGCCGTCGGCACCGTCTTTGACGTCCGTCGCACCGGCCCGAGGGTCGATGTCACCCTCGTCTCCGGCGTGGTCGATGTGGTCGCGGCGGACGTCGCGGCTCCGCCGCGCCGCATGGCGGCCGGTCAGAAGACGCAGGTGTCCGCCCGTGGCGTCACGACGAGAGACGTGAACACCGCCGCCGAGACCAGCTGGACCACAGGACGGCTGATCTTCACGGACGTGCCCCTCGAGGAGGCCGTCTCTGAAGTGAACCGTTATCTGACCGCCAAGATCGAGATCGACGATCCCGCCATCCGCGCGGTCGCGGTCAACGGCGTGTTCCGGACAGGAGACCGCGACGCCTTCGTGGCCGCATCGTCCGATGTGATGGGATTGGACGCCGTTCCGAAGGCCGACGGGTCGATCGGTCTGTCGAGACGTGAAAATAATCCGGGTACGGCTCCGGGGTAACCCGGGGTCTCGACGGTCTCTTCCTTTGACGCCGCGGGGCGCCGAGGGGAAAACCGAACCAATGAGCCGTATCCACCTGCTATCCGGCGTCGCCGCCGTCGCCTGCTTTGCCGTCGTCAGCACGAGCGCGTGCGCCCAGTCGGCGCGGGAGTTCAACATCCCGGCCGGGCCGATGCGCGGCGCCCTGACCGCCTTCGCCACCCAGTCCGATCAGCAGATCTTCTTCACCTCCGAACTGGTCGAAGGCCTGCGGTCGCCGGGGGTGAGCGGGCGGCTTGAGCCGACGGCCGCGTTGGATCGGTTGCTTCAAGGATCCGGACTGACCTGGACGCAGAGCCGACCGCGCGTGTTCGCGCTTCAGCGGACCCGGTTGGCGGCAGGGGAGGGCGAGGCGACCGAGATCGACGACGTCGTGGTGACCGGGACGCTTCTGAGGTCGTCAGGCGACCTCGCATCGCCCGTCGTGATGCTCGATCGGGATGCGCTGGATCGTCGAGGCTTCGGCACCGTCGCCGAAGCGCTCACCACCCTGCCGCAAAACTACGCCGGGTCGGCCACGCCCATCGTCCAGACGATGAACTCGGACCTCGGCGCCTCGAACAACGTCTATGCCACGGGGGTGAACCTCCGCGGGCTGGGTCCCGCTTCCACCCTTGTGCTCGTCAACGGTCGGCGTCTCGCAGGGACCGGGTCGCGGGCCGAGTTCACGGACGTCTCGGCCCTGCCGTCCGCTGCGGTCGAGCGGGTGGACGTTCTGCTCGACGGCGCCTCCGCCCTCTATGGAGCGGATGCAATCGCCGGGGTGGTCAACGTGATCATGCGGCGGTCGTTCGATGGGCATGAGACCCGCCTGCGCGCGTCCGCAGCCAGGGGAGGGGCCGAGGATCTGATCGTGTCCCATCTCGCGGGCCACAGTTGGTCCACGGGCTCGGCCTACCTCTCGTACGAATACCAGACCACGAATGGTCTGAACTCGGCCGATCGGCCGTACACCGCGGACGGCGATCTCCGCCCCTTCGGTGGAACCGACCGCCGGACATTCTACAGCGCGCCCGGGAACATTGTGGCGTTCGATGCGGCGACGGCGGCCTATGTCACGCGGTATGCCATCCGGCCAAACGCAAGCGGAACAGCTCAAGGCCCCGCGGATTTCGCCGCAGGGGACGTCAACCTCCAGTCCACCGCCTTGGGCGCCGATCTTCTGCCCTCGGTGGAGAGGCACAGTGTCTACGGTCGCCTCAGCCAAGGCTTGGGGGACCGTTTCGAGATAACCGGGGACATCCGGTACAATCATCGCAGCAACGAGCTCGCCACGGCGGCGAACGCCGGGATTTTCACGGTTGGCCGTGCGAACCCGTGGTTCGTGTCTCCGACGGGAGCGCCGTCCCACACCATCGCCTACTCCTTCTACCGCGACCTTGGCGCCTCACGCACCCAGGCGACGTCGGAGAGCCTCGGGGTCACGATCGGCGCCCGATACGATCTCTCCGCGGAGTGGACGTTGGAGGGGTACGTTTCCGGCGCGGAGGAGCGGGCGGATTTCGGCGCCACGAACCGGGTGAACAGCCGGTTCCTGGCCGAGGCGCTCGGCAACATCCCCGATGATCCGGCGACGTCCTTCCGGGCGGCCGTGGACGGCTACTTCAACATGTTCGGAAACGGAGCGGCGAACAGCCGCGCCGTTCTGGATTTCATCGGCGGCGGCTACAGCGAGGTCCACAATCGCAGCCGGGCCACCTCGGCGAACATCCTCGCCCAGGGTCCGGTGCTGCGTCTGCCGGGCGGGGATCTGGAGATCGCGATCGGGTCCCAGGCGCGAGACGAGAGCTTCGAGACCGAAGGGGTCCTCCTTCTGTCGACGGCGTCGCCGATCCGCATGTTCACCCCCAAGCGCGAGCGGTCGATCACGGCCGTGTTCGCGGAAGCCCGCATTCCCATCATTGGAGAGGCCAACGCCCGCCCGGGCATTCGCGCCCTGGACATATCCCTGGCCACGCGCTTCGAAGAGTACAGCGACTTCGGATCGACCACCAATCCCAAGATCGGGCTGATCTGGTCGCCGCTCGAGGGTCTCGGGGTTCGAGCCTCCTGGGGCACGTCGTTTCGGGCCGGAGCCCTGCCTCAGCTGTTCGACCAGGGCGGCGTCTCCCCGACTTTCCTGACCCGTGCTGACGGATCGCGGGCCCTGACGCTGTTCCTGTCCGGGGGCAACCCGGATCTTGCGCCCGAGACCGCGGAGACCTTGACGCTCGGCTTCGACTACCGCCCACGGCGCGGTGTCGCGTTCAGCTTCAACTATTTCGACACGCAGTTCTCCGACCGGATCGCCCGGCCCGTGAACGAGAACGCCTTCGCGGCCCTGACGGACCCGAACCTGTCGAGCTTCGTCCGGTTCATCAGTCCCGCCACCAACCCTGCGGACCTGGCGCTCATCGAGAGCTACGCTGATCGACCGGGCTTCTCGACCCTCTATCCGACCAACACCTACGCCGCCATCGTCGACTCACGATGGGTCAACACGGGCGCGGTGCGGATCCGGGGGCTGGACGTCTCGGCACGCCACGGCTGGCCCCTCTACGACGGCTTGCTGAGCCTTGACGCCTCGGCGTCCTACGTCCTGGACTACGAGACGCAATCGACGCCGACAGCGCCGGTGCGGTCTGTCGCCGGGCTGCTCGGCTATCCCGTGGAGCTTCGCGCGCGCACGGGGGCGGTATGGTCACGCGGCGCCTTCGACGTCGGCGTCCATTGGTCCCACGTGAATGGCTACGAGGATCGCCTCGGCACGCAGATCGAAGCCTGGGACACGCTCGACGCCCAACTTAACTGGTCGCCCGTCGCCTTCCCGGGACTGAGGGTGATGCTGAGCGCGGACAACCTGCTGGACGAGACGCCGCCCTTCTATGACGGGCCAACCGGTTATGGCTTCGATCCCGGCCAGGCCAGCCTCCTGGGTCGCGTCGTCTCCCTTCAGCTGACCCGCCGCTGGTGAGGCCGGATCATGCGAGGAACGATCCGAGCCCTTGTCGGGGCGTTGATGGCGCTCGCCTGTCTGGCGTCAGCCGCCCAGGCGGAAGACGCGGTTTCCGGTCGGCCGGTCACGATCGACGATATCGTCGAACTGGAGGCCTTCGGACGCGCCGCCATCTCTCCCGACGGCCGTTGGGCGGTCTATGAGAAACGGGGAGCTTACGACACAGCCACCCGCTTCGATCTCGCAGCACGGGCGCCATGGACCATCATGGACCTCTGGCTGGTCGATCTGTCCGCGCCCGACCAGGAGCCTCAGCGACTGCTGCCGGAAGAGGGGTTGGGTCTTCAGGTCGTCGCCTGGTCTCCCGACGGCGGTCGGCTGCTGATCTCACGGCTTCGCGGCGACGAGTACGAGTTCGGCGTGGTGACGATAGCCGACCGATCTGTGATCTGGACAGGCCTGACCCCGGAGACTCCCCCGGAGGGGGCGTCCGCCGAATGGGTTTCGGCGCACGAGGTTGTCGTCCTGACGCGACCGGACCGGTCCCTGCCGGTTCTGATCCGCCGGTTCAGCGGAGCACAGGCCCGAATGACCGAAGCCTGGCGACGGAGCGCGCTCGGGCGGGAACCCTCCAGGACCCTGATCGACGCCCGCGACGGCGTGGTTCGGCCGGAAACGCCGGACGAAGGGCAGGCTCTGGTAGAGCTGGACCTGGAGACTGGGCGACGGAGGCGGCTGGCGGAAGGTCGGATCAGCGATTTCGCAGTCGCGCCGGATGGCAGCGCTGTCGCCGTCGTGCAAGCGACCGACCGGCCCACCGTCCTAGGCGCCCCGCGGGTTCAGCTCGAGGGCGACGAGCGACAGACCCTGGTCCTCATCGGACTGGACGGCGATCGTCGGACAGAGGTCACCGGCGATTGGGATGTCGCCTCGAACCTCCTGCGCTGGTCCCCCGACTCCCGAGCGGTCCTGATCTGGGCGCGAAGAGATGGCGCGGACTGGACGGCCGGCCGGCTGCTCATCGCAGGCTTCGATGATGTGGCTGTTCCGGATCTCGGCGATCTGACGCCTGGAACCGCCGAGGCGATCGTCGCTGGCGTCCGCGCGGACTGGCTTGGCGACGCGCCCGTGATCTACGCCCGCCCAAGAGCCGGCGCCCGATTCGACTGGGCCGCGGTGGGAACCGGAGCGGCGCCGAGGGCCTTGACGGCGACGCTGGCGACTGCGCCGCCGCGCCTAGCCGCGACCTCGGCCGAGGCCCTGCTGGTCGTCGCCGACGGCGCCGTCTGGCGGGTCCAGAGGGACGGTACGCCGGAGCGGACGTCCGGGCGAACCGCCTTTCAGGAAGCGATTCCGAGCGACGCGGAGCGGGTCGGCCGGTTCCGCGGCAACGACGCGCCTCGGCGGAGCTGGGCGGCGGTGCTGGACGCTGACGGAGAGAGCTTCGTGGCGGAGAGGGGCGGGGTCCGCAGTATCGGCGCCGGCGCGGACGCCCGACCTCGTGTCCTGGCCGTCTCCGGCGACGCGGCCCTCGTACTCGAGCGGGTCGGGCTCGCGGAGACCTTGATGGTCCGCCAGGGCGGCGACGCTTGGGCGATCGATGCAGTCAACACCGACAAGCGGGACATCCGCCTGATCGAACCCATGGCCATCTCCCATCTCGACAACGAGGGTCGTGCGACACGAAGCTGGCTCTACCTGCCGCCGGGTCCGATCCGGGGACTGATCGTGCGCGTCTATCCTGGAGCGGCGGACAGCTTCGTCTGGTGGGATCCCCTGACCCTGACCTATGGGACGCGGTCCACCGTCCTCGCGGCCGCGGGATTTGCGGTGCTCAGTCCGTCCATGAACGTCGACGCCTCGCCGGGGGAGCGGGGCGACCTCTACGTCCGGGCCGTCGATCTGGCCGTCGACGCCGCCCTGGCGGCTCATCCCGAGCTCCCGTCCGGACGGATGGCGATCTATGGCCACAGCTTCGGCGGCTACGCGACGCTGGAAATCGCCACTCGCTCGAACCGCTACCAGTCCTACATCGCCTCCGCCTCGCTCTCGGACTTCCCGGGTCATTGGGGCGGGTTCGCGCCGACGGCCCGAATCCAGCCTGAAGACAGGATGTCGTTGCAGTCGGGTCAGGCCTTTACCGAGGCGGGACAGGGTGGCTTTGGCGTGCCGCCGTGGCTGGATCTCGATGCTTACCTCCAGTCCAGCCCGTATCTGCGGGCGGATCGCGTGACGGCGCCGGTCCTTCTATTGACGGCCGACCTCGATTTCGTGCCGCCGACCCAAGCCGAGCAGATGTTCAGCGCCCTGGCCCGGGAGGGCAAGACGGCCCGGATCGTCACCTTCTGGGGCGAACATCACCATGCTTGGAGCCCGGCAAACATCCGAGAGCGCTATCGGCTGATCTTCGACTGGCTCGATGAGACCCTGCCCAGCGATGGCGTCACAACGGCGGCTTCAGCCGGGCCTCCCACCGGCGCACCCAGCTCTCAAAAGCCGCCGCCACCATGATTGTCGAGTAGCGTCCGCCCCACACAAGCGCCTCGCGGGAGAGGGCACGGTCGGCAGCCTCGGGGTCGATCACCTTCAGCGCAGCCAGTCGGCCCTCGATCAGCCAGGGCCTCAGGACGTCTAGTCCGTCCAGGATCATCCGGCCATAGATGCGCGTCATGTCGCCCTTCGATCGACGGTCGATGATCTGGGCGGGCAAACGATCCCTGAACGCCCGGCGGGCCAGACCGCGCTCTCGCCCGCCTGCTGTGAGCAGCACTGTCGGCAAAGCGAGGCAGGCCTCGATGACAGGCTGGGCGCAGAGTGGGTGTCTCACGTCGATACGTGCGGTCAGCTCCGAAGGACCGTGGCGTGCGACGTTGTCGACGACGCCGGCGAGATGCATCGCCTTGGCCGGCCCGAACTCATCCCAGCCTTCGAGCCACGGGTGGCGCGGGCCGGCGCCGGAGAGCGCCGGCAGCATGGGGTGATCCCGGCGGGGCGCCGGATGCGGCGCGCGTCGGCGGCGGCGCGCGTCGGCGATCATCGTCCAGACGGAGATTTCGTTGGAGGCGGCCAGTTCGACGACATCCGGGGCGAACAGGTCGCGCCAGGGGCGAGCGCGCCAACGATCCACGAAGACATCCATCGTCGCGCGCTGAAACAGGACGGAGTCTCCGCCTGCGCCGGTCATCAGGCCGACGATCCCGGCGCCTTCCAGGCGGCGCGCCCAGTCCAGATCATGAGGGCGGTCAAGCGCGGTGAGGCCGGGACGGAAGCCCGGCGACAGCGCTTCCAGCCAGACCTGCGCTAGCGGCTCGGCCGCGTGAGGCACGCAGTGAGGCGCAATGCCGAGCGTATTCGCAAGGGCCTCGACGTAGGTCCGCTCGTCCGCCTCCGGCGCGGCGCCGAAGGCGTTGAGCCACATCGCCACCCCGTTCGGAGCACCGGTCACAAGGCTGGCGGCGACGATGCTGGAATCCAGACCGCCGGAGACCTCGGCTGCGAGAGGGGACGATACGCCCGCCAGGCCCGCCGTAGCTTCGTCGACCGCGGACCTGAGCTGGTCCGCCGCGTCATCCAGATTGGGGGCGCGACCCAGGCTGCGTCGGGCGAAGTCGGCGGGCGTCCAGAGCTCGTCTGGCGGCCGGTCGGACGACAGGTCCAGCACCGATCCGGGTTCAAGTGCAATCGGGCCGTCCAGCAAGAGGGCGCCTGTCGCCGGAACCGGGTCGCGCAAGGCCTCGGCGATCCGTCTGACGTTCAGCCGCCATGCGGGCCGGAGACGCCTCAGAACAAAGTCTTCGGCGGCGCCGCAAACGACCGCCAGGCCATCCTGGCGCCAGGTCACGCATTCCAGCGCGCCCGAGGGATCTCTAAGGACGGCGGCAAGCTGGTCGCCGGCTCCGAAGCGCACACCCACGTAGCGCCCCCAGCACCGAGCCATCAGCTTTCGCTCATAGTCCCAAGGATCGTCCAATCGAGGCGATGGAAGCACAGGCGATCGTCGATTGAAGACGTCGCCGATCAGTGTCCACCCCCCGACGTCGATCCGTCGAGGGACGCCCGGTCCCCGGACGGCAAGCCAGGCGTGGGCGTTGAGTTCGACAACAGAGAACCCAAGGCTGCGGGCGTCCTCTTCCAGTGCGCGGGACAGCGCCGCGGCCTGGTCATCGGTCTGACGGCGGCTGACGACAAGAAAGCGTCCCACTGTCAGGCCCTCATGATCGGGGTGTAGCGATTGACCCGGTCCAGCCGATCTCCGACCACGAGGTCGCCGATCTGCAGCCAGCAATGGGCGGAGAACGGCCACGTCCGAACCCCGAAGATCCAGTCGGTCCGCACACCGCGCCCCGCCAGGAAGGCGCGAAGAAGATAGGCGCGTTGCAGGCATTCGCCCTCATTCGGAACCCAGGGGCGCGCCGTCCGGGCAGCGCCCAGCAGCAATCCGAGCGCGGCGACGTCCGCGTCTTCCGACGCGTGCGCCGAGGAAGCCGGGGGATGCAGAAGTTCCGAGAAGGATTTGCGGCGGAAGGCGAGCGTGGCCGTGAGCAGGATGATCGCCGCCCTGAGAACGTCGGAGCGCGTCGGCGTGGCGGACGGCGTGACTTCGCGCCGCGCCGGGATGATGACGGGGCGGGTCAGTTTGCAGGGTGAGCGTGAGGCAAAGGATGCGCCAAGCAGGCTTTCAGCGACCTCTTCGTCGGCCGCCAGGATTGCGCCGGCCGGACCGACAGAGAGATGGGCGTTCGCTTCCAGCAGGCAGCTGTACCGATCCGCCGCGACGTCGAGCACGATGATGTCCTCGTCGAGCGCCGCGAGATGGATGTGCGATGGGCACCAAAGCCTGACCATCCGGCAGCTCCTGTGGCTCGATGCGGCCGGTGGAAACGCCGCAAATCCTGGTTTCGCAGTGAGGCTCCGATCCCCGCCCGTCGGCAAGCGGACGACCGCTGCGCGGCCGCCCGCGAGGCCGTCAGCCTGCCGGCGGATACAGGCTGTCGGCGATATGCACTTCGTTGTAGTCGCCCGGGATGCCGTCGCGGGTCAGCGCCTTGGCGCTGCCGAAGCTGATGAGGCGAAGTTTGAGGTTTTTCATGACTTGATGTTCCTTGCCGTGGCCGAAATCCGGCCGGTGAAACGAGGCCTGCGAATGCGGCGGACGACCGCGGACGGCCTTCCGCGACGCCTTCAGCCGGCGGGCGGATAGAGGCTGTCGGCGATCTTCACCTCGTTGAACTCAGTGCCCATGCCGTCGCGGGTCAGCGCCTTGGCGCTGCCGAAGCTGACGAGGCGCAGTTTGGTCGTCTTCATCTCGGTCTCTCCTTGGTTGATCGCCACGGGCGTGGCCAAGGCAATGAGCGCTCGCGTGAAGCATTCGCCAAACTATATCCGAAGTATATTTCTCAGCGGCCGGGCTTCGGTCGAACGGACGACAGATCGGCGACGCCGCGTTTCAGCCATCGCGTCGCCAATTGCTGTTCATCACTATGGGCGACAAGATCGTCAAACATGTCGCAGACTGTTGCGATGACGGCCCGGGCCTCAAGGTGATAAATCCGGTCGCCCAGGACGTGATCGAACCTTTGGGAACCGACGGTCAGGATCGTGATCAGCTTGTTGTCGGCGCACCGTGGCGCCAGTTCGGGCGAGCCGATCGCGACCGCCATGATGATGGCGTAGGGATCGCTGTTCGTGGCGATGGCGAAGCGGTGGACGTAGTCGATATTGAGGCGACTGCCTCCGGCCTCGAACCGTTCGTAGGTTCGCAAGGCCATCCGCATGGCCGAGGCGACCTCGGCGGCGGTCATGCCGCGATGCCTGCGAACCAGCTTCAGGGCCAGAGAGAGCAGGTCGTTGTCGCGTTTGGCCTCCACGGGCGAGGAACTCACCGGCACAACCTTTCCGCCCTTTCAGGAAATTGAACCGCCAAGATGATCGGCGATAACGAATCCGGCCACCCCAAAAATTCTCCGGAACGCCTGAATTCTCGCGATTCCCGCCGCTTTGTGGCGGGTTGACCGTCGATTTCAGGCGGTTAGGGATCGGATCAACCTGCAACCTGTTGGCGAGCGATCAGGACTCGTCCACCGGTGAGTCTGTTGGACCCGGAGACCGTCATGGCCAAGAGTCGCGACCCGTTCTTCCTGGCCTTGGACCGCATCCGGGACCGGGTCCAGGCGGGCGGCTACGCCTCCGGACGGCCAATCGTGATTGTCGAGGAAGCCCGGGGGCTTGGCGTCTCCACCACGCCCGTGCGTGAGGCCCTGTCCTGGCTGTGCGGGGAGGGTCTGATCGAACGCGGCCCGTCTGGCGGCTTCCTCGCCGTTCAACTGGACGCCGGGGCGGTGCGCGACCGATACGGCTTTCGCCTGACATGCCTCCTGGCCGGGCTCGATCTGACGACCGGCTTGCCGACCTATGGGCGGACGCCTCGTCGGGATGGCGCGCCCGTCCTCGAGCTGCACGGCCTGTTCGACGGGCTGGTTCGCCGAACCGGCAACACCGCGCTGATGGACGCCTATGACCGGGTCGGCGGCCAGCTCCTCCAGCTTCGGGACGCCGAGCGCCGGTTGTTCGCGGACATCGACGCTGAGGCCGATCGCCTGTTGGCTGCCGCCTCCGCCAACGGAAACGGCGATCTGCGTGAAGCGCTTCGGGCCTATCATGACCGTCGCGCCGGGGCGGCGGCGATCCTGTCGCTGGAGGTCGCGCGTCAACTGACCACCGGTGGAGCGGGAGCGGATCACCCATGATCGCGCGGCTGGTCTTGCTCGGCCTGGGTCTGCTGGCCGGTCTCCAGATGGCCACCCAGGTGTTCGCGTGGACCTATGGGTTCGATCCCATTCTGGGGTCCGGTCTGCCGTTGCATGGGGAGGCCTGGGCCTATCCGCCCTGGCGCATTCTCGTCTGGCGCAGGGCGTTCGGCGAGGCGCAGCCCGAGGCCTTTTCCTCCAGCGCCCTGCTGATCATGCTGGGCGCGATGGCCGGGCTGGGGGTCGGCGCCCTGACGCGCGGTGATGCAGGTCGTCGTCGCATCCGCGGCTGGGGCGGCATGGCCGAGGCCCGCAAGGCCGGCCTGCGCGCCGGGGCCGGATGCGCGCTCGGTCTGATGGAGGGCAGACTTCTCGCCACAGTCGACATGCGTCCGACCCTGGTCACGGGCGGCACGCGGTCAGGAAAGGGCAGGGGCCATGTGACCCCGACGCTCCTGCTCTGGAGCGAGAGCGTCCTGGTCCATGATCCCAAGAAGGAGCTTTGGCGCGTGACGGCCGGCTGGCGGTCCCGCTTTTCCCACGCCCTGTATTTCGATCCGCGCGATCCCGCCTCGGCGCGCTGGAATCCCCTTTCGGAAATCCGGCCCGGCCCCGGCGAACTGGCCCAGGTCCAGAGGCTGGTCTCGATCCTGTCCGACCCGGGCGGCGTCCGCGACGACGAGGCCATCTGGGACAAGGCCGCGTCCGAGATCCTGGAGGCGGTGATCCTCCACGTCCTCTACACGGCTGACGACGCCGACAAGACCCTCCTGACGGTCCGCGAATTGCTCGCCGACCTCGACGACACGGCCGATGTGATGGTCAAGACCCTGCATCGCGCCGGCCCCGACGGGAAGGCAGAGACCCACCCCTTCGTCCGCACGGCGGTCAAGGGCTATGCGGCCATGCATGACCGCTTCCGCACCTCGGTCCAGGGCACGGCGCGGTCCTACCTCAAATGGCTGGCCGGCGACGACCTCGAACGGGCCCTCTCCACATCCGACTTCGCCTTGGGCGATCTGACGAGCGCGCAGGCCCCGGTGTCGCTCTATGTCCAGGTCGCGCCGGCGGACGCGGCGGCCCTGCGGCCGCTGGTGCGGCTGCTGTTCTACGCCGCCGCCCAGGCCCTGACCGTCCATGAGACCGAGGATGCCGTCGGACGGCCGAAGCGGCACCGCCTGCTGATGCTGATGGACGAGTTTCCTCTGCTGGGCCGCGTCAGCTTCTTCGAGAAATCCCTGCGGCTGCTGAGCGGTTATGGGGTCAAGGTGATGTTCGTGGCCCAGTCGCTGAACGACATCGTCGAGACCTACGGGCCCAACAGCACCATCCTCGACAACTGCGCAGTTTACACCGCCTTCTCGGCCCTCGATCCCCTGACGCAGGACAAGGTCTCCAAACTGACCGGGACCATCGGCGAGACCCGGGAAAGCCGCAGCACACCCGCCGGCTTCGCGTCGGGACGGAGCACTGTCTCGCGATCGCAAACCGATCGGCCCCTGCTCGAACCGGGCGAAGTGCGGGCGCTGCCCGACGATCTACAGCTGATCTTCGTCGCCGGCCAGCGACCCTTGCGCACCCGCAAGCTCCAGTACGATCGGCGCAGGCCCTTCCGCGAACGGGCGGATGCCCCGCCGCCGGATCAGGCGGTGCGGATCGACGCTCCGCCGCCGTCGCCCCATCCGTGGGCGGGGCGACGCAGTCTCGGCGAGGACTCCGAGGCCACCCTGCCGCTGTTCAAGGAGATCGTCGCGGCCATGGACGACAAGAAGGTCGCGGCCCGCGCCGCCGATATCTACGGGCGGGTCGCGCAGGAGATGGCCGCGCAGGACGCCGCTCTCGACCACTTGAAAGGACAGGCCGATGGCTAGACGCGCGTCCGTGCAGAGCTGCCGCGTGCAGGTCTATCTCAATGATCCCAAGGTCATCGCCAGTCTCGGGCGCGAGGCCCGGTCCGGCAAGGTCTCCGTCAGCCAGGCCGCCGGCCACGCCATCGCCCGTGGGCTGCAGAACAGTCCGCGCGCCGATCCGGAGGACCGGCTCCAGACGCTCGAGCAGTCCTTGAGGGGACATATGCGCTCGACGCGCCAGGACATGCAGATCATCCAGGAACTGGTGGTCGAGGTCGCCAGGGCGCTCTTCGTTCGACTGCCCGATGCGGTCCACGATCAGGATCCGACCGTACAGGCCGCCGTCGATCGTCGCATCGAGCGGATGCTCGACGATACGGCGGCGCGGATCGTGTCTGGGCGACCTGATCGCCTTGAGGCGCAGCGTGCGCCGGAAGACCGCTCGTTCGGTTCGGCGAACTGACATGGCCGCCCATCCGCTGATCGCCGAGCGCAAGCTCGAGGCCCTGCGGCACGCGCTCGGCGAGACCGTGCTGGCGGCGCTTGTCGATCCCGACGTCGTCGAAATCCTGGCCAATCCGGACGGCCGGGTGATCCTCGACCGGGTCGGCGCGGGACGCTGCGACACCGGGGCGACCCTGTCTGCGGAGGCGCGCGATCGGTCGGTGCGCCTGATCGCGGACTACGTCGGCGAGATCGTCACGCGCGATGATCCCCGCCTCGCGGGCGTTCTGCCGTCGACCGGAGAGCGCTTCCAGGGCCTGCTCCCGCCCGTGGCGTCGGCTCCGGCCTTCTCCATTCGCAAGCGGCCGAGCGTCATCTGGCGGCTGGCGGACTATGTGCGCGACGGGGTGATGACAGAGCGTCAGGCGGACGCGCTGGCGGAGGCGGCGTCCAGTCGCCGCAACATCCTTATCTCCGGCGGCACGGGTTCGGGAAAGACCACCCTGGCCAACGCCATCCTCGCCGAACCGGCTTTCGCCGAGGACCGGGTCTTCCTGATCGAGGACACGCCGGAGCTTCAATGCTCGGCCTGGGATACGGTCTCGGTCCTGACGCGTCGCGCGCCGGTGGCGATCGGCGTCGTCGAACTGGTCCGGGACGCGCTGCGCATGCGCCCCGACCGTATCGTGGTCGGCGAGATGCGCGACGGCGCCGCCGCCCTGGAGACGTTGAAGAGCTGGAACACCGGCCATCCGGGCGGGCTGTCGACCCTGCACGCCAACTCCGCGGAAGACGCGCTGCGCCGGATCGAGGACCTCGCCCTGGAGGTCGTCGCGGCTCCGCCGAGGCGAACGATAGGCCAGGCAGTCGATCTGATCGCCCATATCCGCCGGACGAAGGACGGGCGGCGGCTCGATGCGGTGATCGCCGTGAACGGCGTGTCGGGCGAGGGCTACGACGTCGTCGCCGTCGCCTGAGCCGCAATGGAATGGGTCGGCTTCGCGGCGAAGCGAATTTCGGAAAGCTTTTCAGAAGATTGTGATGCCGATGCGTGAGTTGTTCCGACTTCATTTTGGCTTCGATGGGCGACTTGCTTCAAGTCATCATCTGACTTGGTAAGAGTTGTAATGTAGTCGCCGATAAGTCGTGTATTTATTGGATATTTTACTGTTGACAAGACTGGGTTGGATTTGCTTGCAATGAGTCGCGGCGCGGTGAAACGCGCTGAACACAAAGGAAGCAAACCATGCGACGGAGACTTGGGCGCCGCCTGTTCGGCGCGATGACGACCTGCGGCCTGTTGTTGGCCGGACCCGCCCTGGCCGGGGGCTCGGGCATGCCCTGGGAAGGGCCGCTCCAGCAGGTCGTCCAATCCATCACCGGGCCCGTGGTCCAGGCCGCCGCGGTCGTGGCCGTGGTCATCTTCGGCGCCGGCATCGCCATGAGCGAGAACGGCTCGTCGATGCGCCGGGGCTTGGGCATCATGTTCGGCCTTTCGATCGCCTTCGCGGCCTCGACCTTCTTCCTGGACTTCTTCGGCTTTGCCGGCGGGGCGGAGATCGGGTGATGGCCGAGCTGCGTCCCGACGGCTGGGATCTCCCGGTCGCCCAGGCCCTGGCCGAACCGGTCCTGATGGCCGGCATGCCCCGCGACTATGCGATCGCCATGGGCACCATCGCCGTGGTGCTGGGCCTGGCGCTCAGAATCTGGTGGCTCGGCCTGCTGTGGTGGGCGGTCGCCCACGCGATCGGTCTGTGGGCCGCCCGGTCAGACCGTCGGTTCTTCGACGTCCTGCGCCGCCATCTGGCGACGCCCGGACACCTGGATGGGTGAGGGCGCGATGCGGTTCCTCGACGAACATCGCCGGCGTCCGGCCGCGCTCGCCGATCATCTCCCTTGGGCGGCCCTGGTCGCGCCGGGGGTCGTCCTCAACAAGGACGGCTCCTTCCTGACCGGATTCCGTTTCCGGGGACCGGACCTGGAGTCCTCGACCGATGACGAGCTGATGGCGGTGCGGGCGCGGCTCAACAATGCGCTTCGCCGTCTGGGCTCCGGCTGGTGCCTGCATGTGGAGGCGCGCCGGCGCGGGGCGTCGCCCTATCCGGAAAGCGACTTCGACATCGACGTGGCCTGGCTGCTGGATGAGGAGCGCCGCAGCCGCTTCGAGACCGCCGATCCGGCGTTCGAAACCGATTTCCGGCTGGCCCTGACCTGGCTGCCGCCGGCCGACGAGACGCGCCGGCTGGAGCGCTGGCTATTCGACGGTCTGCAGAAGGGCGGGCAGGATTGGCGCCTCGCCCTGGGCGCCTTCGCCCGGGAGGCCGACACCACCCTGGACCTTCTCGCCGACGGTCTCCCGGAGATCGAACGCCTCGATGATGGCGAGCTCCTGACCTGGCTCCATGACTGCGTGTCGCCGCGGCCCTTCGCGGTCCGACCGCCGGAGACGCCCATGTTCCTCGACGGCTGGCTGGCCGACGCCGCGCTGACGGGCGGCGTCGCCCCGCGGCTGGGCGACCGGTGGCTCAAGGTCGTCTCCGTGAGGGGATTGCCGTCGGTCACCCGGCCGGGATTGCTGGACGCCTTGGGGGCCCTGCCGTTCGACTATCGCTGGACCGCCCGCTGGCTGGGGCTCGACAAGCCCGAGGCCGAGCGGGAGATCGTCAAGCTGCGCAAGCGCTGGTTCGCCAAGCGCAAGGGCGTCGGCGTCCTGCTGCGCGAAGCCATCACCAAGGAAGAGGTCCCGCTCCTCGACACGGACGCGGCCTCCAAGACCGAGGAGTGCGACGGGGCCCTGGCCGCGCTCGGCGCCGAGGCCTGCGCATTCGGCTATCTGACCCTCACCGTCTCCGTTCTCGACAAGTCGGAGGATGGGGCGATGGCCAAGGCGCGGGCGATCGAGGCGGCCCTGAACGCCCAGGGGCTGATGGCCCGGATCGAGGATCTCAACGCGGTCGAGGCCTGGCTCGGCTCGATGCCGGGCGAGCCCTATGCGGACATCCGGCGGCCTCTGGTCTCGACCCTGAACCTGGCGGACCTGCTGCCCGTGTCGGCCGTCTGGGCCGGCCCCTCGGTGGATGCCTGCCTGGCCGGACCGCCTCTGGCCACCGCCCGGACGACCGGTTCCACCCCGTTCCGTCTGGCCCTGCACGTCGGCGACGTCGGCCACGCCATGGTCGTGGGGCCAACCGGATCGGGCAAGTCCGCCCTGCTGGCCTTCCTGTCGCTGCAGTGGTTCCGCTACCCCGACGCCCGGGTCGTCTTCTTCGACAAAGGGCGCTCGGCCCGGGCCGCGACCCTGGCGGCCGGCGGGCGCTGGCGCGCGATGGAGCCCGGCGCCGGTCTGTCGCTACAGCCGCTGGCGCGGATCGACCGCGATGATGAGCGGGCCTGGGCCTCGGAATGGATCGCCGAAACGGTCCGGCTGGCGGGCCTTGATCCCGTGCCGCGGGTCCGTGAGGAGATCTGGGCCGCTCTGACGGCCCTGGCCGAAGCGCCGACGGGCCAGCGCACCCTGACGGTCTTCTGCGCCCTGGTTCAGGACAAGGCGGTCGCAGCGGCGCTTGAGCCCCTGACGCTCAAGGGGCCGCATGGATCCCTGCTGGACGGGGAGGGGGCGACGCTGGCGATCAGCCGGTTCGACACCTTCGAGCTGGAGACCTTGATGGCGACGCCGTCGGCGGTGGCGCCGGTGCTGTCGGCCCTCTTCCATGAACTGGAGCAGAGCTTCGACGGACGGCCGACCCTGCTGGTGCTGGACGAGGCCTGGCTGTTCCTCGGGGAGACAGCGTTCGCGGCCAAGATCCGCGAATGGCTCAAGACCCTGCGCAAGAAGCGGGTGGCCGTGGTCTTCGCCACCCAGAGCCTCGACGATGTCGCCGCCTCCTCGATCGCCTCCAGCCTGATCGAGAGCTGCCCGACCCAGGTCTTCCTGCCCAACCCCCGAGCCATGGAGCCGTCTTCGGCGGAGCTTTATCGCGGCTTCGGCCTCAACCGGCGCCAGCTGGAGCTGATCGCCTTCGCCACGCCCAAGCGCGCCTACTACTGGCGTCAGCCCCGGGGGCGGCGGCTGTTCGACCTGCGCCTGACGGGCATCGCGCTGGCCCTGTGCGGCGCGGGCTCCCCCGAAGACCAGACCCTCATCGACGACGTCCTCGCCAGATCCGGCGAGGCCGGCTTCGCCCGCGAATTCCTCAAAGCCAAGGGAGTGCAGAATGTGGATTCCGTTTTCGACGCCTTCGCCCGTCCGCTTGCGGCGGCGTAGAGCTTTCATCCCCGCTGTCGTGGCGGCGGTCCTGCTCACGGCTGAGCCGGCCGGCGCCCAGCAGGTCGTGTTCGATCCGCGCAATCATCTGGAGAACGCCCTTCAGGCCGCGCGGCAGCTGGAAAGCCTCGCCAACGAGGCCCGCAGCCTGGCGGCCTCGCCCTACAGCCACCTGACCGGCAGCAGCCAGTCCCTGCGCGACATGGCTGAACTGGCGCGGACCGTTCGCGGCGTCGCCTCGTCCGTCAGCGGGCTGGAGCGCCAGTTCGAGAGCCTCTATCCCGACGATCTGACCGGGACCGACGCCTTGCGCCTGCTGGAGCAGAGCGAGGCGCGCACGGCCAACGCCCGGCGCACCGCCGAGGACCTGGCCCGGACCGCGGCCGAGCTCGAGCGTCTCGGGGGTGGTCGCGAGGGCCGCCTCGCGGGCGCGCTCGACGCCAGCCAGGCGGCCCAGGGTCAGACGGCGGCCGTCCAGTCGACCAACCAGATGCTGGCCGTACTCGCCGAGGATCTGGCGGCGCTGCGCACCATCATGCTGGCGCAGTCGCGCTTGATGGCCGAGGCGACGGCCCGGGATGCGGCGGACCGTGCCTCGGGAGAGGAATCGCGCCGTCGTCGCTGGGCCGGAACCGGGACGACGCCGAGCGCTCCGGCCTTCGATCCGTTCTCGCGCGCGCGGGACTGACGGCCATGGCCTCGGTCAGCATGGAGACGCCCAACGAGCTGATGGTGGTGTTCTCCAACACCATCTCGGCGGGCTTCGACGCCCTGCAGGGCGCGGTCAACGGCGTCTTCGGCCTGCTCATCGTTCTGGTGGTGGCGCTGACCGGCGTCCAGTGGGCGCTGTCGTCGAACCGGGAGGTCCTGGCGGCCGGCTTCGGCAAGGTGTTGTTGATCGGCGCCTTCGCCTATCTGATCAACGACTGGCAGCAACTCTCTGAAACCATTTACGCCGGCTTCCTCGAACTGGGTCTGACGGCGGGCGGCGGTTCGTTGAGCCGGGAGGAATTCCTCAATCCCGGCGCCGTGCTCCAGCAGGGTTGGGAGATCGTCAAGGCCTTGGGCGAGACCCCGGCGCCGGTCGACAATCCGCTCGACGTCGTCGGCAATATGGCCGACGCCCTGATCCTGGGCCTGGCCATGATCGGCATCATGCTGGCCTTCGCGCTCCTGGCCCTGCAGATCATCGTCTCCCTGCTGGAGTTCAAGATCGTCACCCTGGGCGGGTTCGTCCTGCTGCCCTTCGGCATCTGGTCAAAATCCGCCTTCCTGGCCGAACGACCGCTCGGCTACGTCGTCTCCTCGGGCCTCAAGGTTCTGGCCCTGGCGATCGTGGTCTCCGGCGCCCGGACGGTGTTCGACCAGCTGCAGCCCTCGGCCAACCCGGACATCTACGAGGCCCTGACCATCCTGGTCGCCGCCATCCTGTTGGCCATGCTGGCGATGTTCATCCCCAACCTCGCCTCCGCCCTGGTGACGGGCGGGCCGGCGCTGGGCGCGGGCGCGGCCCTGACCGGCGCTCTGGCCGTCGGCGGCGCGGGAGCCCTGGCCGGCGCAGGGATCGCAGGCGCCGGGGCAATGGGGGCCGGCGGGGCGGCACGAGTGGCGGGACCGGCTCGTGCGGCGGCGGGCGCCGGCGGCGGCCGACCGCCTTCCGCACCGCCGCCATCCGGAGTCGGACCGCGCGGGGGTGGAGGGACGCCGCGTCCCACGCCCTCGAACGACAACCCGTCGCCGCGACCGGCCGGGGCCGGCGTGAGACCGGCGTCGGGGACATCCCCGGGCGTGGCGGAGCCGGCGCGGGCGTGGACGCCTCAGCCGGTCGAGGAGGGCGCCGGGACGCCCATAGTCGACGCGGCCGGCGCCGCGCCGCCCGCTGGAGGCGGACTCCAGGGCGGCGCGCGTCCGGCTTCGACCGTCGCCAGGGAGGCCGAGGCCGCGCGTCGCGAGTTCCATCGGGCTGCGGGCGGGCAGGGCGGTGGATCGGGCCGGCCGCCGGCGCGGGCGGCTGCGCTCCAGGCCTTCTTCGTCGCCAACGCCGGGCGCGGCCTGATGCCGGCCGGCGAGACCAGCGGCGTCCTGTCCCCCAACCTGAAGAGCGAGGAGAACTGACATGCACCCCTTCTTTCGACCGAAGCGGGCGATGGCGGCCGCGCCCGAGTCCACCCCCTATCAGCGCGCCGGCCAGATCTGGGACGACCGGATGGGATTGTCCCTGGCCCATGCCCGAAACTGGCGCCGCATCGCCTTGGCGAACCTGGTGTTGGCGGGCTTCCTCGGCGCCGGGTGGTGGGTCCAGGCCGACCGGGCCGTGGTCAAACCCTTCGTGGTCGAGGTCTCCGACTGGGGCGAGACCCAGAGGATCACCGCCATCGGCGGGCGTTACGAGCCCAATGAGGCCCAGATCGGCCACGCCCTCGCGGGCTGGATCCGGGACGTGCGCTCCAAGTCGATCGATCCGATCGTGATCCGGCAGAACTGGCTGCGCGCCTACGACCTGATGACGCCGAAGGCGGCGAGCTTCCTGAACGCCTGGGCCCAGACCCACGACCCCTTCGCCGATGTGGGGCGCGAGGCGGTCAATGTCGAAATCCTCAATGTCGTCAGACGGACAGAGCGGACTTTTGATCTCCAGTGGCGAGAGACCCGCTTCGTCAACGGCCAGGCGGCCGGGACCGAACGCTGGCGCGCCCTGATCACCACCACGACCCAGCCGCCCCGCACGGAGGCCGAGCTGATGAAGAACCCCCTGGGCCTGAAAATCGAGGACATATCATGGACCCCCGACGCTTCCTGATCTTGGCCGCGACAGGCCTGCTGCTGTGCGGCTGCGCGGTGTTCCGCGGCGAGGCCGTCGCGCCGGTCATTCTGGCCTCGGCGCCGTGGCCTGCCCCAGCGAGCGCCCTTGAGCCGCCGCCGCTGGCGGCTGGGACCGCGGACACAGAAATCGACGTCGCGGAGACTGGCGACAGCGCGCGGCCCTACCTTGCGGAGATTGAAGTGGCACGGCCCACCGCGCCGGCGCCCGCCACGGGACGCGCCGCCATAGCGGCCGCCAATGCGCAGGCCAGCGCCCCGTCGCGATCCGACGCCTTCGTCGGCGGGATGCAGGTCTTCGCCTGGTCGCCCGGGCGGGTGTTCGAGGTCTGGACCGCCCCGCTGCGTGTCACGACCCTGACCCTGGCCGAGGGCGAGACCCTCGTCGCCAAGGCTGCGGGCGACACCGTGCGGTGGCAGATCGGGGAAGCGTCGTCGGGCGAAGGCCCTTCGCGCCGGACCCATGTCCTGCTCAAGCCGCTCGAGCGCGGGCTTGAGACCAACCTCGTCTTGACGACGAACAGGCGTGTCTATCTCATTGATCTAAAGAGCGGAACCCCCGCTGCATTCAATGCGGCTGTCGCTTGGGATGCACTTGGGACTGATAGTCAGGCGGCGCGGCCTGAATTGATCTTGATAGAGCGCGACGTCCGGATTCCGGATCCGGTCGTCATGCCCGAGGGGCCGCTCGACGCCCGGTATCGGCTGGAGTTCCGCGGGCGAGCCCCGCGATGGACGCCGAGCGCCGTCTTCAACGACGGTCGCCGCACCTTCATCGCCTTCCACCCCGACCTCCAGGTCGATGAGGCGCCAGCCCTGTTCATCATCGCCCCCGACGGCGAGGCCCAGCTGACCAACTACCGACAGGCCGGCGGCCTCTTTATCGTCGATCGCGTCGTCGACCGGGCGGAGCTGCGGCTCGGGGACCGGCGGCCCCAGGTCGTCCGCATCCGTCGTCTTGAAGGAGCCCGTCCATGACCGGGGATCTGAATGCCGGCCCCAGCACCCCGGATCCGACCGATGCCGGCCCCGGGGTCGGTTCGCTGAAGGAGCCGGCGCCGGGCCTGTCGATGCGGGCGCCGCGGCCGGCCGCCGTGCGCCTGAGGAAGTCCGTCGTCCAGGTTATCGTCATCGGCGGGGTGGTCCTGATCTCCGGATCGCTCGCCTGGGCGTTCGTGGTGCAGCCGGAGCTGCGAGACGGCGCCCGCGCCCGAGCGGCCGAGGCGCGCGAAGACGAGGCCCGGGGCGTGGTCCGCCCGGCCGAGGTCGTCACCGACCAGCCCGCCAGCTACGACCGTCTGCCGGAGCCTCGCGGGCATGAAGGTGAAGAGGCCGTCGAACCCGTGGCTGAACCCGTCGCGTCCCCGCGGTCGACGTCGGCGCGGGCTTACCGCTCGACACAGGCGGCTGCGGCCCGCGGACCGACGCCGCGGGAACTCGCGGCGCGCTCAGGGCTGTTCTTCGCCGAGTCAGCGGGCGCCCCGGCGGCGGCTTCGGCGGCTGCGGATCGTGACCCCGGCGCGGGGGGGCGCGGCCAGGCCGTCGGCGCCGACTATGGCGCGACCTACAATGGCCATGTGCTGACCGCGCCGCTGTCGCCCTATGAGCTGAAGGCCGGGGCGATGATCCCCGCCGCCCTTCTGACGGCGGTGGATACGGCGCGGGCCGGTCCGGTGATCGCGACCGTCACCCAGAACATCTACGACTCCGTCAGCGGCCGGCATCTGGTCATTCCCCAGGGGACCCGGCTGATCGGCCGGCACGAGGGCGAGAGCGCCTATGGCGATCGCCGCGCCTTCCTGACCTGGGACCGTCTGATCCTGCCGAACGGCAAGAGCCTGGTCCTGACCGGCGAGCCCGGCGTCGACGCCCAGGGCGCGGTGGGCGTGCGCGGATCGGTGGACCGACGCCTGTTTCCGCTTCTGGTCGGCACTCTGTTCGCCGGCGCGATCACCACCCTGGGCCAGATCGCCCGCGATGGCGACGACCGGTCCGGCAGCCTGCTGGGCGACGCCGGCGACGCAGCGGCGATCGAGGGCGCTCGGGTGGGCGGTCGTCTGATCGACCGGGAGCTGGAGGTTCGGCCCTCCATCAGACTGCGGGCCGGCGCCCCCGTGCGCGTGATGATCACCCGCGACCTGATCCTGGAGCCCTATCGCCCATGACCCCGCTCGATACTGGAAACCGCTGGGCCGGCCTGGGCTTAGCCTTCTTCACCCTGGGCTGTCTGGCGCTCGTCGCCCGGCAAGGTCCGGCATGGGCCCTGGTCAATGAAAGCCCCAGCCTGCCCAAGGGGCTCTATGCTCGTCTTCCGGGCGGCGACATCGCGAGGGGCGCCACCGTCGCGATCCCGCAGCCGGAGCGAGCCCGGGCCTATCTGTCGTCGCTCGGCATGCCCTCGGACGTGGCTTTGATCAAGCGGGTCGCCGCGACCGGCGGCGACCGGGTCTGTTCGCGGGGCGATCGGGTCTCGACGCCGTCCGGGGTTCGGATCGTCTTTGGCCGGGACCGTCGCGGCGCGGCACTGCCGCGCTGGTCGGGGTGCCGGCGGCTCGCCTCGCACGAACTCTTTCTGCTCGGCGACACGGCCGGGAGCTTTGACAGCCGGTATTTCGGCCCGGTCGACCGGGCCGAGGTGATCGGCGCGTACCGGGAGGTGGTGACATGGTGAGAGCGATCCTGCTGACGACTGCCCTCATGGCTGTCGGCGCGCCCGCGGCGGCCCAGTCGGTTGACTGGCGGCGAGCCGGCGGAGACCTGTTCGGGCGGCCGGTCATCGGGGCCGAGCCGGTTGTCTTCGACACGAACGCGGACATCCCCCGCCTGGCCGCGCTCAGCCAGCCGTTCCAGGAGGCCATCGCCCTGGCGGCGGCGGCCCACGGGCTCGACGAGAAGCTCCTCCACGCCCTCGTTCTGACGGAGTCGGCCTATCGGCCGGATGCGCGCTCGCCCGCGGGGGCGGGCGGCCTGACCCAACTGATGCCCGGGACGGCCCTGGAGCTGGGGGTGGCGAACCGGTTCGATCCCGTCGAGAATCTGCGCGGCGGCGCCGACTATCTGGCCCGGCAGATCCTCAGGTTCGGGGACCTTCGCCTTGCCCTGGCCGCCTACAATGCCGGGCCCGCGCGCGTGGCGCGGCTCGGCCGCGTCCCGGACATCGCCGAGACCCAGGCGTACGTCGTCACGGTCATCGACTGTTACCTGGCGCTGACGGCGGGGCAGGGGCCGCTCAACAGCCGGCAATGCCGGCCCCGGGCAGCGCCATGATCGGGGAGGGCGTGCAGGGCGCGGACGGTCGTATCGACGATGACCTTCTGACCCGGGCCGAGGCCTCGGCCTTTCTGGCCCAGTGCGGCATCCGGCTGAAGCCGGCGACTTTGGCGCGGATGTGGTCGACCGGATCGAACGGACCGCCTTGTCGTCATATCCGATCCAAGCCCTACTATCCTCGAACCCTGCTCCGGGTCTGGGCCGACAGCCAGATGACCGAGGTGCGCACAGGCGCGCCGGCGGCGGCCCAGGGGCGGCGTCGTGGATAGGGAAATGGGATCCCTTTCGGCCGCCGACCTCCTCGCGGATCCCACGGCGAGTTTCGCGCTCAAGGCAGTGCTTCGGGCCTGGACGGATCGCGACCGCGTGGACGCGGCCCATGACGCACGGATGCTGTGGAGGGTGCTCGACGGAGAGGCGGAGAGGGCCTTGGGAGGTCGAACGTGACTCCGGACCGCGTCGAGGACACGGTCCAGGTCGGCGGCAAGGATGACCGTCTGCTGTCGTGGGACCAGGTGGAGCATATCGCCAGCATCAGCCGGTCCACCGCCTGGCGGATGGAGCGTGCCGGCCTTTTCCCGGGGCGGGTGCGGATTTCGGCCGGGCGGGTCGGCTGGTGGGAAAGCGAGCTCAATGCCTGGAAGCGTTCCCGGAACGATCCGCTCCCGTCGGCGCCGTCCCGAAAGCCGGCGAGGGCGCCGCGTCTGCCGGGGATGGCGCGGTCGATGCCTACGCCAAAGACAGTCGCCGCACCCGACATCGGCGGGGAGAAGCCCGCATTCCAAAATCACTTGTCGGAGCAGGTTCACCCCGTGAAGCAACGCGGCCGTCGATCGCCCGGGTCAGTCGATCAAATCGACTTCGGCTTCTAGGCCGGCAATTCGCCGGCGGTTGGACGGTGTTCCGCCACTCTGGAGCTCGATCCGGTAGACGTACGGTTGATGAACAGCCGAGCTAGAACGGGATCAAGAGGCGCCTTTCCACCCAGCCGATCGCGATGTCATCGCGGCCGTAGTGATAGACCTCGACCTTGACCCACTCGCCCCGCTCCTCGACGGCGCGTAAGCGTTGATCGGGGTAGATCTGCAGGATCCTCGTCTCGTCACGGTCCGGGCCCGTGCGTAGCGCCGTTGAGGATGACACCCGGCGCGCATCCAGGGAGGCCTCTTCCGAGGCCTGGAGTTCGGAAAGCTTCCTCCTGATGGCGTCCTGGCTAGACGCGATGATCTGTACGTTCTCGCTCTGCTTTCGCGATTGCCGCAACATGGCGTCGTCGTGAGAATGATCCAGGAGCGCAGCGCCGGCGAGAACCGCGCCGACAACGCCGGCCGCGACGCCGATCAGACTGACCACGCCGTGACGCCCCAGGACATCGGCCGTCGTGCCGAGTCTGGCGATGAGCGCTGCAGCGCCTCGATCGACAATTGCAGCCGCCTCTTCAGCCGAAAGGTCCTGGGCCGTGTCCAGGGCGTGAAGGTCGGCGATGACTCTGCCCAAGGGCGCGTCGTCATCGAGCGCCTCGTCGTCATAGGTTGTCAGCAGCGCCGACCCCGCGCTCGCGGATGCCCCTGAGAGCACCGCCAGCGATGTCAGCTCCCAACCGGGTCTGAGATAGGCGTCGAGGACCGCCGGCCGCGCCACGCCGCTCCCTGCTCCGATATCTCGCGCCATCGCTTCGTATCGATCGAAGACATCGAGCGTGCTGGAGGGAAGATGCAGCCCTGCGCGCGCATTGATCGCGCTCAGCCAGCTGGGTTCCAGGGCCGTGCTTGAAATCGCGGCTGCCGCGGCGGCGATCAGGCCGGCATTGACGGTCGCCGAGAGCACCCCCGAGCTTCGCAGGATGTCCCAGTGATCGCGGCCGATGCCGGCTCCGATCGCATTGCGGAGGGCGCCGCTCGCCACGCCGGAAAGCTCAAGATCGCGGAGCGCTCGCGTCGTGCCCAACAGGGTGTCGGCATTCATCGCACTGAGCGACGCCGCAAGGACGCCGGGATAGACATCGCTGATCCGGCTTGCGTGGGTCAGCCGGTTGACCGCCTCAGCCGCCTGGAACGTCGCTCCGAGCCGGCTGCCGCGCGCGGCGTCCAGAATGGTCGACGCCGAGCCGGAAAGCGGGTCCGACAGCCGAGAAAGCGCACTGGCTCGCGCCGCGATCCCGTAGGGCTCGGCGCCGAGGCCGCCGGCGAGTTTCTGGGCCTTCAGGATCGGCTCCAGCCCGGCTGCGATCTCGATCGCCGACCGCACGCTGTCAGGCGGCAGATGCGCCTCTGCGTCCTGGCGGAGTTTGGCCTGCCTGAGGTCGCCGTCGTCCGCCTTCAGCGTCGTCAGGCGCAAGAGCCGAGCGACGGGCGGTTCGTCCACCAGCGGCTGCGTGAGCGACTCAAGCTCAGCCTTGCGTCGGTATTGGACTTTCTTTCCCTTTATCGCTTCGAACTGCGGTCGGAATATCCCCTTGGCCTTGACCAAAAGGCTCGCAGCGAGCGTATCGAGTTCGGCGTCGTTGAGAGCGTTAACCTGGCCGGCCGTCGGCGGCTCGCCGAGTTCCGGGTTTTCCGCCTGGGCATGGCCCGTCACGACCCGTCCCTGTTCCCGCAGAAGACCTCGCACCAGCGCTTCGCCGGTCGTCCAGCGGCCTTCCTTGATCCCTCTCGCCAGCCACGGTTCGAACGGTTCTCCCATGACGTCCATGGACACCTCGCCGATGCGGGGTACGTCGATGAGGATCGGTTTTATGAGGTGGCTCAGGTCCATGAGGTTTTATGGGCCCGGTCGTCGCTCGCCGCCAGAGAGCGGCGGCGTCGCCCGGGCTTTGTGGATGCATGCTACGCTGTAGCGATGAGCGAACACGTCATTCTCTGGGAGTACAAACCTTTCGCCGACGGGTGGGAGGACGAGGCGCCGGACGCGGTCGTCTGGGTCGATGTCGCCGCCTTTGATCGGGCGTGGCGTCTGACGGAGCAATATGTCCTTCCCGGCGGGGCGAACGGACAGGATGATCGTTACGCCCGCGTGGGCCAGTGGTTTGCCGGCAATCGCCACTGCCGGATGATGGACGCTACGCTCGACGAGGGGCAGGTCTGTTTCATTGACGGACGGCACCGGTTTTCATGGCTCCGGGACCAGGGCGTGGAATCCGTGCCGCTTCAGGTCGCTCCGGACCTGCGGGACGCCTTCAACGACCGGTTCCAGGCGAAAAGCCTCGCCACCGTCCTGCGCGTGAGCGCAAATATCCAATCCGAAACGTGACTCTCCGAGGGCCCGCCTTTCGCCCGTCCCGACCGGCGGCTTGCCTTCATCGGGAGGGCTGAACTTGGCGCCGAGAACGCCCCGATCCGGCGCCGACCCGAGCCGTCACACGGCCGTTGTGGGCGACGTCGCCGCGATGTGGTCAAAACTGGCCTGGGACGTGGACGTCTTCCGCGACATTCAGGTCGGCTACCCCCACGAGCAGCAGCCCCTGGCCTATGCGGCCATCAATGTTTTCATCGCTGCGACCTCCCTTCGAAACTGGGCGGAAGCGGCTGTCCGAAGCGACGCCCGAGCGTCCGACCGGGCCTTCGACCGGCAAGGCTTCGACAGCGACCTGACAGTGGCCGTGCCCGCGCAGGCGATGTGCGAAGCGATCGCCAACACGGCGAAACACTCCCGGTTCGCGGACGGCGAGTGGCCGGGAGGACGTGTCAGCCTGGAGTGGGAGGAGGGCGATGAGGACAGTCCACCGGGATGGATTTTGCGCTACGGCGTCGAAGGGGCCGTCATCCCGAGCCTCAGCGTCAACCGGTTCGGATCGCTTCCGGAGACGTGGTGGGCTCACTTGAGCGATCTTGGACTGGTCGAAGGCGACTTCCACCTCCCGGAATGGCAGCAGAACAAGCTACGCCGGATATTCGGGCATTCGCCGTCGATCGACTGAAACGGGTTTCTGCCGACGGTTAGAGGTCCTCCTCCTCCAAGGGCGCCATGCCCATGCCAGGCGCGTCGAACGGGCCATCGAGCCATTGGACGATGTACTCCGCGACGGCGCTCAGCCACTGCGGTCGCCGATCTGGGCGACGGCTGTAGTTTTCAAGCGCGTGAGCGAGCAGGAAGTCATAGGACCGCGGGTGGATCGCGAACCGGTTGGAGAGCGGCAAGTTCATCTCCAGGGCCGCAGCGGCGAATAGCGACCGCTGCACATGACCGTTTCCATCCAGGAAGGGGTGAATGAAGCCGAATTGGCTGAACAGATGGGAGAGCGTCACCAGCTGATCCCAAGGCTGGCGGAGGGTGTCTATCCGCTCGCGAACCGTCTCGATGAGCCCCTCCATGGCCGGGCGGACGGTTTCCGGCTCCATGAAGTTGAACGTCTGGCCTTCAAACATGACGCTGGGGCCGCCCATGATCCGAAGGGCGAGCGAGGTGCCCGGGGCGCCGCGATAGGCGCCGGCGTATTCCGGATGGGTCGGCGGGGCGAACGGCGCATAGAGTCGGCGATGTAGAAGGCGCGGATCATCGAGGCAGGCGCGCCGGTAGACGGAGTCGGTTTGGAGCTGCTGCAGAAGCGCGGCGCTCTCGACAGCCATCCGCGCATCGAACTCAGGAAGGCGCTGCGGATGCCATTCGGGGTGTTTGATTGTCGTGATGGGTGCTTGATGCGGCTTCACGCGTTTTGCTGAGGTGACCCGTCGGCCCTTAGCACGTAGCCGCCATCGTCTCCATCGCGTACATCGGTCTCAGGCTTCGAAAGCCTGGGCGACGAGCCGACCGGCGCGGACCGAGCCGAAGTCCCGGGCCGCCTTGGCCAGACGAACCGGATCCATGGATCGCGCCCGTTCCAGCGCCCGGGGCAGAAGCTCGGCCTTGTCCTCCGCCAGCCGGTCCATGGTCTGCAGCAGATCGACGAGCAGAACCTCCTGGGTCAGGCGCGCCGGAACGGAGGACTTCTTGCGGAAGTCGTAGGTTCGGCCGCCGAGCTTGAACCGGCCGTGACGTTTGAGATTGTAGACCACCGGCTCGTTGTACAGCTGCGTCGAACCGACTCCGAGGCCGTTGAAGGCGCTGGGAGACACCATCAGGAACCTGTCGTCCTTCAAAAAGGCCTCGACCAGCTTCTCAGGCTTGGCGGGCGCCTTGCCGAACCGGGTCTGACGGGGCGCCATGTAGACGCCGCCGGAGACCTTCTCGAGCCGGCCTTCATCAAGCAGCTGCCGGACGTGGCGGTCCACCGCATTGGACCATTTCTCGAGATCCTGACGGCGATAGACCTGCCCGGGGCGCAGTCGCTTCTTCAGTTCGCTCAGGGCCGACATGACCACCTCTAAGGCGCAGGTGTGGGAGCGCTTCGTCGCCATTGCAACGTATTTGATTTGAATTCCATGCAGAATATTTTGCGCGATCCGCGCCGCCTTGGGAGACCTCTTGGGGTCGCCTGCCGGCCGCAAGAAGGCGAAGCCGCCCAAGACAGCGTCCGTTGCGCCTGCTCTCTTGCAAATCGCTGCACCGTCCCTGGAGGTCTCCGACCTGTAATTCGATTGCTTAACGCGCCACGTCGGCAGATCGACGCTACCCGAATGTGGGGAATCATTCTGACGAATGCGGCGGGCGAAGCGGTCGGGGAGCTGATCGTCGAAGGGCCGTTCGAGTCGATGCGGGACCGGTGCAGACACGCTCTTGAAACACGGCCCGATGCTGTTCTCGCTCGGATCGCCTCCCCAGACGGTCTGTTTGAATTCGCCTATCCTGACGGAGACGACAAAGTCGGAGGACAGCCGGCGATCGCCGGGTCTGGCGCCATCTCTGTCGGCCTCGGGGACACCGGTTTCCGAGCTTGAACGCACGAGGACGGTGACGTCTATCTCGGCGCGCGTATTTCGCGCGAGGACGAAGCGCGGCTCCGTTCAATCTGCGAGGTTTTGAGCATCCGTGTGTGGCGGATGCGTCTGGCGCGGAATCGTTACCGCCTCGAGGCGGAGCTTGCGCTCTGACTGCCAGCCAGATCGGGAGCCTAAGGGCCGGACGGCTGACAACCGCCTGCAACAGCAATCCAACAGGTGGTCGACGGCCGGAAGCGCGCTTTGGTATGATTGGTGTATGCTTATGTCCCTAGACATGGATGTCCTGGGGGAACCTTTGAGGCATTCGTTGATTTTTAAGGCCCGGGGTCCTATATGTCCCCGGGTAGGGAGCGGTGGCGACATCGTTCCCAGGACGACAGATCGGTTGAGGTGCCCGCAAGGTCGCCAACAGCGTTCCCCCGCCCCGCAAGGGGTCCACGCGTGATGCGAGATAGCCGCAAGGCGAAGTGGGTATCGAGTGAAGGGCGGCTTCGGCCGCCCTTTTTCGTTACCGGCCGTGGAACTTGGCCGGCTTCCCATCGAGAATCGTGTCGCACAACAGGTTGAACTTCACTCTCTGATAAGCCGTGACCGGGGCAGGGATGGCGCGTTCCGAATCGGGCGAATAGGCGCTCTCGACATAGAGGCGCAGTCGCTTCTTCTGCTCCATCTTTCGGACATTGAAGAAGACCCGGTACTCGCGGCCCGACCGGGTTGTGATGATGGCGAAATTGGCTTCCGGAGTCTGATAGACCTTCGTTCCCGGAAGGCCGGCGAGAAGGGCTCTCAAGCCCTTGGACAGATCGTAGCGCTCCTGGTCGAAGCAACGCTCGACCCCACGATCGTCGAACACGGTGACCCTCGCCGGGTGTCGATCAGGATCGTATTTATCGGAGAAGCAGTGGGTGCTGAAGGTGACGAAGCACATCACCCCCTGACGTTTCCCGGTGTCGAAGGTGAAGCTGAACTCATGCAGATGGGTCAGATCCACTGCGGCGCCGTTCACCGACAGCGGCGCGAAGGGACTTTCGGCGGCCTGGGATTGAGCCATCGTCGTGCTGTTCGCCATCGCCACGACCTCGCCCGCGGCGGGGTCCATCGTTTCAGGCTCAGGCTCAGGCGCCTCGTCTTGTACGACAACGTCCGTCACGCGCCTGCGGCCCCCTTGGCGCCAAGGGCTTCCCTCGAAGCCCAGCTTTTGAGGCCGCCGTTGCGCCCGACGCTGCGGCGCAGCTCGGAGGCCTTGCGGTTGGCTTCCAGGTATTCATCGGCGATGGGACGAATTTTCTCGATCAAGGGCGACAGGTCATAATGGTTGCTGGCCTGGCCCCCGTGACCGTTGCTGCGCTTGACCCGGCGGACCAGACCTTCGGCCTCCAGCTTCGCGGCCGCGCGCTGCACGGTCTTGGTGCTGACGTCGAGCCGGTCCGCAATCCGTTGCTTGGAAGGGAAAGGCATCTCAGCATTGTCCCACCAGTGATCGAGAAGGTGGAGCAGGACAGCCAGTTCAACGGCGTTGATGTGCAGCCTGGCCTGCGCCCGCAAAATGATCGAAGGCACCACCGTGTATCCAGCCTTGATCACGTTCTTTCCCCAGCGCTCCTCCATCGCCGACTTCGTGGTCGATGCGGCTTCCACAGGGGTTTCAAGCGCCTCGACCGCCGTCGCAGTCTGCGCTCCTTCGTCGCCCGCCGCTGCGGCGAGGGATTGATGGACGGCCAGCTGCGGGGCGCTGATGCCAGGCAAGGGGGGAACGGAATGCGTCGTCATTGATTTTCACCTTTCGACGGGTAAGATGCTGCTAAGAACCCGCGAAAGCTAGGGCTCGGACCGCGAGGCCCAGGGACACGGTTGTCCGTATCCCCAGGACATGGGTGTCCATACCCTCCAGGTCAAGGGCGTCCCCGGAATCATGACGCCAGTGTCGTTCAGTACGCATGGGTCGCATGACGACATGTAGTACCATCGGGTCCCGGACGCAGGCGTCCACGGGGTGGCCCATTTTACGTCCCGTCGTCGTAGAGGGCTGGCTCCCGATTGACGCGACCCTGCCGATCAGCGGCGTGTCCGTGCGCCGCTAAACGCCTTCAACGGGCGCCGCGCTTGCTGGGCAACAAGGACAACAGCACCTTGAGTGAGGCGTGATCCCGACAGAACTCCTGCGGCGACTTCATGCCCAGTTCAGGCCGATGGCCGCGCAGAAACAGCCGCCTGCGATCTTCGTCGAAGCATTTCTCGGCCGCGGTTTCGAGGACGGCGAGACATTCGGCGGCCAGGGCGTCTCTACGGGCGGCGTCTGCGAATTCTTCCGCGATCCGATCGAGGCTGCGGAAAGCCACCCCGAGCATGGCCTCGCCTTGTCGCGCGGCGTCCAGGGGCGTCAGGGGCGTTCCTTTGCCCTGCCGGTTGAGCCAGGCCTCGACCTCCAGCCCTGGCACGACCTCCGCCCTGGATCTCAGTCGAGACACCCGCTGGTCAGCGGCGGCACGCTCGGCGGCCTCGATGGCTAACGCCTCCTGAGCGGCTATCAGATCCGCCTGGCGGATCGCTTCCTGAAGACTGGGTTCAAACGGAAGGCCCATCAGGCTGTCGCAGGGTGCGCCGCCACTGATCATGGATTGGACGGCGTCCAGGGACCGCACGAGCCCTGACCACTCCGGGCCGCCTTCCTCGATAATGGCGGTCAGGGACCTGTTGAAACCCGGCACGGAAGCCCTCCAGGCGGTCAATGAGAACGCCGGGGTCTCCATCGGCGCACCGGTCGTCTCGAACAGGCCGTCCAACAGGGTTTCGGTCTGTCGCCATCGCTGATTCGCCGCCTTCAATGCGGCTTCCCGAGCCAGGAGAACCTCGCGCGCGCGGTCGTTGACCAGCAGACCATGTTTCGTTTCGAGGAGCAGGCCATAGGCCTTCAGGGTCTCAAGGAACGTGTCCAGCGAATCCTGAGGTGGGACGAACCCGGGCAAGGCGGCTTTCATTGCCGCCGGAGTCGGTCGGTTGACGCCACCCAGCACGCCGGGGGCGAGACAGTCCTTCAAGGCGCTGAGCGCTTCGTCGGGCTCGATCGGCCACAACATGCCATGCCGGGTCGGCGCGCGGCGCAGGACCAGCCGATTGATCAGAACCGCTCGCCAGAGGTTCGAGGGAACGACGAAACCGTCATCAGACGCCGGCGGCGCGCCGACGAGGTCCTGAAGGCCGAGAGCGAGGACGCTCTGCCGTTCCGCCTGGAGGGCAGGGGTCAGGCGCGGCTCGGCGGCTCTGAGGGCGAGAGCGGCCCGCCGGGCCGCTCTCTGACGGGCCTCCGCAGCGGCTTTCCGCTCGGCGGCGATCGTCGCCTTGAGCGAGGTTTCCGCCTCGTCCACCGCCGGATTGAACAGCCATGTCCGCGGAGCCGTCCGAAGCAGGGCGTTGCGTACCGCGGCCTCTGTGCCCTGCGTCCGGTAGGCGCTGAGATCCACCTCGATGGCCGAGACCGCGCCGGCGCGGATTTTCGCGATCTTCTCCGCGTCGCAGGCGTGGGTGACGAGGACCTCGACGATCAATCGGCGCCCATCGGCGGCCACCAGTACGACGTCGGGCACGATCTCCCCCAAACGCTTTTCGAGCACCGCATCGGCGAAGACGTAGGATCGGCCCTTGTGCGTTTGATGCTTTCGGTCCCCGATCTTGCCCTCAATCGATGGAAGGTGGATCTGCTTCAGCTCGCCCAGAACCGCTTTCGCCCAGAGATGGGCATTGGTTTCTATGCCGAGTCCGCACCCGCCGGCCCCCGACGCCTTATGGGCGAAGTGATCCGTGATCCTCTCGCCCTTTTTGGCGACGAGGTCTTCGCCGCAGGCGGGGCAGACACAGTCGCACGCCTTGCCGCTCGCGACCTCGCCTATGGTGACGATGCTTCCATCCGGGCGAAGACCGAACGCCAGTCCGACTCCGAAGCCGGCGAAGGGGCTGTGATCCGGACGGTGAAAGTCTGCGGCCATTGCGGCGAGTGGACGGCGTTTCGCGCGTTCGGGCAATCCGTCCCGGCTGGGCGGACGACCGGAAGTGACGCAGGTCGATGCGAGGGTGATAGGATAGGCGACCGACCGCCCTATCCAATCTGGAACCTGCATGTCTGAGCCGTTCGACCACGATGCAGCCCTGGAGGCGCTGGCGCAGGACATTCAGGCGCTCAGGGCCGCCGAGGACGATTTGAGGCGGCGAAAGGCCACTCTCCGAACCGACCTTCCGCGTCCATCGGACCCTATCGCGGCCCGCCGGTTCGCAATCGCGGCCTATTGGACCGCTCCGGAGGTCCCGACCGAAATCCTGGCCGAGCTGGCGACGGGTCTCAGCGGCGGCAAGGCGATCTACAAATTCACCCGCGAAATGACCGCACGCGACAGCGACGTCCCTTGCATGCTGTGCGGCGCGCTGCTGGTCGTCCAGAGCCGCGAGCAACTGCAGCGCCTGAGGGAGGCCGGGACCGGACGATGCGCCGAGTGCGCGCCGCCACGCGTCAAACCTCTCGCCTCATTGCGAGAGGCGCCGCGTGGGAACCCGCCGCTTGAGCCGTTCGAACGCGAAATCCTCCAGCTTCACGCGGACCGCGATCAGTCAGCCACGATGCAGATCGAGTGGCTCTGGGGCGCCCACTCCGTCGATCTGACGCCCGATCAGGTTCGACTTTATCTCCAGGATCCGGATCTCGGCGCGGCGGCGGCGTCGGGCGTTTTCCGCGACGACTACCTGGCCTGGCTGGAGTCCGAAGGCGGGGTTCAATGCGGATCCGCGACGCAGTCGGGGCGGCGCTGTCTTCGATCCGTTTATGGAGCCTCACATGAGGAGCCGGCTGAATGGGTTCAGCGCCGGGCTCGCGGCGACTATTGCCATATTCATGGCGGCTAGGCGGCAGGCTGAAAACGCCTTAGCGGCGACAGGACGGTGAGGGTGTGCGTCGCCCGCGTCAGGGCCACATACCAGTCCTTGCCGCTCATGCTGTCGGAATGAATGACCACCGCATTGGCGAACTCCAGACCCTTGACCAGGAGCGTGCTGCCGACGGCCCGGTGAGGGACCGGCCGACCCGCGTGGCGCGCCTGATTCTGGGCGCGCCAGAGCCCCTCCGTCAGGTCTGTGCAGTCGTCGGCGATTTTCATTTTGAGCGCTGCCCGGATCGCCCGGAGCATTTCGCGGCGGTAGACGAAGGACGTCGGGCGAGCCGCGAACGCGTCGATCAGGGCCAGCACAAGCGCGTCCGAACCGCCTGCGCCCAATGCAACGCCTGTACCGATGAGGTCGTGGCCGAACTTCGCTGTTCCCAGGCTTCCTCCGCGCTTGCGCGACGCGATGGCGTGGTCGAACGCCGCCCGTTCCACACCCCCCATGCATTTCTCGATCACGTCCAGGGTGGCGCCGAGCCTATCCGAACTCCCAAGGCTGCCGAGCCGTCGCACCAAGGCATAGGCTGTCTTGCAATCGACCGGTTCGATATTCGAGAACCCCTGTTTCGCAAGCTTGCTCGCGATCTTCGCCCGGCCTTCAAGATTGGCGGGATCGGCGATCACCACCAGGTCGCCGGCCCGCCCCATGGCCGTGAGGCAGGCGCCGACGACCTTCTGATGCCTTTGCCCGATCTCGTTCGGCAGGGCCGTCCATCGCACCTGGTCCGGCAGATTTCCGAAATCGACTGGCGCACCGCGCTCGAGATCGGTTCGGATCTGCTTCAACCAGGTCGCCATCCCCTCGTTGTTGTGTTTGATCCATCGGTGAGGCCGGCTCAGCGTGCAGAGCTTGGCGAACCGCGGAAACACGTCTCTGTCCCAATCGACGGGCGTCTGACCCTTGAAGTCGAAAATGGCCTGCATGGGATCGCCGAACAGGCAGGTGGAAAGGCTTTCCGAGAGGGCGGTGACGACGGCGTGCTGAGACGCGCCACAGTCCTGGTACTCGTCGACGAACAGGCCGCTATAGGAGGCGCTCAGCACCCGTTTGACCGCACCGGACCGGATCAGCCTCGTTGCGGCCGCGTAGACCATAGTCCAGTCGCTGTCCGTGCGAGGCTCGGCGAGGGTCAGCCCTGACCGGCCGCGATAGGCGCTCGCGTAACGCAGGGACCAGCCCGCGATGGTGTCGACGAGATACAGGCGGCTCGAAACGCCATGGTCGCGGAGACGACGCCGGAGCACATCGACCCCGGCATGGGTGTGGGTCAGGATCAGCCGACGACCGGTCCCGGCCGCGGTCGCGCGTGCGATCAGCTCCGTCTTGCCGCATCCGGCCGCCGCAACGACGCTGCCGAGACGTAACCCGGCAACGGTGGCAGGGAGCGTCTCTGCCGAGAGCTCAGCCATCGATCCATTCGCGGAGGGTCCGCAGATGGCTGGCGAGCGGAGTGGTCGGGCTCTGGGCGAGGAGCGGGGCGACGATGGCGGCGACCGCTTCCCCATGCTCGATAGTCTTGAACCAGGCTTTGGCCTTCGCGGCCCTGCCGAATACGGTGCGGACTTCGGGACAGTCGCGCGCACTCGGCACATCGAGATCGACGATTGCGGCCAGGCCCGCCTTGAGAAGAGCCGCGTTCGTCGCGTCAACGACGCTGGCCTGGCTTGAACATGACGACGCGTACTGAAGCAGCGACACCACCCCCGCCCAGGGCAGGTCCAGGAACAGCCTCTCATCGGTGGCGCTGTCGTCGGGCCAGATGAGCACGACCCCACCGGCCGCCTCTACCGCCAGCACGGTTTCGGGCGACGGGGGTTCGTCGGAGTCGAGGACGGCCAGGCAATCGAAGCCGAGGTCCGACAGATGCCGGGCGAGCGCGAGCGCTTTGGAGACGCCCCCACCGTCGACCGCCACCACGCCCGCGAGGGCGAAGGAGTCTTTCCCTTCTGCGATCCAGGCGACGTCCAGCCCTCGGAGAAGGCCGTATTCCGTTCTGCCCTCACCCACGAGGACGCGACGCGCGAGGAAGGCGCCGGGCGCGGCCCGGAGGTGACGTTGAGCGACCTCGGGGCTTGACGCTGTCTGGCTCACGGACCGGACGGTGGTCAGTCCGTCATCACATCGGACCGTATGGATGTCCTGGGCCCGCAGTTCGCGGATGACCACTTCCGAATGGGTGGTCAGGAAAATCTGAGGCGGGGCGGCGAGAGTCGTGGGGGATGGAGATCTATCATCGGGCGGGGCGAGCAGATACTTCAGCAACCGCGCGATACGGTGGGGCTCCAGGCCGTGTTCGACCTCGTCGACCAGAGCGATATGGGACCCGCCGGCATTGTGTTGGAGCGCCGAGACGATCAGGCGAGAGGAGCCGGTGCCGAGCGTGCGGAGCGGCAGACTACCGGCGTGAAGCACAACGCCGCCGGAGGAGATGGCCGACCCCTGAACGTCAAGCTCAGCGGTGAACCCGTCGCGTACGCGAACGGAGAAATGCCGGCTCAGCTTTTCGGCCTGGGCGACCGGCGCCACGAACACATCCTTGTTTGTCGAGCGGAATGCTTCTCGCGCCGCGCGGCTGGCGGCCGCCAGCTGCCCGGTCATCCGCCCGTCGAGGCCGATCCGGTTCAACACAGACTGACGGCCCCAGCCCAGATGCCGGTCCGCATAAGGGCCCAGTCTTGTCGGGGCGAGGTCGCGGGCATCGGCGAACCTCAGCGAAGGTGGCTCAGCCTCGGGATCGAGCCGGAGGTGGAAGAGCGACCACCGGCCTTCGAGCGTTGAAGCGTCGAGGCTGACGCGGATCGAGAGCGCATCCTCCAGAGAGTCGTCCGGCTCGTCGGAGAGAGACCCAGCCGTCTCGTCCCAGCCCCTCAGATGAAACCCGTATCGCGCGTCGCTGCGGAAGCTGTCGGGTAGGCCGACGACCGTGATGGTGACCGTCGCCGGCTGGGTGAAGTCCAGATTGTAGAAGTCGGTGTCATCCGCGAGGTAGTTGGTGCGAGGGCTCAGGGCGAGTTCGATCGCGTCCAGAATGGTCGTCTTCGTCGCGTCGCCGGGCCCGATCAGACAGTTCATGCCCGGGGATGGCGTCCAGTCCAGCGTGCGGATGCCGCGGAAGTTGCGGACCTCGACCAGAACAATGCGCATCTCGCTCTCCGTCGCCCTCGCGCCTCCCGGACGCCGAAACCGGATGAGGAGCCTGGGCCACGCTTTACGAACCCTGTCGTGGAACTCCCTGCGACCATCGACATCAACCAGCCAGGCGCGTCAACGCTAAACATGTTTCCTTTTTGTTTCCGTGAACGAACGCGGTACAGATTTCGGTTGCGTGCAGCGGCGAAGCACTACACACCTTCGACTTGGCGTCTCGCAGGCCAACGTTCTTTCTGCGTGCGGTTTTCGAGGTCGGGGCAACCACGACAGCTCGGGAGCTGATCCAGCTGGCTACTGTGGGCACCTACTCAGCCAGCGTCCCGGTCCGAGGCGATGAGGGATAGGGTAGGCGGGGCGGCACAGCCCCGGAAGTAGATCGCAGGCCCATCCCCGTGTCGGGAGGTGGGTTGTCCAAGGCGCCCAAGTCGGCTCGAGCAGCAGACACGCGCGGAGGACGGACCAAACCGACGCGATCTCCGGATGGCGTGGGTTTGGGCAACCGTCCTCTGTCTCCCACAACCCAGCCTCTCAATCAGCAGATACGGGCTTCAGACCTCGGCGACACGGCTAGGACGCATCCTGACCCCATCGAATCTGGTTATCGCCTCGATTGGACATCTGCTTTCACAAATTTGGTCGGCGCAACCTGATCCACGGTCGTCCCTATCTGCGGGCCAAAAATTTTCGCGCGAGGGGGAGGGGCGGTTGGCGGTGATCCGGGTATCATCCGGAAACCCCGGCCGCCTTGCCGACCAGACTGATCCGGATCGTGATGACCAGCCCCCTGTGGATCGCCCAGAGACACGGCCAGGATTGGGAGGATCCGGATTGTCTCGCAGCAATCGCCTGGTTGACCCAAGGCCTTCCGTCCAGAGCTTGGTCGAACCGTATGGAGGCTGTTCAAGCCACGTTCGAGGCGGCGAAGGTCAGGTGGGCGCAAGGGGAGCGCGTCTCCTTGTTCGATCCGGCCGACGCCGCCGCCTGGTACGTTTTCCAGGCCAGGGCCTATGCCGCCGACCGCGAGCACTGGTTCGAACCTGAGGCCTACAGGATCGTCCCCTTGTTCCGACGGATCGGCCAACTGCTTCCCCAGCTCAAGCCGGTCAAAGGGGCGGAAGATCGGGTCGTCGAAATGATGACGCGCTACAGACGCCAGCCCGATGACGGACTCTACGAACTGCTCGTCGCGGGCGCCTACCGGACCGCCGGATGGACCGATGTCGCCTGCGTGCCTGCGGAACCCGGCGTTAGGCGCCGTCCCGACCTGTTCGTCTCCCGCGGACGGCGAAGCTGGGCGGCAGAGTGCAAGCGGGTCGGTCGATCCGGCTATGGCGAAACGGAACGCGCACGGGGCGAGGAAATCTCGCAAGCGTTCCATGCGTTTTGCCGGGGGCGCGACGTCTCGCTATCCATCCAGGTCGCTTTCAAGGATGAGCTCGCGGCTGTGGGCGCAAGCTACCTCGCCGACAGGGCCGAGGTGTTCCTCCAGAATCCTCGACGGGACTCCTGGGATGACGCATCGGGCGCAGGGTGGATTCGGGTCGTCGATCGCCGACGCCTCGATCTGGTGCTGCAGCAGGACGATCTCTTCTTCGGGTCCAGCCGAATGATCCAGCTAATCGAGGGCGCGTACTCGCCTTCGGTCCAATATAGTCTGGATGGCTCATGGCGGCCGGCGAAAGACCGACCTTTCCATGCGGCGCAGGTCGGAAGGGTTTCGGCCGTGTCCTGGCTCAGCGCGTCAGAGAAAGCTCAGAGCCGCAAGGCCAAGCACTTCCGAAAACTGATCCGGGAGGCCGCGGATCAGCTTCCGGGCGACAGGCCAGGCGTCGTCCACGTCGGCTACGAGGCCTTCTACGACGATGCGACCGAGGCCCTCAGGCATGCTCTGAACCATCAGCACATTCGTGAACTTGATGTTTCGTCGAGCCGACTTCGTTATGTCTACGCCAACTACATGGCGCCGGAGCACACCAACGACCGCAACGAGTCCTCTGCGCTCACCGAGACGACCGCGACCTATCCGGTCGGCAATCGCAGCACCGCGGAGCCGCTCAAACACCACCTGCTATTTGCAGACGCCGAGCCGTCTCCCGGACCGTTCTGGGCGCGACGGCGCTAGCCGGCTGTAGGCACCGCCAATGACGGTCCTGACCCATCTCCCGCGGAGCAGCGAGGCAAGCGCTCCCGGTCAGGCGTGGGCGGAGGGCTGGCTTTGCGCTGGAGTGGAGGGCACCTGCCCGGCGTCACCGGCGGGATTGTAGAAGCGAAGCGCGGACCTCGCCTTCGCGGCGTAGTCCGACGCGTCGGCGGCATGGTCGGAGTTTGGATTCACGACCGAGAGAAGAAGTGTCTCCAGCTTGGCGATCGCGGCGCGCTTCTCGGCCATGTAGTTGTGCTGGACATAGACGGCCATGGTGATCGGCGATCCACCGCCGAAGTCCCCGGCGTGATTGAGCAGCTTCGACAAGATGAAGGGGCTGACACCAGCGATCGCGAGGCGGGTAGCCCCGCTACGTCTGAGATCGTGGGCGGTCAGGTCCGGCGACCCGATCCCTTCCCTGATGTCGCGCATCGCATGGCTGATGGCGGCAGGCGACAGATAGGGGACCGTCTTGCTGCGACCGACGAAGACATAGGACGACGGGTCGTCACCCGGCGTCGGCTCGGACCGGAGCGCGATAGCCTCACGGATGAGGTCGATCGCGCTGGCGCAGAGAGGGACGGCCGTCACCCGACCGGCCTTTGTCTTCTCCGCAGGGATCGTCCAGACGGCCGCGCCGAAGTCGATTTCCGGGATGCGCATGGCGGCGATCTCGCCCCGCCGCTGAAGCGTCAGCATGGCGAGCTGGATGGCGATGCGGACCGGTCGGCTGACCATCACCGGCTCTTCGCGACCGCGGGGGAGGGGACGGCGTAGCCCGGTGGGATCGATGAGCGCCTTCCATAGGGCACGGGTCTCATCATCCGTCAGGATGCGGGTGCGGGGGATCTCTTCGGCCAGGTCCGCGAGCTCTCCGGCGGGATTACGGGTTACGCGCCCCTCGAGCACGCCCCAGGCGTATATCTGGCGGAGCAGTCCTCGCACTCGGTTGCAGGTCGTGCCGCGCCCGGCGGTTAGAAGATCGCGCAGCAGCTTTCGAACAGCATCGCGGGTGAGGGCTTCGACCCTGATGCGGCCGAGCGGGGTCAGGTATTTCTTGTAGAGATAGCGCTCGGCTTTGATGGTCTGAGGCCGTTTGCGACGGCGGCTCGGGCGATACTCGCCGGTTTCGCAGACGGTGAAATAGGCTTCGGCCAGATCCGCGACCGTGCGGATGGCCTCAGTCTTGGCCTCGGCCTTGACCAACTGGCGCGTCGTTGCCGGGTCCTTGCCGTCGTCGACCTCGGACTGGATCTTGCGGGCTTTCGCCCTGGCTCCGGCGACCGTCAGGGAGGAGGTGTCGCCTATGGCGTGCTCGGGCGGGACGTAGTGGCCGAGCCGGATGCGCGGTTGACTTCCGTCCGGCCGGCGATACCTATAACCCCAGATTTTGGTGTCCGAGGATACCCGGAGATAAAGGCCCTTGAGGCCCGAATCCCAGAGCTCAAGACGGCCGCCTTCGATGGCCTTCGCCGACGCAACCGTTCGGTCCGTGAGCTTCAAAGTCGGCATCCAGATCTCCGATGGCCCCGTTTGCTGGGGCACATATGGGGCACAGATTGCAGCAACTCAGAAAATAGCGGTGAACAGCGATGATGTCAAAAATCTACGCAGGAACAATGCGCTAGCACAGTCCTGCACAGCGGTGAAAAGTGCTGAAAACAACCTCAGGTTAGCCTGGGGGTCAAGGGGTCGCAGGTTCGAATCCTGTCGCTCCGACCATTTTCCCTTGACCCATTCCTGTTCGCCTTAACGTGAGCCGCGCGGCGGCTCTCTGCCTGAGGACGGGTTGTTCGTCCGACCGCTCGCGACGCCGGCGGTCGCTGCTTGAGGGCTGGGTCAGAAACCCCTCACAAGTTGAATGATCCAGCGCTGGTCGAACGGTTCGTCATCGGAGACCGGCAACTCCACACCGATGAGCAGGAACAGGCTGTCGACGAGCCGGGTCCTCAGCGCGGGTGTCACGGTCACCACGTCTTTGCCCTCGTCCGGCGCGAACCAGTTCACGGCCAGGGAATAGGTGAACTGGCCGAGCGGTGCCGCCTCGGCCGGCGTCACGGTCTGGCCGAGCGCGAGACTCAGGCCGAAGCCGTCCGCGCCGCCTTCGTCGCGCGCGGCATATGAGGCCCGGCTCCGAAAGGAGACACCGGCCCCGAGGTCCGTCCACAGATTGACCTGGGGCGTGACACCGAACACCTCGCCCGCGCCGACCGAGTCGTCGCCGGTGGGCAGTTCGAGGCCGAGGCCGGCGTTCAGGGACAGGTCTCGCGTCTCGGCGAGCATGACCTGGGCCGTGACCCCGATGTCGCCGATGCCGGAGCCGCCGCTGTCGAGGTCCTGATAGATCGGGGCCTCGACGCCGACCCAGAGCCGGCGCGAGAGTGGGTAGTTGAAGCGGGCGATGACGCGGTGGGCCTCACCGCCGTCGGCATCGATCCAGTCGTAGGCGAGGTGGACCTCGCGGGTGAAGAATCCGTCGGGCGCGCCAAGCCAGCCCTGACGGGGCGCGCCGCTGGACCCGTCTGGCACGCCGATCCAGGGCTGGGTGAACTCCGCGGCGAAGCGGGAGGCCTCCAGCGGCGTCCAGGTCTGGGCGGTGGAGGATGAGGCGGCGGCGACGGTCGCGATCGATGCGACAGCGGCGAGAAGGGCGAAGCGGAGGGACATGAGCGGGTCTTCCGAGCAGGCGCTGCGAGCGCCGGGGCGTCGGACGGCCACAGCGGCCGTCTCGGCACACCAGAGCCCGGCGGTCACAGCCCCTTCTTGCGGCGGATTGGCGTTCGCTTGCGTATTCTTGCCTTTGGGACCCTCAGCGCCGTTTGAAGAACGGCTTGCCCTCGGCCCAGGAGAGAAGGGGGAAGAGGGGCAGGCCCCAGAGGGTGCCGGCCAGTGCGTAATAGGTCAGCAGGGCGAGGGGATGGTCCGGGATCAGCCCCCCGACGGCGATGGCGACCCAGATGTAGCCGATGAGGAAGATCATGATGCCGAGGGAGGCCACGGCGCGGCGCGTGCGCAGGCCCATCAGCGGGTATTCCGGAACAGGTAGAAGGTGACGAGGCCGAGCACGGATCCAGCTCCGGACCAGGCGGTCCAGCCGATCTCGTCCATCGAGGCCGCGCCAAAGACGCGGACCGCCAGGAACCAGCCGCACACGGCCCCGGTCGCGGACACGAGAGAGGCCGCGAACAGCCCTCTGCGACCGGTCAGCTGATCACCGGCCCAGGCCAGGATCAGCACGCCCACGATGGCGATCGCGATATCGGCCTGCTGCATGGTGTCTGTCTCTCCTCAGCCCGGTGCCGCATGCGACCTCGCGTCCGGCCGGCGGCTTTGATCTTGCCGCGATGCAGGGGCATACCGCCCGTCGACGCCGCGAGGCGTCACTGTATCGGTCGGAGCGTCGGGCGTCGAATGAACCGTTTCGGAAAAGTCGAACAGTCGCGGGTCGTGGCCGTCTGGCTGTTCTTCACCGCCGTCATGGTGTTCGCCATGGTCGTGATCGGCGGGATCACCCGTCTGACCGGGTCGGGCCTGTCGATCACCGAATGGCAGCCGATCATGGGGGCCCTGCCGCCACTGACCGAGGCCGACTGGAACGAGGCCTTCGAGAAGTACAAGGCGATCCCGCAATACGCCCTGGTCAATGCCGGCATGAGCCTGAGCGAGTTCCAGGGCATCTTCTGGTGGGAGTGGTTCCACCGGTTGTTCGGGCGGCTGATCGGGGTGGTGTTCGCCCTGCCGTTCTTCGCCTTCCTGGCGTTCCGACTTCTGCCCGAGCGGTCGTTCCTCGGCCGGTTTGCCCTGCCGGACCGGTTGGTGTGGCGGTGCGCCCTGCTACTGGTGATGGGCGGGATGCAGGGGACGATCGGCTGGTGGATGGTGTCGTCGGGCCTGTCGGAGCGGGTCGATGTCGCGCCAGAGCGGCTGACCGTGCATCTTGGGCTGGCGCTGCTGATCTTCGCCGGGCTGATCTGGACGGGGCTGGAGGCGTGGAACGGTCCGGAGACGTCGCGGTCGCCGGCGGGATGGAGCCGGGGGGCCACGGTGCTCTGGGGCGCGGTCTTTCTCCAGTGCCTGCTGGGCGGGCTGGTGGCGGGGGCCAAGGCGGGTTTCATCTATACCGACTGGCCGCTGATGAACGGAGCGATCCTGGCGCCGGTCGACTGGGGTCAGGGAGCGCTGGCCTTCCTGCACGATACGGCCCTGGTGCAGTTCAATCACCGGATCTGGGGCTATCTGCTGGTGCTGGGGGCGACCGTCTATGCGGTGCAGGCGTGGCGCTGGAGGCTGGCCGAGGGGCTGGGTGCGGCGGCGATCGGGGTGGCGGTGGCGCTGTGGCTGCAGGCGGCGCTGGGCGTCGTGACCCTGGTCAATGTCGTGCCGATCTGGCTGGGCGGGCTTCACCAGGCGGGCGCGGCCCTGGTGCTGGCCCTGGCGACGGCGAACCTGTGGCTGGTCCGCCGGTCCCAGCCGCGGCTGTTCATGAGTGGCCCGCGCGGCTGAGCGTGTCGGCGATCAGGCGCGCAGAGTCTCCCACGGGCCGGTGATGGCCAGGGTGATGCCGGGCCAGTAGATGTTCACGAACAGGGTGCGGCCGTCCGGCGAGAAGGTCGCGCCAGCCAGCTCGGCGTTGCCCTCGAACACGTTCCGGCCGATCACATAGACCTTCCCCTCGGGCGTGATGCCGCGCAGGTGGTTGCGATCGGTCTCGGAATAGCGGTCCTCGCAGATGATGATGTCGCCCCACGGCGCGATCGTCAGGTTGTCGCCGTAGTCAAAGACCTTGTCGTCAACGGATTCGAAGAACAGCTGCAGCCGGCCGCCGCTCTCGTCGGACTGGCCTTCGCGCGGGGAGGGGACGTAGCGCATGACCTGGCCGTCCTGGGCCGCGCCGCCCGAGGTGCAGGTGAAATAGAGTTCGCCGCGACCGAACTCGATGCCCTCGCCGCGCGCGAAGTTGGCCGCGCCGCGCTGATGGCCGCGCATCCGCAGGTCGTCGTCGGGGGCCTCGACGTCGTCCAGATCGATCCATTCGACCTCGACCCAGTCGCCCATGTTCCACAGACGGGTGTCGATGTTGGAGGTGTCCGCGCCCGGCTGGCCCTTGATGACCAGGGCCTGGAGCCGTCCGCCCTTGACCAGTTCGCCGGGGGCCTCGGGCAGGTAGCGGTAGAACAGGCCGGTGCGGCCGAAGCTGTCCTCGGTCATGTAGACGATGCCGGTGCGGGGATCGACGCAGGCGGCCTCGTGCTGGAACCGGCCCATGGCGGTCAGCGGCACCGCCTGCTGGAGGCCGGTGGCGGTGGGGCTGACCTCGAACATGAAGCCGTGGTTCCGGGACAGGCCGGCGGCGATGCCGTCGGTGTTCTCCTCGCCGCTGAGCCAGGTGCCCCAGGGGGTCTTGCCGCCGCCGCAGTTGACGATGGTGCCGGTCAGGCTGAGGTGCTGGCTGACCGTGCGGCGCTGATTCATGTCGTAGACGATGGTCGTGGTGCCGCCGGTCAGGGGCATGTCGCCGGTGACGTCATAGGCCCGGCTCTTGTCGATCAGGCCGATGCGCTCGGAGCGGACTCCGGCGGGGCCATAGCTGGTGTCGCGGGGCTTGAGCTCGTGGTTGCGGATCAGGGCGACCTGGCCGCCGCCGAGATCGAAACAGCCCATGCCGTCGGCCTTGTAGGGCACGAACAGGCCGTCGCTCATGGTTTCACCGGCCTGGGAGACGACGCGGTAGGAGAAGCCCTCGGGCAGGTCAAAGACGCGGAACGGGTCGGCGCGCAGGGGGCCGTAACCATGGACCTCGTTGCGATAGGTCTCGTCGGACGGCAGGTCCTGGGCGGCGGCGAAGCGCGGCAGGCCCGAGAAGGCGAAGCTGGCGGCGCCGGCGGTGAACAGACTGCGACGGTCGAGACGCATGGGGAGGCTCCTGGATAGAGCCGCCGTTTAGTCGATCGGGGTCCGGCGGGTCATCATGGTTCTGTGACGCGGGGCGCGGCCATGCGTCATCGCTCTTCCGCTGCGAACGGGTTGGGAAGGGCGGGCGGAGCGTCCCGGCGGTCGCCGGGATGACAATGAAATACCGTTTCGCGAACGCCTCGACGCTCCGCGCGATTGGTCTGATCGGAAGCGGACGGCCTGCCATGCTCGAAGCAACGCACAGGACCAACGGCTCTGTTAGAGCCTTGCCGTTACCTCAGCCTCCGGCGGGAAGGTCGGCGTCCTTGCGAGAGCCGATCCCCTGAACGCGGCGAGTCTTCTGCTCGCCGCCTTTTTGGTGGGCTACCGCCCGGGACGCGGTCCCGGGCTGCTTGAGCCCGGGACCCTCGTTTCGAACGGCGTCGTCACCCACACCACCCCCTCGGCCCGGGACGCCGGATGACCGCTCTTCACGGCCTCCGGTCGTTGGACTTCGGGAGCCCCCGCTCCAACCGCTTCCGCCGCGACAAGCTCGCAAGGCCTTGCGCCCTTCCCAGGCGACGGAACCGAGGGGGAGGGTAGCATGCACGTCAATGCGGGCGCGTTCGCGGGGCTTCGAGCGCGACGGGTGTTGGAATCGTTGGCGGAATCCGGGCGAGTGCGGATGATTGAAGATTCTTCCTTCTCCCCTTGCGGGAGAAGGTGGCTCGCGAAGCGAGACGGATGAGGGGTGAAACTCGGTCTCTGCCGGTGGGGGAGCGGTTCGAACGCTCACCGGCGACGTTTCCTTTCACCCCTCATCCGGCCCTCCGGGCCACCCCTCCTCGGATCGCATGCGATCCTCGTCGACCCGCAAGGGGAGAAGGGGTGAGGCTTGCGATCCCTTGTCGACGCGCACGGCGAGAAAGGCATCCGCTGGCGCTCATCAAGCTTCAGAGAGGACGTGCCACTCCGCCCACAGGCGGGCGAACAAAAGAAGAACAATTGAGTTGTGCCAGTCAAGCAGGCGGCGCTTAATCGGGCCAGAAGGAGCCTCCATGCGCGACGTCAGGACCGACTTTCATGTTCCCCGGGACATCCGCCAGCCCCGGGTCGGGGCGCGGTTGATCGTTGCCTGCCTGGCCAAGGACTGCGAGCGGGCGTCACTGATGGATCCCCGGACGCTGTTCGGGGCGCGGCGGAACTGGCCGGTGGCCGGGAGATCGAACCGGTTTCGCTGCCAGTGCGGATCGCGGGAAGCGCGGGTGAGCTATACGGTCAATACGGCCCAGGTGGATGGTCCGGTATGCCTGGACGCGGTTCGGCTGTGGTTCTGAGGGCTCGAAACGGCTCAGAACAACACGGTATTTTAATACCGTAAGGGTTTTCACGAGGAAACTCAGTGGGTTGGACTTAGAAGTGGGGATCGACACGCATTGACGACGCCGAGCCGCTCCTCTAGAGACGCGCCTTCGCTCGTTCCGGCCCGTCCGGGGCGACCCCGTTTCGTCTCCCGTCCCAAGGACCCCTCGTCATGCTGAAGAGCACCACGGCTGCGCTGAAGCCGTCCGAGGTCGACAAGAAGTGGATCCACATCGACGCCGAAGGCGTCGTGGTGGGCCGTCTCGCGACCTTCATCGCCATGCGCCTGCGCGGCAAGCACCTGCCGACCTACACCCCCCACGTCGACCTGGGCGACTATGTCGTCGTGACCAACGTCGACAAGGTCGTGTTCACCGGCAAGAAGACCACCGACAAGATCTATTATCGCCACACCGGCCACCCGGGCGGCGTCAAGTCGACGACCCCGCAGAAGGTGCTGGGCGGACGCTTCCCCGAGCGGGTGCTCGAGAAGGCCGTCGAGCGCATGCTGCCCAAGGAAAGCCCCCTGGCCCGCACGCAGATGACGCACCTGCGCCTGTTCGCCGGCCCCACGCACAGCCACGAAGCCCAGAAGCCCGAAACGATCGATTTCGCCGGCCGCTCGGCCAAGAACACCCGGAGCCTGTAAGCCATGACCGACGTCACGCAAGACACGGCCCCGGAAGCCGCCTCCCAAGAGAAGATGGGCGGCTTCGACGCCCTGAAGGGCCTGGGCACCGCCGGCACGGCGGAATCGGCTCCCGAATACGTCCAGAAGCTGGACGCCCAGGGGCGCGCCTATTCGACCGGCAAGCGCAAGAACGCCATCGCCCGCGTGTGGGTGAAGCCGGGCTCGGGCAAGATCACCGTCAACGGCAAGGAACTGAACGCCTATTTCGCGCGTCCGGTCCTGCAGATGATGGTCGCCCAGCCGCTGGAAGTCACCGATCGCGTCACCCAGTTCGACGTGGTCTGCACGGTCGAGGGCTCTGGCCTGTCGGGCCAGGCCGGTGCCATCCGCCACGGCCTGTCGCACGCCCTGACGCACTATGAGCCGGCGCTGCGCCCGGTCCTGAAGCCGCACGGCTTCCTGACCCGTGACAGCCGCGTCGTCGAGCGCAAGAAGTACGGCCGCGCCAAGGCCCGCCGCAGCTTCCAGTTCTCGAAGCGCTAAGTCGGTCGCAGCCGCGACCTGGAATACAAGGGCGCTCCGGGGAAACTCGGGGTGCCTTTTTTTCTTGGTCTAACGTCCCTTATGGTCACATCACGCGGAGTTGTTCCAAGTCACCGAATGCTGGTTTAGGCGAGCCAAAGGACAATCCGTCCCGAACCCCTTCTGATTTGCTGTTTTGCGGGCCGCATCTGACAACAAGACATGCTTGACGCTGCCGTCGAAATCCGTCCCATACCCGAAGGGACTGCACATCATTCGCTAATGCGGAGGTGTGCCACATGCCCAAAAAACTACCCGATCCGACATTATCGACGCCACAAAGCGCGTTGCCGAAAATTTCTCGGCGTGAGGATGGCCTCCAGTCAACTCGGGAGGCATTCGTGCGTGAGAGGAAAAAGCGTCGTCGATACGGCCCCTCAGACAAACTGAAAGTCGATATGAAGACCGGGATTTGCGAAGCATCCGGCGAGGCGTTGCACTATCTGCCTTCCATTCTGACCGTTCTGACAGCCCTTCGGTTTGCCGGTTGGCTGATACCGCTCCTCTCCGGCGTTGCTCTTGTTGCCGCCGGACTTCCATCAACCGCCATAAAGGCAGTCTTGAGTCTCTTCACTCGATCATGACCCACACCATCTTCATAGACGGCGAGGCCGGGACCACGGGGCTGGAGATCCGCGAGCGGCTGGAGCGGCGCGACGATCTGGAGCTGATCCTGTTGGGCGACCGGCGGCGCGATCGGGCGGCGCGGGCCGAGGCGCTGAACGCGGCGGACGCGGTGATCCTGTGCCTGCCCGACGACGCGGCGAAGGAAGCCGTGGCCATGATCGAGAACCCGGACGTGCGGGTCATCGACGCATCCACCGCCTATCGCACGGCGACCGGCTGGACCTATGGCTTTCCCGAGATGGACGCGGTCCAGCGGGGCGAGATCGTGGGCTCGCACCGGGTGTCGAACCCCGGCTGCTATCCGACCGGCTTCATCGGCCTGATGCGGCCGCTGGTGAAGGCGGGACTTGTGCCGGTGGACTGGCCGGTCACGGTCAACGCCGTCAGCGGCTATTCCGGCGGCGGCAAGGCGATGATCGCGGAGTTCGAGACTGGCGGCGCGCTGCCCTATCGCGCCTATGGGCTGACGCTGAAGCACAAGCATGTGCCGGAGATGACCCGGCACAGCGGGTTGCATGTGCCGGTGCTGTTTTCGCCGGCGGTGGGGGCCTATCGGCAGGGGATGCTGGTGGAGGTGCCGCTGCATCTGGCGGCCCTGCCCGAGACGCCGTCGATCGACCGGCTGCACGGCGCTCTGGTCGAGGCCTATGACGGCTGTCGCTTCGTCGAGGTGGCGGGGCTGGACGAGACCGAGGCCATGACGGGACTGGATCCCGAGGGGCTGAACGGGACGAACCGGATGCGGCTGCATGTGTTCGGCGACCGGGGCGGGAGCCAGGCGCGGCTGGTGGCCCTGCTGGATAACCTCGGCAAGGGGGCGTCGGGCGCGGCGGTGCAGAACCTGAACCTGATGCTGGGGCTGGACGAGGCGACAGGGCTCAGCTGAGCGGCGCGGATGTGACGCCTTGAAACCCGCGCCGTTGTGCCGACGTATGTGAGGCCATGACCCAGACGCCAACCTCCACCCACACCCGCCGCGCCGTCCTGCTGACCGGGGCGGCCACCGCGCTCGCGGCCTGTTCGTCTCCCGGAGAGGCGGACGCGTCCACGGCGCAGTACGCCAACTCTCCGTTCCGCCGGATCACCGAGGCCCAGTGGCGCGAGCGACTGCCGGCCTTCACCTATGCCGTGCTGCGCGAGGAGGCGACCGAGCGGCCCTATTCCAGTCCGCTGAACGACGAGAGCCGCAGGGGCACCTTCGTCTGCCGAGGGTGCGAGCTGCCGCTGTTCAGTTCGACGACGAAGTACGATTCGCGGACCGGCTGGCCCAGCTTCTACGACGTGCTGCCGGGCGCGATCGGGACCAAGATCGACTTCGCCATCGGCATTCCCCGGACCGAATATCACTGCGCCCGCTGCCTGGGGCACCAGGGTCACATCTTCGATGACGGACCGCGCCCGACGGGCAAGCGGTACTGCAACAACGGCGTGGCCCTGACCTTCCGGCCGGCCTAGAGACCCGCCTTGGGGGCCTTCATGGCCGAGCGGACGGTGTAGCCGAACAGCACCGAGGCGATGACCACCAGAAGGCCGTAGTCCCAGCCCCGCAAGAAGAAGGGCACGACCGCCAGCACCGTCACCACGGCGGGGAAGATGGCGGCCCAGAGGGCGGACGTCGGCGCGCGCATGTCGATCATCGGCGGACGGTCCGGGTCCATCCGCATGAGCTTCGACAGGGGGCGGTGCAGCACCACGAACATCGCCGTGTAGAGCCCGGCCAGAAAGGGATAGCGCCACATCGGGGCGGGCTCGCCGTAGACGGCGGACGTCAGGGTCAGCAGCAGCAGGGGCAGGCCCGTCGAGATCGCGAGCAGCAGGTTCGGTTCGAGACGGTTCAAGACTTCACTTTCACATAGGACCCGGGGGCGGGTTCTAGCGGTGAAAGGGGGCCTTTGTGGGGATCGCGGGCTGCGACCCATTCGCCCGACCGGGCATGCAGCCATTCGGCCCAGTGGTTCCACCAGCTGCCGGGATGTTCGACCGCCCCGGCCTGCCATTCGGCGAGGGTGGAGGGCAGGGTGGGGTTGATCCAGTGCTGGTACTTCTTCGCGCTGGGCGGATTGACCACGCCCGCGATATGGCCCGAGCCCGCGAGCGTCAGGGTGACGTCGGCGTTCGAGAAGGCCCGGGCCGAGCGATAGACCGAGTTCATCGGGGCGATGTGGTCCTCGCGGCTGGCCTGGAAATACAGCGGGATCTTGACCTTCGACAGGTCGACCTTGATGCCGCCGATCTCGAACTCGCCCCGGGTCAGCTTGTTGGAGCCGTACATGCTGCGCAGGTAGGTCATGTGCAGCGCCTTGGGCATGCGGGTCTGGTCGGCGTTCCAGAAGAGCAGGTCGAAGGCAGCCGGCTCCTTGCCCATCAGATAGTTGGACACGAAGAACGACCAGATCAGGTCGTTGGCGCGAAGGGCGTTGAAGGTGTCGGCCATGGCCGCGCCGGGCAGGACGCCGCCGGCGGCGTCCATCTGCTGCTCTATCTGGCCCAGCCAGTGCTCGTCGGTGAACAGCAGCAGGTCGCCCGCCTCCTCGAAATCGTGCTGGGCGGCGAAGAAGGTGGTGGCGTTGACACGCTTGTCGCCCTTGGCTGCCATATGGGCCAGGGCCGCCCCCATCAGGGTGCCGCCGATGCAGTAGCCGACCGTGTTCAGCCGGTCCTGACCGGTCTGCTCCATGACCTTCTGGGTGGCGCGATAGATGCCCTTTTCCAGATAGTCGTCGAAGTCGTGGCCGGCCATCGACACGTCCGGATTGACCCAGGAGCAGACGAAGACGGTGAATCCCTGGGCCGACAGCCAGCGGATCATCGAGTTTTCGGGCTGGAGGTCCAGGATGTAGAACTTGTTGATCCACGGCGGGAAGATCAGCAGCGGGATGGCGCGCTGCTGGTCGGTGGCGGCGTCGAACTGGATCAGCTCGAACAGCTCGTCGCGCCAGACGACCTGGCCGGGGGCGGTGGCGACGTTCTCGCCGACGACGAACTTGCCGTAGTCGGCCTGGCTGATCTTCAGGCTGCCCATGCCGCGCTCGAGGTCGGCGGCGAAGTTCTGCATGCCCTTGACCAGCGATTCGCCGTTGCTCTCGGCCATGGCCTTGAGCGCGGCCGGGTTGGAGGCGAGGAAGTTGGAGGGCGAGAAGGCGTCGGTCAGCAGTTTGGTGAAGAACTCGGCGCGGCGCTTGGTGCGGGGATCGACGTCCTCGACCGAGGAAACGAGGCCGTTCATCCAGTCGGCGGTGACCAGATAGGACTGACGCATCACGTCGAACATGGGGTTCTCGGACCAGGCAGGGTCCTTGAACCGTTTGTCCCTGGACGGCTGCGGGGGTTCCTCGCCCGAGACGCGGCGGGCGGTGGAGGCCCACAGGTCCATGTAGCGGTTGAACAGGTCGGCCTGGGCGGCGAACAGCTTGTCCGGGCGGGCGGCCAGACTGGTCATGACGGAGTTCATGGCCGGGCCGACGTTGAACGGGTCGGGCGACAGGGCTGTCGGGCGGTCGGCTTGCGACAGGGCGGCCTCGGCGATGGCGGTCTGGGCGGTCATGGCGGCCCGCGCCAGGTTCAGCGACAAGGTCTCGATCATCTGGCGCTGGTCCTCGCCGGGGAAGGCGAAGGGGATGTCGGGGGCGGGCTGGGCCTCGGGCGGAGCGGGAGAGGGTTCCGCCGCGATCAGGGGCTCGGCCGCGACGGCGGCTTCGACGGGGGCCTTCTTGACCCGGGGGGCGCGTGGCTTCGCCGTGGTGGTGCGGCCGGGCTTGCGCGGGGCGCTGGCCACGGCGAGGGGCTTGGGCGGGGTCCGGGGGGTCTTGGCCATGGGGTCTCCGGCGTGTCCTTGGGGGCGACGGGCGCGTCGTCCGCCCTTTGCGCCTGGCACGATCATGGCCTAAGACCGGCCCGATATGAACGCGCATCGAGCGAAAAAGACAGCGGCCCTGATCCTGAGCGCGGGTGCCGTGACGGGATGCGCCGGGGCCTTCGAGGCCGAGACCGACACCGCCTCGCCGATCGCGCCCCGGGTCCAGGCCCTGGTGGACGCCAACCGCGCCTATCCGCGCTGGACGGAATTCCCCGTGGCCTCGACGACGACACCGCCCTCGACCGAGGTCGCCAGCCGCGTGCGGGGCCTGGCCTCGCAAGGGACGGCCCTGGCCGATGAGGCGGCGCGGATCGAATGGACCCTGGGCGATCCGGCCACCCTGTCCCGCGAGATCACCGCCCGCGTGGACGCCCAGCAGATTTCGCCGGTGACGGCGGAGACCCAGGCCGAGGTCGAGGCCTTCGCCGCCGAGGCGCGTCGTCGCGGCGTCGCGCCCCCGCCCATCGACCGGGCCCCCAGTGCTCAAGGGCCGGCACCGCGCTGATCACCTATCGCCCGGTTGAGAGAATCCGGGGATCATCCTTCGCCTCAGGAGACCGCCCATGGCCGCATCGGCCCCCTTCGCCTCGACCCTCGCTGCGGACGCCGCCATGGTCACCGAACTGGCCGCCATCGCCAGCTGGGCCCAGATCGGGCGCGGCGACGAGAAACACGCCGACCAGCTGGCCGTCGACGCCATGCGCAACGCCCTGAACAGCCTGGATATCGACGGCAAGATCGTGATCGGCGAGGGCGAGCGCGACGAGGCGCCCATGCTCTACATCGGCGAGAAGGTCGGCACTGGCAAAGGCCCGGCCATCGACATCGCCCTGGACCCGCTGGAAGGGACCACCCTGACAGCCAAGGCCATGGCCAACGCCCTGACGGTGCTGTCGATGTCGGCGGCGGGCGGCATGCTGCACGCGCCCGACACATACATGGACAAGATCGCCATCGGGCCGGGCTATGCGCCGGGCACGGTCGACCTGGACATGACGCCGGGCGACAATGTGCGTTCGCTGGCGGCGGCCAAGGGCGTGCGGCCCGACCAGATCACCGTCTGCTGCATGGATCGTCCGCGCCACGAGGCCCTGATCGCGGCGCTGAGAGAGGTCGGCGCGCGGGTCATGCTGATTACGGACGGCGACGTGGCGGGCGTGATCCATACGGCCGAGCCCGAGACCGGCATCGACCTGTATCTGGGGTCAGGCGGCGCGCCCGAGGGCGTGCTGGCCGCCTCGGCGCTGAAGTGCGTCGGCGGGCATTTCCAGGGGCGGCTGCTGTTTCGCAACGACGACGAGCGGGCGCGGGCCGAGCGCACGGGCGTCACCGATTTCGACCGGAAGTACGACCTGCACGAACTGGTGTCCAAGGACGCGGTGTTCGCCGCCACGGGCGTGACCAAGGGGGCGATGCTGGACGGCGTGGTGATGCGGGACGGCTTCGTCACGACCCACACGCTGGTGATGGACAGTTCCACCCGGACGGTGCGGCGCATCCGGACGACGCGGCCGATCTGATGGCGGATGGGGCGGCGACAGGGCTGACGCCCGGTTTTCTGGATGTCGCCCGCTCCCTGTCGGGCCGGGCCTGGCGACAGAGACCCGCCGAGGCTTCTCTGATCCGGGCTCATATGCAGGGTCTGGGACTGTCGGAGCCGCTGGCGAGGGCGCTGGCGGCGCGGGGCGTGGCGGCGGAGGCCGGCGCGGACTTTCTGGAACCGACGCTGAAGCGGCTGTTTCCCGACCCTTCGGCCTTCATGGACATGGACGCGGCGGCCGAGGCCATCGTTGGTGCCCTGACGGCGGGCGAGGCGATCCATGTCTTCGCCGACTATGACGTGGACGGGGCGTCCAGCGCGGCGCTGCTGGTGCGCTGGTTCCGGGCCATGGGGTCGGCCCTGCCCATTTATGTGCCCGACCGGCTGACCGAGGGATACGGCCCCAGCCCCCTGGCTTTCGATCGGCTGAAGGCCTCGGGGGCCGACCTGGTAATCACCGTGGATTGCGGTGCGGCGGCCAATGAGGCCATCGCCCATGCCTGCGCCATCGGGCTGAAGGTCGTGGTGATCGATCACCATCTGATGCGCGAGGAGCCGCCGCAGTGCCTGGCCGTCGTCAATCCGAATCGTCCGGGAGACACGTCGGGGCAGGGGAATCTGGCGGCGGCGGGCGTGGTGTTCGTGCTGCTGGCCGCCCTGAACCGCGAGGCGCGGCGGCGAGGCCTGTTCGACGGCCGGGCGGAGCCGGACATCCGGCGTTGGCTGGATCTGGCGGCGCTGGGGGCCATCTGCGACGTCACGGCGCTAACCGGGTTCAACCGGGCGCTGGCGGGGCTGGGGCTGGGCGTCATGTCGGGGTGGGGCAATCCGGGGTTGAAGGCCCTGCTGGCCGTCGCGGGCAGCGAACCGGGGCCGGCCAAGGTCAATCACGCGGGCTTCATCCTGGGCCCCCGTATCAATGCGGGTGGGCGGATCGGTCGCGCGGATCTGGGGGCGCGGCTGCTGTCGACCGACGATCCGGACGAAGCGCGGGCGCTGGCCGAGGAGCTGGACGCCCTGAACGTGGCCCGGCGCGAGGTCGAGCGCGAGGTCACGGAAACCGCGATCCGCCGGGTCGAGGCGACGGGCCAGCACGTCGACGGATCGGCGGTCGTGGTGGTGGGGGGCGAGGACTGGCATCCGGGCGTCGTCGGGATCGTGGCCGGGCGGTTGAGGGAGCGGTGGCGAAAGCCGGTCGTGGTGGTCGGCATCGACGCCGTCGCGGGCGTGGGCAAGGGCTCGGGGCGCTCCCAGCCGGGAATGAACCTGGGGCGGGCCGTGCAGGGCGCGTGGCGCGACGGCCTGCTGATGGCCGGGGGGGGCCACGCCATGGCGGCGGGCCTGACGGTGCGGCCCGACGGCATCGAGGCGCTGCGCGATTATCTGAACGCGGCCATGGCGGGAGAGCAGGGCGAGGCCGAGGCGCAGGACTGCGTCGAGATCGATGTGCTGATCGATCCCGGTGCCGCGACGCGAACCCTGCTGGAGGATTTCGAGCGGCTGGCGCCCTTCGGACCCGGTAATCCCGAGCCGTCCTTCGCCCTGGTGGGGGTGCAGGCGCGCGAGCCCGTGCAGATGAACGGCGGTCATGTGCGGTGCCGACTGGTGGGCGCGGACGGGGCCTCGGTCAGGGCCATCGCCTGGCGCTGCGCCGACCTGCCGCTGGGGCGGTCGCTTCTGGCGGGGCAGGGGGGTCTGAGCGTCGTCGGACGGCTGAAAGCCGACGACTGGAACGGGCGGCGCGGCGTGCAGTTCGAGATCGAGGACGCCGCCGACCCGCGCATGTCCATTTAGCGACACGGGGTGCTTGCGCCCTCCGGAATCGCCCGCTATATCGCCCGCTCTCGCGCAGCGGTCCCTTCGTCTATCGGTTAGGACGTCAGGTTTTCAACCTGAAAAGAGGGGTTCGACTCCCCTAGGGACTGCCACGCGGGGCTCCTCCGACATCGCCATTCGCGCGGCCTGTGTACGGTCGCGACTTTTGCGCCGTGATCGAAAACGGCCTAGCTGCGTTCGGTTCTCAAGGGTTGCTCTCCCGACCCTGCAGCGGAGCCGACCCGAGTGAACGACACGCCTGAACTTCCGCAGCCTCGCGTCCTGCATCCGACCGTGACCCGCGAAGGGTTCACGGGCACCGACGACATCTTCTTCGCCGCGGTCGAGATGACCCGCATGCCGATGATCGTCACCGACCCGAACAAGCCCGACAATCCGATTATGTTCGCCAACGCGGCCTTCATCGAGCTGACCGGTTACAGCTCCGAAGAGCTGGTCGGGCGCAACTGCCGCTTGCTGCAGGGACCCGGCACCGACCCGGAGACCGTCAGCGTCGTGCGAAACGCCATCGAGGCGCGCACCGACGTCGCGGTCGAGATCCTGAACTATCGCAAGGACGGCTCGGCCTTCTGGAACGCCCTGTTCGTCAGCCCGGTGTTCGGGCCGGACCGGAAGCTGCTGTACTATTTCGCGTCGCAGCTGGACGTTTCTCGCCGCCGCGACGCCGAGGACGCCCTGCGGCAGGCCCAGAAGATGGAGGCCGTCGGGCAGCTGACGGGCGGCATCGCCCACGACTTCAACAACATGCTGACCGTCATCATGGGCAACATCGAATCGGCGATCGAGCATGTCGACGACGAGGGTGTCCGCCGTCGCCTGGACCGGGCGATGGAGGGGGCGCGGCGGGCCGAGACGTTGACGGGCCAACTGCTGGCGTTCGCCCGAAAGCAGCGGCTGGACGGTCGTCCGACCAATCTGAACCTGCTGATCGAGGGCCTGCGCGATATGCTGGGGCGGACCCTGGGCTCGCAGATCACCATCCGCCCCAACCTGGCCAGAGACCTGAAGCTGGCGCAGGTCGATTCGGTGCAGGCCGAGGTCGCCCTGTTGAACGTGCTGGTCAACGCCCGCGACGCGATGGCCGACGGCGGAGAGCTGGAGATCCGGACCGAGACGGTCACTGTGACCGAGCGCGGAGAGCTGGGCGATGCTGACCCCGGCGAATATGTGGTGGTCTCCGTCACCGACCGGGGCGCGGGGATGGCTCCCGCCGTCCTCGCCCGCGTCACCGAGCCGTTCTTCACCACCAAGGACGTGGGCAAGGGCACCGGGATGGGCCTGGCCATGGTCTATGGCTTCATGCGCCAGAGCCGGGGGCACCTCGTGATCACCTCGGAGGTCGGAGAGGGCACCACGGTACGGATGATCTTCCCGGCGATCGGTGGCGAGGCGGCCCAGGCACTGCACCGCCCGGTGCGAGACATTCGTGGCGGGACGGAGACCATCCTGATGGTCGAGGACAATCCCGACGTGATGGACATGGGACGGAGCATCCTCGCGGACCTCGGCTACACCGTCCTTGCGGCGACGACGGCGGGCGAGGCGTTGCAGCGGCTGGAGGACGGCGCGCAGGTCGATCTGCTGTTCTCCGACATCGTCATGCCGGGCGGGATGAACGGGGTGACCCTGGCCAACCAGGTCCACCGGAGGTGGCCGAGGATAGAGATCCTGCTGACCACCGGCTGGGCCGACCAGGCGCTGGACCACGAAGACGACCGCAGCGGGTTCGAACTGATCGGCAAGCCCTATCGCCGGGGCGACCTGGCGCGGAAGGTCCGCGACATCCTGGACGGTTCGAACGGGGTAAGCTGAGCCGTTTCTGAAACACGCGTTTTTCGCTTTTCCCGGCTTCACAGAACCGTGTTAAACATGAACCGTTCGCAATGTGCGCGGACGGGGGGCTGAACGTGTCTGAGATTGAGGGGCTGGACGTCACGGACACCGTCCGTGTGGTCGGGCGAGTGAAATGGTTCGATCCGGGCAAGGGGTACGGCTTCATCGTTCCCGATGACCCGGGCGTGACGGACCACAAGGACGTGCTGCTGCATGTGAGCAGCCTGCGCGACGGGGGCTGGGACCTGGCGGGCGAGGGGGCCTCGATCGCCTGTGATTGCGCGCGCCGGCCCAAGGGCTGGCAGGTGGTGCATGTGCACGACCTGGGCGAGGCCGACCCGGAGATGGCGACGCCCAAGCGCGGTTACGAGAGCCTGAAGTCCGACCGTCGCAGCCTGTCCATGGCCGAGGAGGTCGGCGGCGACCTGGAGATGGCCACCGTCAAATGGTTCAATCGCACCAAGGGCTATGGATTCGTGGTGCGCTCGACCGATCCGGGCGATATCTTCGTGCATATCGAGACGCTTCGGCGCTGTGGCCTGGACGATCTGGTTCCGGGCGAGACGGTGGCGGTGCGGTTCGCCAGCGGGCCCAAGGGCCTGGTGGTCGCGGAGATCAAACCGGGCGGCTGAAGCGTCGCCCCGAAAGGGCGACGATGCTGTCGAAACGATCCTTCTTCGGCCGGATCATGGGTCTGGGTCTGGGCCTGGTGCTGGCGGCTTGCGCGGGCGGCAACGCGCCGGTGGACGCCGCGGGCAATCCGCTGGAGCCGCTGACCATCGTCACGGCGACGGGCGAGCACGATTTCATGGTCGAGATCGCCGACGACGATGCCGAACGCGAGCGCGGGCTTATGTTCCGGGAACCCCTGGCGGACGATCGTGGCATGCTGTTCCAGTTCCCGGAGGCCGGTGAGCGTGGTTTCTGGATGAAGGACACGCCGAGCTCGCTGGACATTATCTACATCGACCCGGCGGGGCGGATCGTCTCGATCGCCACTCACACGACGCCCTTCTCGCAGGCGATCATCCCCTCGAACGGCGCGGCCAATGGCGTGCTCGAGCTGCGCGCCGGACGGGCCGAGGAAATCGGGGCCAAGGCGGGCGACCAGGTGAAACACCCCTTCTTCGGCTCCTGAGCCGCCTCTCGCGTTGCCATGGCGCGGCGCTTCTGGCAGACCCCGCCTCCGGAGTGTAGCGCAGCCTGGTAGCGCATCTGGTTTGGGACCAGAGGGTCGGAGGTTCGAATCCTCTCACTCCGACCATTTGTTCGGGTGGCTATCGCTCAGCGCGCGGCGCTTCGCTGCTTGAGCCACGCGCTTTAGGTTGGCTATCGCTCAGCGCGCGGCGCTTCGCTGCTTGAGCCGGCTACCGATCTTCCCCCCCGATATCTGTCTGGCGAACTTTCGGCGCGTGGTTCATCTTCGGACGAAGCGTCGCCGGAGGACCCATGCCTGAACCGATCAAGTCCATTCTGATTGTGGGTGGCGGCACGGCTGGCTGGATGGCGGCGGCGGCGATCAAGCGGTCGGTGGGCCCTCATGCCGAGGTGCGGCTGGTCGAGAGCGCCGACATCGGCATCGTCGGCGTCGGCGAGGCCACCGTGCCGACCATCAAGGACTTCAACGCCCTGATCGACCTCGACGAGGCCGAGTTCATGCGCGAGACCAAGGCCACGATCAAACTGGGCATCGAGTTCAACGGCTGGGGCAAGGCCGACAGCGCCTATTTCCATCCGTTCGGCACCTATGGCGTGGGGCCGACGCTGGGGGATTTCCCCGGCTCCTATTTCGCGCTGAAGGAGCGGGGCAAGGCGGGGAGCCTGGAGGCCTATTCGATCTGCGCCCACGCGGCGCGGCGCGGCCGGATGGGCCAGCGGTCGCCGGACCCGCGCTCGGCGCTGTCGGGGTTCCACACCGCCTATCACTTCGACGCGAACCTGTATGGGCAGTATCTGCGGAAGGTCTGCGCCGGGCGGGGCGTCGAGCGGATCGAGGGCGAGATCGTCGAGGTCGTGCAGCGACCGGAGGACGGCTTCGTCGACCATGTCGTGCTGAAGGACGGGCGGACGTTGAAGGCGGATCTGTTCATCGACTGCACCGGCTTCCGGGGGCTGCTGATCGAGGGCGCTCTGAAGGCCGGGTACGAGGACTGGTCCCACTGGCTTCCCATGAACCGGGCGCTGGCGGTGCCGTGCGCCAAGGTGCGGGCGGTCGATCCCTATACATCGTCGACGGCGCGCGAGGCCGGCTGGCAGTGGCGGATCGCCCTGCAGCACCGGACGGGCAACGGCTATGTCTATTGCTCGGACTACATCGACGACGACGCGGCGCGGGAGACCCTGCTGTCCAATCTGGACGGTGAGGCCCTGGCCGATCCACGTCCGCTGCGGTTCGTGACCGGGCGCAGGAAGAAACTGTGGGACAAGAACGTCGTGTCCCTGGGCCTGTCGTCGGGGTTCATCGAGCCGCTGGAATCGACCAGCATCCACCTGGTGCAGGTCGGGATCATCCGGCTGTTGCAGCACTGGCCCGACACGGGTTTCAGCCAAACGAATACAGACGGTTACAACCGGCGGCTGGGACGCGAGATCGAGCTGATCCGGGACTTCGTCATCCTGCACTATCACGCGACCGACCGGGACGACACGCCGTTCTGGCGGCACGTCCGCGACATGCCGATCCCCGACAGCCTGATCGAGCGGGTCGAGATGTTTCGCGACCGGGGCCTGCTGTTCCAGGTCGGTGCCGACGAGTATTTCAGCCAGGGATCGTGGATGGCGGTGATGGTCGGGCAGGAGATCCTGCCGAAGACCTACAACCCGCTGTACGCCTATCAGAACCTGGACCAGGTGGCGGCGGGCTTCGAGCAGATTCGCAAGGCCTGGACCGCCACGGTCGACAACCTGCCCACCCACGAGGCGTTTCTGAAGCAGCAAGGGATGTGGGCGGGGGAGACGCCGGCGGCGGCGTGAGCCCGGCGCGGGTCCGATCTGGTCCAAGTGGCTCCGCGGGTAGGGATCGAACCTACGACCAGCCGATTAACAGTCGGCTGCTCTACCGCTGAGCTACCGCGGAATGCACACTTGGGAGGCGGGCCTATAGCAGCGGGCTTCCGCGTCGCGCAACGGGAAATGTCGTCAATGTCCATCGCGTTCCTCGACGACGCCGACGATCCGCGCGTCGCCGACTATCGCGACATTCGCGAGCGGGACCTGACCGGGCGGCGAGGTCTGTTCATCGCCGAGGGCGAGGTGGTTCTGAACATGCTGCTGTCGCCGGCGTCGCTGTGTCGGCCACGTTCGGTCCTGATGGCCAAGCACCGGATCGAGCAACGGCGCGATCTGCTGGCGCGGGTGCCGGACGGGGTGCCGATCTATGCGGCGTCCCAGCCCGTGCTGGACCGGATCGCCGGGTTCGATCTGCATCGCGGGATGCTGGCGGTCGGGGAAAAGCCGCCGGGTCCGGACCTGGACGCCCTGCTGGCAGCGATGCCGGAGCGGGCCGTGGTGCTGGCGGTGTCAGGGGTCGGCAACCACGACAATATGGGCGGTCTGTTCCGCAACGCCGCCGCCTTTGGAGCCGCCGCCGTGCTGCGCGACGACCGGTGCTGCGATCCCTTTTACCGCAAGGCCATCCGGGTCTCGGTCGGGGCGGTGTTGCGGACCCCTACGGTCGCCGCCCCCTCGCTGGAGGCGCTGATCCAGGCGCTGGAGCAGGCCGGGTTCGACATTCTGGCCCTGACGCCCAGGGCGGAAACCCCACTGAAGGCGGTCAAGGGACTGGGGCGCCAGGCGGTGCTGGTCGGGTCCGAGGGGCCCGGCTTGCCGGCCGGAACGCTGGCACGGCTTAGAACGGTCGGCATGCCCATGGCGGGTGGATTCGATTCGCTGAACGTCGCGACGGCGGCGGCCCTGGCTCTGCATCAGATCTGCGGCGGGCCGGAAGCGTGATCGTCACCAAAATTTCAAGCCGTTAACGCTTCGTCCACCTTGATGAACGCCGGTTTCCATGGCGCTATGACCGTCCGGGGAGGACGACATGGCTGGGTTGTTGAGTTTCATGGGTCGCAATGTGCGGATCGCGGTGGCGATCGGCGTGGTCGCCGCCAGCGTGGGCGCGGCGGGTGCGATCGGCTGGATGACCGCGCCGGTCTAGGGTCGACGATCCGGTCCGGATCGCGATGGAGGCCTGACCGGGAATCGAACCCGGGTGCAAGGATTTGCAGTCCTCTGCGTCACCACTCCGCCATCAGGCCACAGGGCCTCTTTCAGGGGCCCCAGATCGCGAGGGGCGTTCGCTATCAGATCGGCCAGAGCGCTGCAATCATTGTCGGGGGGCATTGTCGGCGGCGATGATTGTCGGTTGCGCCCGGCGGACCTATAAGCGCCCGAGTTTTTTCAACGATCGCCGTCAGGACGCCCGCAGCTATGGATTTCGCCGCCGCCCGCAAGGTCATGGTCGATTCGCAGGTCCGCGTGAACGACGTCACCGATCGCGGCCTGCAGGCCGCGATGCTGGCCGTGCCGCGCGAACGGTTCTGCGATCCGGCCCGGGCCTTCTCCGCCTATGGCGAGGTCGAGGTCGAGATCGCGGCCGGTCGTCGGTTGATGCAGGCGCGCGAAGTGGCGAAACTGATCCAGGCGCTGGACCCCCGCGAGGGGGAGACCGCCCTGGCTGTCGCGGCCCCCTATGCCGCGGCCGTTCTGGCCAGGCTGGGCCTGACCGTCACCGCCCAGGAGGCCGAGGCCGCCGTTCTGGACGTTGTGGGGCCCGCCCTGAGCGAGGCCGGGGTCGAGACGGCCGTCGCGTCGCTGAGCCAGCCGGTGGGCGAGGGCTATGATGTGGTGATCTCCGAGGGCGCGGTGGCGGTTCGCCCCGAGGCCTGGCTGGCGGTGCTGAAGGTCGGGGGACGGCTGGCGGTCGTGGAGCGGACGGGGCCGAACGGCCGGGCGGTGCTGTATGTGAAGGGCCGCGAGGGCGTTTCGCGGCGCGAACTGTTCGACGCGGCCCCGCCGGTGCTGGCGGAAATGACACCTGCGCCGGCTTTCGCCCTCTGAAGGCCGGATTGCGTCGGCATGACGCTGGCGGTCGCGTGAAAAAAACTTAACTGGCGCAAGGCGAAGCTCTTACGCACTACGCCGTTCGTGGGATACCGGCGCCGGTCTGGCGCCCCGAAGGATCAGGTTGATGTTCAAACGCACGCGCGCGCTCGCAACGGTCGCCGTCATCGCCGTCACGGCGGGACTGGCCACGCCGGTCCTGGCCGACACCCTGCTGGACGCCATCGCCCTGGCCTATCGCACCAATCCGACATTGCAGGCGCAGCGGGCGAATCAGCGCGCCATCGACGAACTGGTGCCCCAGGCACGCTCTGGCCTGCGTCCGGATCTCAGCGTCAGCGTCAGCGCCCGCTATAGCCGCACCGAAACAGAAGGGTCGGGCGGCGTCGATCTCAACGGCGACGGAATCGTCGACTTCGCCGGCACCGGCGGCGTGACGGAGAACGATACGGGCAGCGCGACCCTGAGCCTGAGCCAGACCCTCTATTCGGGTGGTCGCATCGCGCGCGGCATCGACGCGGCCGAGGCCAACGTCCTCAGCGGTCGCGAGCAGTTGCGCGCCGTGGAGCAGTCGGTGCTGGGCTCGGTGATCCAGGCCTATGTCGACGTGCTGCGCGATATCGAGATCCTGCGCATCCGCGAGGCCAATCTGAGCGTCCTTCAGCGCCAGCTTGAGGAATCCAACGCCCGGTTCGAGGTCGGCGAGATCACTCGCACCGACGTCGCGCAGTCCGAGGCGCGGCTGGCGCAGTCGGAATCGGACCTGGCGGCCTCGCGCGCCCAGCTGTCGGTGTCGCGCGCGGCCTATGCCGCCGTGGTGGGACAGGCCCCGGCCGATCTGGAGCAGCCCCCGGTCCTGCCGGGCGTGCCCGCCGAATTCGAAGCCGCCCTGGACATCGGCCTGGCCGAGAACCCCGGCATTCTGGCCGCCGAATACGAACTGCGGGCCGCCGAGGCCCAGGCGGCCCAGGCGCGCTCGGCCTATATGCCGTCCGTGGGCCTCTCGGCCAGCTATGGCGGCAGCGACGAACTCGCGTCGTTCGATCTGGGGCGGAACAGGCAGTTCCAGGCCGGGGCCACGCTCAGCGTTCCCCTGTTCACCGGCGGGTTGAACCGCAGCCGCGTCGCCCAGGCCCTGGAACAGGCCAACGCCGCCAAGATCAGCATCCGGGGTCAGGAGCGGACGGTGCTTCAGAACGTGAGCTCGTCCTACGCCCAGATCGTTTCGGCCAACGCCCAGCTGCAAGCGGGTGAGGAAGGCGTGCGCGCCGCACGGATTGCCGCCGAGGGCGTGCGCCAGGAGCAGCAGGTCGGGCTGCGCACCACGCTGGACGTGCTCAACGCCGAGCTGGAACTGCGCAACGCCGAGATCACCCTGGCCACGGCGCGCCGGAATCAATACGTCGCCCAGGCCAATCTGCTGGCCTCCATGGGGCGGTTGAGCGGCGAGGATCTGGATCCGACGCTCGAGGTTTATGACGCCGCCGCCAACGCCGACCGCGTGCGCAACCGGGGTGCCCTGCCGTGGGATTTCGCGGTCGAGGCCATCGACCGGATCGCTTCGCCGCCGGTCACGCCGGCCAACGATGGAGCCCAGGCGCCGATCGACGAACAGCTGAACGGCGAGATCGTGCGGACCGCGCCCCGGGGCCAGTAGCGACCGTCGAGCAGGCCCGGTTAACCAACGAGGCGAAAAAGTCCCGTTGATTCCGCAAGTGGTAGATGCGACGAACGGTGGGGGGCTTGGCGAACGTCGGCTCCGCGTCTCTCGCCCATGCTTTCGCCTTTTCGAAGGTTCGCTCAAGGCCCGACCATGACCGACACGACCGCTCAAGAACCGACGATGGAAGAGATCCTGGCGTCCATCCGCCGGATCATCTCCGAGGATGACGCCCCCGCCGTCGAGGCCGCCCCGGCCGCCGCGCCGGAGCCGGAGTCGGAGCCTGCGGTGGAAGCCGAGCCCGAGCCCGAGCCGGTCATGGCCGAGAGCCCCGCACCCGAGTCCGGGCCGGCGCCCGCCGCCGAGGAGGAGATCCTCGACCTGACCGACCGCTATGAGGCACCCGCCGTCGAAACGATCGGCGATCTGGACGTCACGGCCGTCGAGGACCCGGAGCCTGAGCCCTTCCCCACCGCCTTCCAGCCGGAGCCGGAACCCGTGCATCACGAACCCGTCCCGTCCGAGACCTCGGCCCCGCTCGACAGTCTGGTGGGTGCCGGTGCGGCCGCCAGCGCGGCCTCGGCCTTCGCCGGCCTGTCGGCCAGCCTGGCCCGGCCTGAGCCGTCGGCTCTCGTCGGCGGCAGCGGCCCGACCATCGAGGCCCTGGCCCGTGAACTGCTGCGCCCGATGCTAAAGGAATGGCTCGACGCCAACCTGCCCGGCATCGTCGAGGCGGCGGTACGCAAGGAAGTCGAACGCATCGCCCGCAACGCGGGCTAGCCCCGCTCGCCACCGGCGACTAAGACCAACAGGGGCGGTTCCCACGGGGGGCCGCCCTTTCTGCATTCCGAGACCCAAGATGCTTGAGAAGACCTTCGATCCCAAAGCCGCCGAACCGCGTCTGTACGCGATGTGGGAGGGCTCTGGCCTGTTCGCCCCCCGGACCGACGGTGCGGCCGACGCCTATTCGATCGTCATCCCGCCGCCGAACGTGACGGGCTCGCTGCACATCGGCCATGCGCTGAACAACACCCTGCAGGACATCCTGGCGCGCTATCACCGGATGCAGGGCAAGGCGGTGTTGTGGCTGCCGGGGACGGACCATGCGGGCATCGCGACGCAGATGGTGGTCGAGCGCCAGCTGGCAGCAGCCGGCAACGTCGGCCGGCGCGACATGGGCCGCGACGCCTTCGTCGAGAAGGTCTGGGAGTGGAAGGCCGAGAGCGGCGGGACCATCGTCCAGCAGCTGCGCCGTCTGGGGGCGTCGTGCGACTGGAGCCGCGAGCGGTTCACCCTGGACGAGGGGCTGAACGCGGCGGTGAGGAAGGTCTTCGTAGAGTTGCACAGCAAGGGCCTGATCTATCGGGACAAGCGGCTGGTGAACTGGGACCCGCAGTTCCAGACGGCCATCAGCGACCTGGAGGTCGAGCAGCGCGAAGCCGACGGCCACTACTGGCACTTCGCCTATCCGCTGGCGGACGGCGTGACCTATGAGCACCCGATCGCCTTCGACGAGGCGGGCGAGGCGACGGAATGGGAGACGCGCGACTTCATCGTCGTGGCGACGACGCGGCCGGAGACGATGCTGGGCGACACGGGCGTGGCGGTGCATCCGGACGACGCGCGCTATGCGGGGCTGGTCGGCAAGTTCGTGACCGTGCCCATCGTCGGGCGGCGCGTTCCGATCGTGGCCGACGACTATGCCGACCCGACCAAGGGCTCGGGCGCGGTGAAGATCACCCCGGCGCACGATTTCAATGACTTCCAGGTCGGAAAGCGTGCGGGACTTCAGGCGATCAACGTCATGGACGCCTTCGCGCGGATCACCACGGCGGATGCGCCGGACGTGCCCGCCGACTACGACGGCATGGACCGCTTCGCGGCGCGCAAGGCCATCGTCGCCCGCGCCGAGGAGGAGGGCTGGCTGAGGGACATCGAGAAGACCAGGCACGTCGTGCCCCACGGCGACCGCTCCGGCGTGGTCATCGAGCCCTGGCTGACGGATCAGTGGTATGTCGATGCCGCGACGCTGGCTCAGCCCGCGCTGAAGGCGGTGGAGCAGGGCCACACTGCCTTCGAGCCGAAGTCCTACGAGAAGATCTATTTCGAATGGCTGAGGAACATCGAGCCGTGGTGCATCAGCCGCCAGCTGTGGTGGGGGCATCGGATCCCGGCCTGGTATGACGCCGAAGGGAACATCTACGTCGCCGAGACGGAGGCCGAGGCTAGAGCGCAGGCGGGCGGCAAGACGCTGACGCAGGACGAGGACGTGCTGGACACCTGGTTCAGCTCCGCTCTCTGGCCGTTCTCGACCATGGGCTGGCCGGAGGACACCGACGACCTGAAGCGCTTCTATCCGACCAGCGACCTCGTCACGGCGGCAGACATCATCTTCTTCTGGGTGGCCCGGATGATGATGATGGGGCTGCACTTCATGGACGAGGTGCCGTTCAGGCGGGTCATCATCAATGGCCTGGTCCGGGACGAGAAGGGCCAGAAGATGTCGAAGTCCAAGGGGAACGTCATCGATCCCCTGACCATCATCGACGAGCTGGGCGCCGACCCCCTGCGCTTCACCATGGCGATCCTGTCGGGCACACGCGACATCAAGTTGTCGAAGCAGCGCATTGAGGGTTATCGCAATTTCGGCACCAAGCTATGGAACGCCGCGCGCTTTTCCCAGATGAACGACTGCGCCCGCGTGGAGGGTTTCGACCCCGCGACGGTCGATCAGACCATCAATCGCTGGGTCCGGGGCGAGCTGACCAAGGCCGAGCGCCAGGTGTCCGATGCCATCGAAGGCGGCCGTTTCGACGACGCCGCGTCGGCGCTCTATCGCTTCGTCTGGAACGTCTTTTGCGACTGGTATCTGGAGCTGGCCAAGCCGGTGTTCGGGGGCGCAGACGAAGCTGCCAAGGCCGAGACGCGGGCCATGACGGCCTGGACCCTGGACCAGACGCTGAAGCTGCTGCACCCCGTCATGCCCTTCATCACCGAGGAGCTGTGGGACGAGCTTGGCAAGACCGGCCCGGCGCGGGACGAGGCGATGCTGCTGGGCGCGGCGTGGCCGGTGCTGCCCGATGCCTTCATCGACGTCGAGGCCGAGGGCGAGATCGGCTGGCTGGTCGATCTGGTCGGCGAGATCCGCGCCCTGCGTGGCGAGATGAACGTGCCGCCGGCCGCCAAGCCGCCGCTGACCTTCGTGTCTCCGGAAGCCATCACGACCGCCCGGATCGCGCTGCACCGCGACCTGATCCTGACCCTTGGGCGGGTGTCGGAGATCGGCGTGGCCGAAGCGGCGCCCGAGGGCGCGGTGACGGTCGTGTCGGGCGGCTCGGCGGCGGCCCTGTCGCTGGCGGGCGTCATCGACCTGGCGGCGGAGACGGCGCGGCTGTCCAAGGAGATCGCGGCCGCCGACAGCGACATCGGCCATGTCATGAAGAAGCTGGGCAACCCCAACTTCGTGGAGCGGGCGGCTCCGGCGGTGATCGAGGAACAGCGCACCAAGTTGACCGAGGCGGAAGCGACAAAGGCGCGTCTGCAGGCGGCTCTGGGCCGATTGGCGGGGCTGTAGGGCTGCGATAACCGCCGCCGTGCACCCCGGCGAAGGCCGGGGTCCAGGTCACGGACACTCTGGCATGAGACAGGCCAGACAGCCTCGCTTGGCTTTGCGGGCGGCGCTGGACCCCGGCCTGCGCCGGGGTGCACGGTGAGGGGGCTAACGCATCCGGGGCATGCTGACGCTGACACTCTCGGCGGCGACCAGCATGCCGCGTCGCGTGGCCGGGATGAGCCAGAGGGCCACGCCGAGGATGGCCAGGGCGAACAAGACCGAGATCACGCGCATCGGAGCCTCCGTCGGAGCGACGTCGAACGGAGTTCGTCCGACGCCGCCCCGGGGTTACGAGGGATCAGGCCGCGCGACGCGGTTCGAAGGCGTTGGCCTGGAAGGCGGCATCGACCGGGGTCGCGGCGATGTGGTTGACGTAGTTGGAGATGGTCTTCAGGCCCACGCCCAGCACGACCTCCAGCACATTGCCCGCCGTATAGCCGGCCGCGATCAGGCGGTTGACGTCGGCGTCCGAGACCCAGCCGCGCTCACGCACCACGCGGGTGGCGAAGTCGCGCAGCGTCTCCAGCTTCGCATCGGCGATCGGCCCGCCGTCGCGGACGGCCTGGATGACGGTCTGGTCCAGATGCTGGCCCTGGGTCACCGTGGTGTGGGCGGCGACGCAGTAGCGGCAGGCGTTCTCGACCGAGGCGGCGATCAGGACGACCTCGCGCTCCAGCGGGGTCAGGTCCGACTTCTGATAGGCGCCGGCCAGCGCCAGGTAGCCCTCGATCACGGCCGGGCTCTCGGCGAACTCACCGACGAGGTTCGGCACGATGCCGAAGGCGGCCTTGGCGCCGGCGATGAAGGGGCGCGAGCCTTCCGGGGCGGTTTCCAGGGTGTGGATGGGGAACTGGGTCATGGTGATCTTCCTTCGTGGGGTGGGGCGGCGCATCGGCGCGTCGTCGAGGAGGAAGATGCGCCGGGATCGGCTCGTGCATTAGTCGGGCGGATCGGCTTTGACTTATGCGCTTATCGCATGAAAGGAGGAGGGATGGATCGCCTGTCCGCCCTTCGCCTGTTCGTCCGCGCCGTCGAGAGCGGAAGCTTCTCGCGTGCCGGGCGCGACGCCGGCTTGTCGCAGTCGGCCGCCAGCCGTTCCATCGCGGCGCTGGAGGCGGACCTGGGCGCGCGGCTGCTGATGCGAACCACGCGGCGGCTGTCGGTCACCGAGGCGGGTCAGCGCGTCTATGAGCAGGCCCAGCGTTTGCTGGAGGAGGACGCGGCCCTGGTGGAGGCGGCGGCGGGCGCGGATCGGGAGCCGGTCGGCCGGCTGCGGGTCTCGACGTCCATCGCCTTCGCCACCGCCGAGGTGGCCCCGCATGTGGACGCCTTCCTGAAGGCTTGGCCCCGGCTGAGGCTGGACATCGCGGCGACGGACGCCCGGATCGATGCGGTCGCGGAGGGCGTCGATCTGATCCTGAGACTCGGGCCCCTGACGGACAGCAGTCTGACCGGGCGGCGGCTGGGCACCTATGAACGTTGGCTGGTGGCGTCGCCGGCGGTCGTCCAGGCGCTGGATGGGGAGGCCCCGCTGGAGGATCGGCTGAACGGACGCTGCGTGGTTTTCTCCGGCTCGACGCTCGGCCAGAAATGGCGACTGACGGGCCCTGCGGGGGTCGTCGAGATGGAGCCGTCCGGGACACTCAGCGCAGCGGCGGGGGCCGTGGTGCTGAGCCTCGCGGTCCAGGGGGCCGGCGTGGCCCTGATGCCGTCCTTTGCCGTGGCCCGGGACATCGCCGACGGGCGGCTGGTCCGCGTGGCCCCCGACTGGTCAGGCCCACCGACGCCGGTGGCAGCCTTGTGGACCCACCGGGACCTGCCGCGAAAGGCCCGGCTGTTCCTGGATCACCTGACACCCCGATTGAGGCTGGACGAACGATGACGACGCGACTGGATGTAATGCTCGTCTCGCGAGGTCTCGTCGACAGCCGGGCGCGGGCCAGGGCGGCGATCGAGGCCGGGGGCGTGACGGTGAACGGTCGCCCCGCGCGGGCCGCCTCGGAGAAGGTCACCGACGACGCCGTCTTGACGGTCGAGCCGCCGCATCCCTGGGTGGGGCGGGGCGCATGGAAGCTGGTCCACGCCCTGGACCTCTGGCCCGTGGTCGTCGAGGGACGGACGGTGCTGGACGTCGGGGCCTCGACCGGAGGGTTCACCGAGGTCTGCCTGGCGCGAGGCGCGGCGCGGGTTTTCGCGGTGGATGTGGGCTCTGGGCAGATGCATCCCCGCGTCGCGGCGGATGCTCGCGTGACGGTGCTGGAGCGGACCGACGCCCGTTCCCTGACGCCGGATCTCATTTCGACGCCCCCTGAGTTGATCGTCTGCGATGCGAGTTTCATCAGTCTGATCAAGGTTCTGCCGGTGGCACTCGATCTGGTGCCGGAAGAGGCCGAGCTGATCGCGCTGGTCAAGCCGCAGTTCGAGGCGGATGGGCCCGGCGCGGTCGGCAAGGGCGGGATCGTCAAGGACGTCGAGGCCCGCAGGGCGGCCGTGGAGCGGGTCTCGGCCTGGCTGGAGAGCCTCGGCTGGACCGTCCGCTCGACGACCGAAAGCCCGATCCCCGGCGGCGACGGCAATGTCGAATACTTGCTCTGGGCGTCGCGGCGGCCCGGATGACGACGTCGCTCAAGCAGCGAGCGACCGCGTCGCGAGTGGTAGCGACCAAAGGGAGTCGCTCAAGTAACGAGCGACTGCGTCGCGAGCGATAGCGACCAAAGGGAGTCGCTCAAGCAGCGAGCGACCGCGTTGCGAGCGGTAGCGACCAACAGGACCCCGTCGCTCAAGCGGCGAGACTCCGCGAGCCGAGCGTTGGCGACACCGCACAAAAGCAACCGCCGGCGGATTGCTCCGCCGGCGGCGCCCGTCACGATCCCGATCGACAGGGGGGCTGAAAACTAACCGGAACCGCGAACCTTGATCGATCAGCGCGGCAGCCAGCCCCGCCGCGGATCGTAATAGTAGTAGCCGTCGGCGGAGACCTGATAGCCGCTCTGGTAACGGCCCTGGTCCCGGCGATCATCGTAGCGGCGGTCGTCGCGATAACCGCGATCGTCATAGTAGCCCGACGAATAGGCGCGGTCGTCGTAGCGATCATTTCCACCGTAGTAGGTCTGGGCCTGGGTGTGGGTCTGGCCGCGATAGTCCGAGCGGCAGTTCTCGTTGGACGCCCGCCCGACCTGGGAGCCGATCACGGCGCCCAGGATGCCGCCGATGATCGAGCCCTCGGTCCGGTTGCCACGGCCCGCGACCTGCGATCCCGCGACGGCTCCGATGCCGCCGCCGATCAGGGCGCCTGCGCCGGTCCGGCCCTGGCCATAGGTCTGGCAGCGGTCATAGCCGTAGCTTCTCTGGCCGTAGCCGTTGTTGTGGCCGTAGGGCTGGCTGTAGCCGTTGTTCGAATAGCCATTGTTGGAATAGCCGTTGCCGTAGCCGTAGGACTGGGCCGAGGCGGCGGCGGGGGCCAGCGTCGCGGCGGCCGCGAGGGCGGCCAGGGCGGCGACGGGCTTGGAGAACCTGGTGGTCATGATGAAAACCCCTGTTCCGACGTCGGGACATCCGGCGTCTGTTGGGAGGTGTTCTAGGGGGGCGAACCTGAACCGGCGTTGAGCCGGCCGTTCATCTCCGTTCATGTTTCGGCCGGGCGGCGAAGCGGTCTAGAAGACGCAATGACCACAACGCTGAGGATCGCCCGGGTCGCGGGGCAGGGGGACGGCGTCGCCGAAACCGCCACGGGTCCAGTGTTCGCGCCCCTGACCCTGCCCGGCGAGACGGTGCGGGGAGAGGTCGGCGACGGGCGGCTGGAGGGGGTCGAGATCGTCGAGGCGAGCCCGGACCGCGTCGCGCCGGTGTCGCCCCACTATGGCGACTGCGGCGGGTGTTCGCTGCAGCACTGGGCCAGCGGCCCCTATCTGGCGTGGAAGCGGGACCAGGTGATCGCGACCCTGGCGCGCGAAAAGATCGAGACCGAGGTCGAGGCGACCGTGGCCGTGCCGCCGGGCAGCCGTCGCCGGCTGGCGCTGCATGCGCGGCGGCTGGTGGATGGACGTGTCGTGCTGGGCTTCAAGGCGAGGAAGTCCTGGCGGCTGGTCGAGGTGACGGCCTGTCCGGTTGCGGACCCCCGGCTGGTGCGGGCCTTTCCCGTGCTGACGCGGGTCGCGGCGGCGTTTCTGGATCATCCCAAGTCGGCGCCGACCCTGCATGTAACCTGGACGCTGGATGGGCTGGACGTCGATGTGACGGGGGTCGAGCGGCGTTCGGGCCTGTCGGGAGACGGCCGGGCTCAGGCGATCCGCGCGGCGGCGGCGGCCGATCTGGCCCGTCTGTCGCTGGCGGGCGAGACCCTGGTGATGGCGCGCCAGCCCCGGGTGGCGTTCGGTCCCGCGACCGTGCCTCTGCCGGCTGGCGGCTTCCTGCAGGCCGTGCCCGAGGCCGAGGCGGCGATGGTGTCCAGGGCCGTCGAGGCGGTGAGGGGGGTCAAGAAGGTGGCGGACCTGTTCTGCGGGGCCGGGACCTTCACCTTTCCCCTGGCCACGGTGGCCGGCGTTGTGGCGGTCGATGCCTCGGCGGCCGGGATCGCGGCGTTGAAGGCGGGCATCGGCACGGCGAAGGGGCTGAAGCCGATCGTGGCCGAGGCGCGGGACCTGTTTCGCAGGCCGTTGACGCCGTTCGATCTGAAGGGCTGCGAGGCCATTGTGTTCGATCCGCCGCGGGCCGGGGCGATCGATCAGACGGCCCAGATCGCGGAGACGAAGGCGAGCGTCGTGGTCGGCGTGTCCTGCAACCCCCAGACCTTCGCGCGGGACGCCCGCGTGCTGATCGAGGCGGGGTTCCGGCTGGAGCGGGTCACGCCGGTCGATCAGTTCCTGTGGTCCAGCCATGTCGAGCTGGTCGGCGTGTTTCGGAGATAGACGATGGCAGACGCGGAACCGGATTTCGGCGAGGGCAGTCCTGATGAAGATTGGGGCGGTTTCGACGTGGACGACTGGTCGCGGCTGGCGCCGTTCGTCGGCCGGGTCGCGACCCTGGACGACGTGCAGGCGCGGCGGGCGATCTTCGCCTTGGCCGAGACGTCGGACGCCCGGCCGATCGGCATGGACCTGCCCCAGCCGGTGATCTGGTGGGACGAGGACGGCGAACAGGGCGCGGTGGCGGTCCAGGCCGAGAGCCATGTCGGTCCCGACGGCGAGGTCATGGAAGTGTTGGGCGTCATCCTGCCGGACGGGGAGGGGGTGGTCGTGCTGCTGGAGGATGTGGACCTGGTCGATGACACCGATCCGACATGGCGCGCGCTGGTCGAGGGCGCCGTCTGAGCGTCAGCCGAACAGCTCCAGCTGCGCCCGGGCGTCGGCGGGGACGCGGAACTTTGTCTCGTCGAGCGGGTGGCGAGGGGCGTCAAGGCCGTAGCGTTTGATGGCGGCCTTGAACCGGGCGGCGATCAGGTCGGCGACGGGGCCGGTGCCCTTCATCCGGGTGTTCCAGTCGGGATCGTAGTCCTTGCCGCCCCGGGTCTGGCGAACCAGGGACATGACGCGGGCGGCGCGCTCGGGCCGTGCGTCCGCCAGCCATTCGCGGAACAGGTCCTTGATCTCGAGCGGCAGGCGCAACGTCACATACATGGCCGTGGTGGCACCGGCCTTGGACGCAGCCTCGAGTACGGCCTCCAGCTCATGGTCGTTCAGCCCGGGGATCACCGGCGCGAAGCCGACGCCGACGGGGACACCGGCGTCGGCCAGGCGGTTTATGGCCTCCAGACGCTTGGCCGGGGTCGAGGCCCGGGGTTCCATGGCGCGGGCGAGCCGGCGATCCAGCGTCGTGATCGAGACAAAGGCGCTGGCCAGACGGTCGCGGCCCATCGGCCCAAGAATGTCCACATCGCGAGTGATCAGATTCGATTTGGTGATGATGGACAGGGGCTGGTTGAAGCGTCGGCAGACCTGAAGGATCTGCCGGGTGGACTGAAGGTCCCGCTCGACCGGCTGGTACGGGTCGGTGTTGCCGCCGATGTGAATCCGCTTGCAGACGTAGCGGCGCGCGGCGAGCTCCTGTTCCAGGAGACGCCCGGCCCCGGGCTTGAAGAAGATCCGGCTCTCGAAATCCAGGCCCGGGGATAGGCCCATGAAGGCATGGGATGGACGGGCGTAGCAGTAGATGCATCCATGTTCGCATCCCTTGTAGGGGTCGATCGAGCGGTCGAACCCGATGTCCGGGCTGGTGTTTCCGGCGATGATCGTCCGGGCGTGTTCGGGGGTCAGGATGGTGCGGATCTGGGTCGGAGCCTCATCCTCGGCGGTCCAGCCGTCATCGAAGGCTTCGGTCGTGGTCGGTTCGTAGCGCCCGGTGGCGTTGGATCGGGCGCCGCGTCCTTTCGTCGGCAGAGGGGCAGAATGCATGGCCCGAACCTAATCAAGATTCGGAACAAAGCAAGAACATTATGGACGCGGCCCAGCCGTAGAAGCGGCGATTGTCGGGCATAAGGGGGCGTGGGCGGCTCCCGCAGGAGCCGCCCGAGGTATTCAGCCGACGCGGCCCGCAGCGACGGCGAGGGCGGAGGTGTCCGCCAGACTCTCGACCGTGTCGCCGGTCACGACCACGGCGACGGATTCGCGATAGGGGCCGGTGGGCTTGCCGAGGGCTCGCAGAGTGGTGGCCACGCCCTCGCCGAACGCGAACACGGGCGCGCCCTTGGTGCCGGCGCGAATGATCAGGTCATCGAGGGCGGCCTGGGACGTCTCGTCGACGTTTCCGGCCGGCACGACGAGGGCCTTCAGGGCGCCGCTGTCGATGTCGGCGGGAGAGGCGGTCGCGAGGATGCTGGTTCCGCCGACGCTCAGGCCTTCGTCGCCGACCGACACGGGGGCCAGCGACAGGCCGCTGGCCCGCAGGACCGCCTCGGCGTCCGGCATGGCGCCGAAACTCATGGCGCGGCGCATCGCCAGGCCGGCGCGGGCCCGGATCGGTGCGAGACGGTAGCCGCTGCGGGCACCGGGGGTGGAGCGGGGCTGGTAGGGAAGTTTGCGTTGCGCGAACATGGCGTCTCCATCAGGTTTATTCGGCCCGAAAGTCCCCGCCAAACAGGTTCGCGCGCCGGCGCAATCACGCCGACGAGAAAGGGGGTGGGGTTCAGGATATCCAATACTTAAGGTGATCGGGCTCGGGTTTCAACCCGACGCGGCCCTGACGGCGGAGATGCTGGCACGCTCTCCGCCGTCGTCTCAGGCTCCGGCCTTCTTCTTGGGGGCCGCATTCTTGGCCGCCGGCTTCTTCCTGGCGGTCGAGGTCTTTGCGGGCGCGGCTTTCTTCGCCACGGGCTTCTTGCCCTTGGGAGCGACGAGGGCGCGAGCGGCCAGAAGCGGCACGGCCACCTCCATCGTCATATCCTCGGGCGCGGTGCCCTTGGGGATTGTGGCGTTGATCTTGCCGGACTTCACATAGGGGCCGAAGCGGCCGGACATGACGTGGACGGGCTCACCGGTCTCGGGGTGGGCCCCCAGGTCCTTGAGCGGCGCGACGGCCGCGCCGCGACCCTTGAAGCCGCCCGCGCGCTTTTCGGCCAGCAGGACGACGGCTCGGTTCAGACCGATGTCAAAAACCTCATCGATATCCGTGACATTGGCGTAGGTCCCGACATGAAGAATGAAGGGGCCGTAGCGGCCGAGGCCCGCCGTGATCGGCTGGTTGTCCTCGGGGTGAACGCCGACGGTCCGGGGCAGGGACAGCAGTCGCGAGGCCTGTTCCAGGGTCAGGGTCGCGGGCGACCAGCCCTTGGGCAGGGAGGACCGCTTGGGCTTCTCCTCGCCGGGGACCGAGGTTTCCACATAGGGGCCGAAGCGGCCGATCTTGAGCGCCACGGGCTGACCGGTTTCGGGATCGACGCCCAGATCGCGGTCGCCGCCGGCCTCGTCGCCCGCGTTCTCGCCCGCGCCAAAGCCCCGGGTGTAGCGGCATACCGGGTAGTTGGAGCAGCCGATGAAGGAGGACTTCATCTTGAAGCTGGCCTTCAGATGCAGCCGCCCGGTCTTGCACAGGGGGCACAGGCGGGCGTCGGAACCGTCCGGCTTTTCCGGGAACAGGAAGGGGCCGATGGCGGTGTCGAGCTCGTCGATCACGCCCTGGCGTTCCAGCACGGCGGCCGTGGCGGGCTTCAGCTTGGACCAGAAGTCGCGCAGCAGCGCCTTCCAGTCCATATCGCCGGCCGAGACCTCGTCCAGCTGGGTCTCCAGCGCGGCGGTGAAGTCGTATTCGACCCAGCGACCGAAGAACTGCTCCAGGAAGGCGGTGACCAGGCGGCCGTTGTCCTCGGGAATGAAGCGGTTCTTGTCCATGCGGACGTACTGGCGGTCGCGCAGGGTGGTCAGGATGGAGGCATAGGTCGAGGGTCGGCCGATACCGAGCTCTTCCAGCTTCTTGACCAGGGTGGCCTCGGAGTAGCGGGGCGGGGGCTCGGTGAAATGCTGGTCGGTGCGGACCGCCTCGATCTTGGCTTTTGCACCTTCCTTGAGCGCCGGCAGGCGGGTGGAATCGTCGTCCTCCTCGGCTTCGGCGCCCTTCTGCTTCTCGTCGCGACCTTCCTCATAGACCGCGAGGAAGCCGTCGAAAGTGACGACCTGGCCCGTCGCGCGCAGGCCCGTCAGGCCGTCGGGCGTCTCGACCTCGACCGTGGTGCGGTCCAGGCGGGCTGCCTCCATCTGGGAGGCGACCATCCGCTTCCAGATCAGTTCGTAAAGGCGCTGGAGATCGGATTCGAGGCGCAGGCTCTCGGGCTTGCGGGCGATGTTGGTCGGCCGGATCGCCTCGTGCGCTTCCTGAGCATTCTTGGCTTTCGACTTGTAATATTTGGCTTCTGCTGGAACGAAGGCGGGTCCGAAGGTCTTGCCGATGACCTCGCGCGCCTGGGCGATGCCCTCGGGCGTGGTCTGGACGCCGTCGGTCCGCATATAGGTAATGAGGCCGCCGGTCTCGTCGACGCCTTCGTACAGCTTCTGGGCCGCGCGCATGGTGCGCTGGGCATCGAAGCCGAGCTTTCTGGACGCCTCCTGCTGCAGGGTCGAGGTGGTGAAGGGCGGCGAGGGGAAGCGACGGACCGGCTTCTTTTCGATGGACCTGATGGTGAAGTCGCCGGACTGGATGGCGTCGCGGGCGGCCATGGCGGTCGCCTCGTCCTTGATGTCCAGCCGCTGCACGCGCTGGCCGGCGTGCTTGACCAGGCGGGTGGTGAAGGGCGGGCTGTCGGCCGCCAGATCGGCCTCGATCGACCAGTATTCCTGGGGCCGGAAGCGTTCGATCTCCAGCTCGCGGTCGACGACGATGCGCAGGGCCACGGACTGGACCCGACCGGCGGAACGGGCCCCCGGGAGCTTCCTCCACAGGACCGGCGACAGGGTGAAGCCGACCAGATAGTCGAGCGCGCGGCGGGCGAGGTAGGCCTCGACCAGCTCCATGTCGATCTGGCGCGGGGCCGCCATGGCCTCCAGCACAGCCGACTTGGTGATGGCGTTGAAGGTGACGCGTTCGACGGCGGTGTCCTTCAGCGCCTTCTTCCTGGTCAGGACATCAAGCACATGCCAGCTGATGGCCTCGCCCTCGCGGTCGGGGTCGGTGGCCAGGATCAGGCGATCGGCGCGCTTGGCGGCCTCCGCGATCTCGGACATGCGCTTGGACGCCTTGGGATCGATCTCCCAGTCCATGGCGAAATCCTCGTCGGGCTTGACCGAGCCGTCCTTGGAGGGGAGGTCGCGGATGTGTCCGTACGAGGCGAGCACCTCGTAGCCGGAGCCGAGGTATTTGTTGATGGTCTTGGCCTTGGCGGGGCTCTCGACGATGACGAGATTCATTACGGCTCAGTCTGAGGGGAGGGTGGGCGAACGTGGTCAGGCTCGCGCCCTATGTCAATCGGACGCAGAAACGACGGCTCAAGGCTAGGTTGCCAAACAGTCTGAAGTTGTGTCCAAGTGAGGCCGTCAACCCAGTGAGGGGCATCGCCATGACCGTTCAACCGATCCCGTCCACGACAGGGTACCCGGCGCATGCCACCGAGCTGGAGCGGCGGGAGTTCCCGGTCCGCGAATACATCGGGGCCATGGCCACGGAGCTGGCGCAGATGGCGCGCTGGGACGGGGACGAGGTCCTGGGACAGCTGTTGGACAGCGCCGCCGCCCGGGCGGGCGAGGTCCGGCCGTCGCAAGCCTCGGACGTCGCTCAGGAAGAGCCGTCCCGACGAAGACCGGCTTAGAGCATGATCGGTCAAGGAGGACCCACTGCGTGGGTCCGCCGAAAGCGTGATTCATGCTCTCGCTGGATCCTGGACCCTGAGTCACGGCATCAGCGGAATCGCGAAACGATTCCCCCTCAGCCGATCAGGGTCTAGATCGTCGCCGATCCGCCGGGAAGCAAGGTCGCCCGGCCCGCCAGGCTGAGTTCCAGCAAGGCCGCCGCCACGCTACTGATGGGCGCGTCCAGGGCGCGGGCGATCTCGTCCCGGGGGGTCGGCGTGGGCGACAGCAGGGTGGCGACACGGTCGAGGAAGGCGGCGTCGAGGTCGCCCGTGTTCTCCGCGTCTTGGAAGGGGTCGTCTCGGAACGGTTCGGACAGGGTCCGCAGGGTCTCAAGCCCCCGGATCACATCGTCGAGGCCCTCGCAGATGTGGGCCCCTTGGCGCAGCAGCTCGTTCGGCCCCTTGGACCGGGGATCGAGCGGCGATCCCGGGACGGCGAAGACCTCGCGACCCTGCTCGTTGGCGAGTCGCGCGGTGATCAGGGAACCAGAGCGGATCTCGGCCTCGACCACGATGACCCCGCGCGACAGACCGGAGATGATGCGATTGCGACGCGGAAAGTCACGGGCCTGGGCGCGGCTGCCCATCGGGCTTTCGGACACGACCGCGCCGCGCTCGACGATCTGGTCGTAGAGGGCGGCGTTGTCGGGGGGATAGACGTCGTCGACGCCGCCGCCCAGCACCGCCACCGTGCCGGTCTCGAGCGACCCCGCATGCGCGGCCGCGTCGATGCCGCGCGCCAGGCCCGAGACGACGACGAAGCCGGCCTCGCCCAACTGCTGGGCCAGGCCCCGGGCGATCCGCTGACCCCCGGCCGAGGCGATGCGGGCCCCGACCACGCCCACGGCATCTCGCGACAACAGGCCAACGTCGCCCCGGACCCAAAGAATCGGCGGGGGCGGATCGAGGGCGGCGAGGCGCGGCGGATGACCCTCGTCGTCCAGTACGACCAGATGGGCGCCGATGCGGGCGCCGGCCTCGATCTCAGCCTCGATGCGGTCCATCGGCGGAAGGGTGAAGCCGTGCGCTCCGCCGCTGCGGACCAGATCGGGGAGGGCCTCGATGGCGCGCTCAGCAGAGCCGAAGCGGAGCAGAAGCTGGCGGAAGGCGACGGGACCGACGCGGTCGGTGCGGGCGAGACGAAGCCGCGCGAACCGCTCGGCCTCGGTCAGGCTCACGCCTGTTTCGCCGCGCCGATGCGGGGCTCGGCCCCCTTTAGCAGGCGGCCGATGTTCTCATGGTGGCGGATCCAGATCAGGACGGCGGTGAAGACCGACAGTACCAGGATCGGAGCCGCGACGGGCAGGCCGACGGAGGAAAGGGGCAGCAGCGCCAGCAGGGGCGCGGCGGCCGAGGCGATCAGGGCGGCCAGGGAGGAATACCGCAGGGCGAAGACCACGATCAGCCAGGTCGCGCCCGCCATCAGCCCGAGCGGCCAGGCGGCGGCGATCAGCAGGCCGAAGAAGGTGGCGACGCCCTTGCCGCCCTTGAAGCCCAGCCAGACGGGGAACAGATGACCAAGGAAGGCCGCGCCGCCGGCGATGGCCCCGGCGACCTCGGAGCCGAACAGCTGGCGCGCGATCAGCAGGGCGACCGCGCCCTTGCCCGCATCGAGCAGCAGGGTGGCGAGCGCCAGGTCCTTCCTGCCTGTCCGCAGCACATTGGTCGCGCCGATGTTGCCCGAGCCGATGTTGCGGACGTCGCCGGCCCCGGCCGCGCGTGTGATCAGGACCCCGAACGGGATGGATCCCAGCAGGTATCCGCCCACGGCGACGGCCGCGAGGGTGCCCAGCGCGGGTCCCACCAGATCCTGCAAGTGATTCGCTCCCGGAAAACGTGCGTCTTCAAGATGCGTCGGCGGGAGCGCCGGGGCAAGCGGCACCCAGGATCGCGCAATGGGTTCCGCCCGGGGGTCGTGGCGGCTATGACACGCGGCCTTCGGAGTCGCCCCATGATCCGCACCCTCGCCGCCACGACGGTTCTTCTCATCGCGCCCGGATGCGCCGCCGCGCCCGGGTCGTCGGCCCAGACGGCAGCGGGGAGCCCGGCGCTGGCGGCCTTCTTCGACTGCGTGCGCGAGACCGGCGGGGTGATGGTGTCGGCGCACCGGGCGCAGTCGGCGGACGACCAGCCGGAGAACTCCATCCAGGCCATCGAGGCGACCGGGCGAGCCATTCCCGGCGCGATCGTGGAGATCGACGCGGCCCTGACCTCGGACGGACGTCTGGTGCTGATGCACGACGAGACGCTGGAGCGGACGACGACGGGCGCGGGGCGGGTGGCGGACCTGACGTTCGCCACGGTCCGGATGGCGCGGCTGGAGGCGACGAACGGGACGGTGATCGATGCGCCGCCGCCGACGCTGGTCGAGGCGCTGGAGGCGGCCGGACGAGCACGGGTGATCGCCTCGATCGATCTGAAGCCGGCGGACGAGACGGCGACGCTGGCCCTGGCGCGGCGGGTGATCGAGGAGGTGCGGCAGGCAGGTGCGCAGGATCGTGTGATTCTGATCACCTATTCGCCGGAGACGGCGCGGGCGGTGGCGGAGATGGCGCCCGAGATGATGATTTCGGCGGGGCTGGACGCCGTGGCGGGCCTGGAGGGGCTCAATCCGGCGCAGATCCTCGCGTGGACCGGGACCCGCGAGGCGCGGCCGGGGCTGTGGCGGGCGCTGGCCGAGCGGGGCGTGGAAGCGCAGTTCGGCACGCTGGGCGCGCCGGGGCGGCGGCTGGACGACCGCTATGCCGAGGACGGCGACGTGTCGGAGTATCGTGACCTGTTCGAGCAGGGTGCCGTGGTGATCGCCACGGACGCGCCTCTGGCGGTCAAGGGCGTTCTGGGGGCGGAACTGGAGCGCGCCGCGGTCTGCCCTCTCCCATAGGGAGAGGGACGTCATCACCACCAGCGATCGGGCCGGCCCACGCTGCCCGCCGCCTGTTCCAGCGCCGCGCCGACCTGGAAAACCGTGGCCTCGTCCAGCGCCTTGCCGATGACCTGTAGGCCCAGGGGCAGGCCGTTGGCGTCGAGTCCGGCGGGGACCGAGATGCCGGGCAGGCCGGCAAGGTTCGCCGTCACGGTGAAGACGTCGTTCAGATACATCGTCACCGGGTCGATCTGCTTGTCGCCCAGGGCGAAGGCTGCCGACGGCGTCGAGGGCGTCAGGATGGCGTCCACCTTGCCCCAGACATCGTCGAAGTCCTGGGCGATGCGGCGGCGGACCTTCAGCGCGCGGACGTAGTAGGCGTCGTAGAATCCGGCCGACAGCACATAGGCCCCGATCGTCAGGCGGCGCTGGACCTCCTTGCCGAAGCCCTCGGCGCGGCTGGTCTCGTAGAGGTCGGTCAGGCTGGTCGCGTGCTCGGCGCGATGACCGAAGCGCATGCCATCATAGCGGGCAAGGTTCGACGAGGCCTCGGCCGGGGCGACGATATAGTAGGTCGGCAGGGCGTATTTGGTGTGGGGCAGGGAGATGTCGACGATCTCGCAGCCGGCGTCGCGCAGCCAGGCCACGCCCTGGTCCCACAGGGCCTGGATCTCGGCCGGCATGCCGTCGACGACGTATTCGCGCGGCACGCCGATGCGCAAACCCTTGACCGATTGGCCGACGGACTGGGTCCAGTCCGGCGTCGGAATGTCGAGGCTGGTCGAGTCCTTCACGTCAAAGCTGCACATGGAGCGCAGCAGGATCGCCGCGTCCTCGACCGTCCGGGTGATCGGCCCGGCCTGATCGAGCGAACTGGCGAAGGCGACCATGCCGTAGCGGCTGGCGCGGCCATAGGTCGGCTTGATGCCGACGGTGCCGGTGAAGGCGGCGGGCTGGCGGATCGAACCGCCGGTATCAGACGCCGTGGCGGCCAGGCACAGGTCGGCCGCGACCGCCGAGGCGGAGCCGCCCGAGCTGCCACCCGGCGTCAGGTCGGAGTTGGAACCCTTTGATTTCCAGGGGTTCCTGACCGGACCAAAGGCCGAGGTCTCGTTCGAAGAGCCCATGGCGAACTCGTCCATGTTCAGCTTGCCCAACATGACCGCCCCGTCCCGCCACAGGTTGGCGGTGACGGTCGACTCATAGGGCGGGACGAAGCCGCGCAGCATGTTCGACCCGGCCGTCGTCTGGACGCCGTCGGTGCAGAACAGGTCCTTGATGCCCAAGGGCGCGCCTTCCAGGGCACCGGCGTCGCCCGAGGCGATGCGGGCGTCGGAGGCGCGGGCCATGTCGATCGCCTTGTCGGCGGTCACGACGACATAGGCGTTCAGGGTCGGGTTGGCGGCCTCGATGTTCGAGACGAAGGCGCGGGTGATCTCCTCCGAGGAGAAGGCCTTGGTCTTGAGGCCGTCGACGGCGGCCTTGAGGGTGAGCGAGGTGAGGTCAGACATCTATTCGACCACCTTGGGCACAACGTAGAAGCCGTCGGCGGACTTGGGCGCGTTGGACAGCACGGCATCGACCCGGGCTCCGTCGGTCACGACGTCGTCGCGCAGGCGAAGCGGCTGGGCCACGTTCGAGGTCATCGGCTCGATGCCGGTCACATCGACTTCCTGAAGCTGTTCGATCCAGGCGAGGATGCCGTTCAACTCTCCGGCCAGGCCTTCGAGCCGGTCGTCGGGGGTCTTGATGCGGGCGAGGTGGGCGACCTTCCTCACCGTTTCGGCGTCGATGGCCAAGGGGCCCTCCAGTCGAGCGGGTTCAAGCGGGCGGGATTAGCCGCCCGCACCGCAACGCACAAGGACTGGGCCGCACAAGGACCGGCCGACTCTATTGGGCCGGTGTGACCATGACGCCCGTCGGGGGCCCGCCGTCGACCCCCGGCGTCCAGGAGACGATGACCTTGCGGTGGCGGCTGTCGATCTCGCCGGTCGCCTCGTCGATGGTGCTCTCGTGGATGTCGAGGTCGACCCGTCCGACGGAGGACGACAGCACCGTGTATTCGAGGATGTTGCCCAGTTCGTAGATCACCCATTCGCCCCCCGGATCGGTGAAGAAGGCGATGTAGGTGTAGAGGCCGTTTGCGGCGGGATCGCCGCCGGCCGTGCCGAACACCTTCGCCCCATTGTCCGCGACCCAGTCGATGCGGACCACGCTGGCCGCCGACATCAGGGTGCCGTCCGCGTCGACCGCGATCGGCACCGCCTCCGGCGCGCCGGAGGCGGCAAGAGGCGTGGCCTGAGGGGCTGGTGCCTCTGTGCCCGGCGCGGTGCCGGCGGGCGTCGCCGCACCGTTTGAGGAGGCCTCGCAGGCACCGACGGACAAGGCCAGCGCAAGCAGGCCGATGATGGACGATACGGAACGCGACATGGAACCCCTCCCAATGGTGACGCTTGCACCCTGTGCTTTGACAGCGCCGCTGGCAACGCCTAGGCCGCCCGCGTGCCAATACTGAACCTGACAGACCTCGCGGCCGCCTGTCCTCCCGGCACGCCCTGGATGGGTCTGGACCTGGGCGAAAAGACCATCGGCGTGGCCGTGTCGGACACAAGCCGGATGATCGCCAGTCCGCTGGAGCTGGTTCGCAAGTCGAAGTTCACGGCCGAGGCGGAGACGCTGTTCCGACTGATGGACGGGCGCAAGATCTCGGCGCTGATCATCGGCCTGCCGATGAACATGGACGGGACCGAGGGGCCCCGGGCGCAGTCTTGTCGGGCCTTCGCGCGCAATCTGGACAGGCTTCGACCGACAAGCGTGGCCTTCTGGGACGAGCGGCTGTCCACCAGCGCCGTCGAGCGATTCCTGATCGACGAGCTGGACTTGAGCCGCAAGCGGCGCGCGGGCGTGGTGGATCGGACGGCGGCCGCGTGGATTTTGCAGGGGGCGCTGGACCGCGTGCGGGATCAGGAAACCTGGGTGTGACCGCCCTGTTCGCCGGGGTCGTTCCGGTCTTTGTGCTGATCGCCGTCGGCTATGGCCTGCGAAAGTCCGGGTTCCTGCCGGACGCGGCGTGGCGGCCGATCGAGAGGCTGTCGATCCATCTGCTGTATCCGGGCTTTCTGATCCCGGCGATCTGGCACGCCGACATCTCGGGGGGCGGGGCGACGGCGGCGGGGGCGGCGGCGGTCAGCGCCGTGTTGATCATCGCCACGGTGACGCTGCTGGTCCGGCCCATGCTGCGGCTGGACGGGCCGGCCTTCACCTCGGTGTTTCAGGGCGTGATCCGCTGGAACAGCTTTGTCTTCCTCCCGGTGATCCAGGCGGTCTATGGGCCGGACGGGCTGGCGCTGGCGGCCGTGGTGATCGGGGCGATGATCCCGGTCACCAACATCCTGTGCGTGATCGTCTTGGTGCGGTGGGGAGCCGATCAACGCGAGATGTCGGCGTTGTCGCTGGCCAGGGCGATCGTCTCCAACCCGATCCTGGTGGCCTGTCTGATCGGTCTGGCGCTGAACCTGGGCGGCGTGCCGCGTCTGGCGGGGATATCGGAGACGCTGGTGCTGCTGGGCGGCGCAGCCCTGCCGCTGGGGCTGATCGTGGCGGGGGCGGGGCTGAGTTTCGCCGAGGTGGCGCGGCGGCGCGTGACGATCACCGGGGTCTCGGTCGTGAAGCTGGTCATCACGCCCTTCGTGATGTGGGGGCTCTGTCGGCTCTATGGCGGATCGGAGACGGCGCAGGGGATCGCGCTGATGTGCGGCGCGGCGCCGGGCGCGGCGGCGTCCTACATCCTCGCGCGGCAGATGGGCGGGGATGCGCCGCTGATGGCCGGCATCGTGGCCCTGACGACCGTCGGCAGCGCGGCGGGGATACCGATCCTGCTGGCGCTGTTCCATCTCGGGTGATCCGGCGCTATAGGCGGGCTTTGATGACCCATCCCGCCGCCGCCGCCGACCTGATCGCCGACCGGCTGGTCCCGTTCCCGAAACCCCATTTCCTGGCGGCGGCCGACCTGAACCCGCCGTTTGTCGCGTCGTTGCTGGATCTGGCCGACGCCTTTGTCGACTTGAATCGCCAGTCGACCAAGGCGCTGGACCTGCTGCGCGGGCGCACGGTGCTGAACCTGTTCTTCGAGAACTCGACCCGAACCAGTTCCTCGTTCGAGATCGCGGCCAAGCGGCTGGGGGCCGATGTCGTGACCATGCCGGTCGGGGCCAGTTCGGTGAAGAAGGGCGAGACCCTGATCGACACCGCCGTGACTCTGAACGCCATGCGGCCCGATATCCTGGTGGTACGGCACGGGGCGTCGGGAGCGGCGGCCCTGCTGAGCCAGAAGGTCGGGTGCGCGGTCGTGAACGCGGGGGACGGACGACATGAACATCCGACCCAGGCGCTGCTGGACCTGCTGAGCCTGAGGCGCGCGTTTGGGGACGTGGGCGGGCTGACGGTGGCGATCTGCGGCGACATCGCCCACAGCCGGGTTGCGCGGTCGAACGTCGCGCTGCTGTCGATGATGGGGGCGCGCGTGCGGCTGATTGGGCCGCCCACCCTGGTGCCAGGAGACGCCGATCGCTGGGGCTGCGAGGTGTTCCACGACATGCGCGAAGGGCTGGTCGGCTGCGACGTCGTGATGATGCTGAGGCTGCAACTGGAGCGGATGGACGGAGCCTTGGTGCCGTCCACGCGCGAGTATTTCCGTTTCTGGGGGCTGGACCGCGAGAAGCTGGCCTGGGCCAAGGCGGGCGCCAAGGTCATGCATCCGGGACCGATGAACCGGGGGGTGGAGATCGATTCGGACGTGGCCGATGACCTTTCGGTGTCCCTGATCCAGGATCAGGTCGAGATGGGTGTGGCGGCTCGGATGGCGGTGCTGGCGTCGCTGTCGGCCCGGCTGGAGGGTGCCGCATGAGTTCGCTGGCCATCGTCAACGCTCGCCTGCTCGACCCGGCCACCGACTATGACGGGCCGGGGTGTGTGCTGATCGAGGACGGCGTGATCACCCTGGTCGATCATGGACCGTCGACGCGACGGGCGGATCAGATGATCGACGCCCAGGGCCTGTGCCTCGCTCCCGGCCTGATCGACATCCGCGTGCGGACCGGCGAGCCGGGGGCCGAGCCGAAGGAGACGCTGAAGTCCGCCAGTCTGGCGGCGGCGGCCGGAGGCGTGACGACGATCGTGGTTCAGCCGGACACCGACCCGGCCGTCGACGATCCGGCCATGGTCGACTTCATCCAGCGGCGCGGCGCGGCCCTGGGGCTGGTCAATGTCCGCGCGGCGGGAGCGGCGACGAAGGGACAGGGCGGGACGCGCATGGCCGAGATCGGCCTGATGCACGAGGCGGGAGCCCTGTATTTCACCGACGGCGACCATGTCATCGCCGACAGCCGGGTGCTGCAGCGGATCATGGCCTATGCCACGGCCTTCAACGCCATGATCGCCTGCCGCCCGGCCGATCCCTGGCTGTCGGAGGGGGCGGTGGCGACCTCGGGCGAGCTGGCGACCCGGCTGGGCCTGGCTGGCGCGCCAGCCATCGCCGAGCGCATCCAGCTGGAACGGGACCTGGCCCTGGTCGAACAGACCGGCGCGCGGTTCCTGGTCGATCAGATATCCACCGAGGCCGCGCTGGAGGTCCTGGCGCGGGCGCGGGGCCGGGGGCTGGAGGTCGCGGCCTCGGTGTCGATCAACCACCTGTGCTTCAACGAGGTGGACATCGGCGACTATCGCACCTTCTACCGGCTGGACCCGCCGCTTCGGCCAGAGAGCGACCGCCGGGCGCTGATCGAGGCGGTCCGGGACGGGTTGATCGAGGCCATCACCTCGGCTCACACCCCCGCGCCAGCCGAGGACAAGCGCCGACCCTTCGCGGAAGCGGCACCGGGCGCGGTCGGTCTGGAGACCCTGCTGCCCGCCGCCCTGACCCTGCATCACGAGGAGGGGATCGACCTGCTGGACGTGCTGAGGCCGCTGACCGAAGGGCCGGCGACGCTGCTGGGGTTGGACGCCGGACGACTGGCCCCGGGCACCCCGGCCGATCTGGTGCTGTTCGACCCCGGCGCGCCGATCATCGTCGATGCCGACGCGCTGAGATCCAAGTCGAAGAACTCGCCCTTCGACGGACGGCGGCTGCAGGGCCGGGTGGCGCGGACTGTGGTCGCCGGTCGCACGGTCCATGCGACCGGCTGACCCGGGGGCCTACTCCTTGATGCCGGCCTTGTCCGAGACATAGCCGCTGCAGGCGGTGGAGGCCTCGTTCAGCAGATCCTGCTCCTGTCCGCCGAGCGCGGTCAAAGCGGCGAGCGCGGCCGGCGTTATCTCGCCCGCGTTGTAGATCTCGATCTGGGCGTTGTAGATCTCGGTGCGCTTCTCGATCGTCTTGTAGGCGGCGTCAGCCACGTCCTCGGGCAGCAGCATGGTCATCTGCAGATACTGCTGATGCATCTGGCGCGAGAACTCCGCGCTGCTGGCGAAGGCGGCCTCGATCTCGGCCACGCCCGCGTCGTCCAGGGGCCCCGCGACGCGATCGATGTTCTTCTCTGTGTCGGCCACCGCCCGGGAGGTCAGTTCACCGAACTGAAGGCACACCGACAACTGCTGCTCGAAGATGCGCTGACGGGCGGCCGCCTGCGACACGTCCAGCGCCTGAACGGCGGTGAACATCGAAGCGACCGCCACGATGCAGGCCGAGACGGCCGACGCCGTGGCGATCGTTCCTTCCAGCGAGACCCGCTGTCTGCGGCTGACGGGGGCGTGCTCGGTGGGATCAGGCTGTGTCATCCGTCGATATGACGACGTTCCCCGATTCCCGACAATGACGGTTCCTGATCAGCCACCCGTGGGCTCAGGACGCCGGCGTTTGCGGCAGGGCCTTGAGGTCGGCGTCGATGGCGTCGACCGTCGCCTGGCTGATCATGCCGCCGGACATGGGCATGACCTGGGCCAGGGTCATGTCCTCGAACTGCGGACGCATGGGGTGCTGGGCGACGCCGGGCAGGTGCTTTTCCATGACCGCGGCGGTTTCGGCGTTGTTCAGCAGGTCCTTGATCGGGCTGGCGATGGTGGGACGGGCCGTTGCCGGGGCCGCGTGGTTCGAGTGATCCTGGGCCGGGGCGGTCTGGGCCAGGGCGGTGGGGGCCAGAACCGCGAGCGCGGCAGCGGCGAGAACGGACTTGATCATGGAAGACTCCGAGGATGGGAGGACGCAGATGACCCCCAAATCGCGACAGGCTCAAGACACGACCTTCCACAGGTCCGCGCGGAGCGCTAATCACGGCGCATGACCGACACGCTCGACACATCGAAGTTGATCCAGGGCCGCACAGGGGCCTGGGAGATCGTCATGGGGCTGGAGATCCACGCCCAGGTGGCCTCCAAGGCCAAGCTGTTCTCCGGAGCGGCCGTGGGATTCGGCGCGGGGCCGAACGAGCAGGTGTCGCTGGTCGACGCGGGCTTCCCCGGCATGCTGCCGACGCTGAACCGGCACTGCGTCGAACAGGCGGTGAAGACCGGGCTCGGCTTGAAGGCGCAGATCAACAAACGCAGCCAGTTCGACCGCAAGAACTACTTCTATCCCGACCTGCCGACCGGCTATCAGATCAGCCAGCTGTATTTCCCGATCGTCGGCGAAGGCGTGGTCGAGGTCGAGGCCGAGGACGGCAGCTTCTTCAATGTCGGGATCGAGCGGCTGCACCTGGAACAGGACGCGGGCAAGCTGATCCACGACCTGTCGCCAACCGAGAGCTATGTCGATCTCAACCGGGCGGGCACGGCCCTGATGGAGATCGTGTCCAAGCCCGACCTGCGCAGCCCCGAGGAGGCCGTCGCCTACGTCAAGAAGATCCGCACCATCCTGATCTACCTCGGCACCTGCGACGGCGACATGGAGAAGGGCAACCTGCGGGCGGACGTGAACGTCTCGGTGTGTCGCGAGGGCGGCTATGCGAAGTTCAAGGAGACGGGGTCGTTCAGCCACCTTGGGACGCGCTGCGAGATCAAGAACGTCAACAGCTTCCGCTTCATTTCTCAGGCGATCCAATATGAAGCGCGCCGCCAGATCGAAATCCTGGAGGACGGCGGCAAGATCGATCAGGAGACCCGGCTGTTCGACCCCGTGAAGGGCGAAACCCGGTCGATGCGGTCCAAGGAGGAGGCAAACGATTATCGCTACTTCCCCGATCCGGACCTGCTGCCGCTGGAGCTGGAACAAGCCTGGATCGACGAGATCAAGGCCACCCTGCCCGAACTGCCCGACGAGAAGCGCCGCCGGCTGATGAGCGACTATGGCCTGTCGCAGTACGACGCCGTGGTGCTGATCTCCGAGCAGGCCAAGGCGGATTATTTCGAGGCGGCGGCCCAGGGGCGGGACGCCAAGCTGGTGTCGAACTGGGTGACAAACGAGCTTTCGGCGCGGCTGGCGGCGGACGGAAAGGACTTCTCCGAAAGCCCCGTTCCCGCCGCGCATGTCGCCGAGTTGGTGGCTCTGATCGAGGACGGGACCATCTCGTCCAAGATCGCCAAGGAAGTCTTCGACCACGTCTGGAACGGCGAGGGCTCTCCGGCCGAGGTGGTCGAAAAGCACGGCCTGAAACAGGTCACCGATACCGGCGCGATCGAAAAGGCCGTCGACGAGATCATCGCCGCCAACCCCGACAAGGCCGCCGCCGTCGCCGAAAAGCCCCAGGCCATCGGCTGGTTCGTCGGCCAGGTCATGAAGGCGACAGGGGGCAAGGCCAATCCGGCGGCCGTCAACGACATCCTCAAGGCCAAGCTGGGATTGTCCTAGCGCCCTGACGCTCGCCGCGCGGCGAGACGCTGCCTGAACGCGGGCGCGAAAAGCCCGCCCGGATCGCTCCGGACGGGCCCTGTCTGCCTGCTCTGACCTAGTTCAGCGAGATGATCACGCCGGTCGCCAGAGCCGCGAGAACGACGTCGCCGGTGTCGGTCCGATAATATCCATAGCCGCGCGGCGGGTGCGCATAGCCATAGCGGTGGTAGTCCCGGACATACCAGCGGCCGCGATAGTCGTAGGGGATGGTCGCGCCGCGATACCAGCGACCCCGGTGGCCATAGGCGTTGCCGTAGGGCGGGGAGTAATAGCGGCGGCCGTCGCGGTATTGATCGCGCTGGCCGCGGCGATAGTCGTTGTAGCGTTCGCGATGGGTGTAGCGGCCGCCGTCGTGGCGATTGCGGTCCGCGCGGCGTTCCCAACGCTCATAGCGACCGTCGCGGTCACGGTCGCCGCGCCAGTGCTGCGCCGAGGCGGCCATCGGCGCGGCCACGGTGGCGAGCGTCGCCAGGGCGCCAATGATCAGGGTTCTGGTCTTCATCACATGCTCCTGCTGCACAAGCCGCGCCCGCGGGCGGTCACGGCGAAACCCGACAGGGTGCAAGGTCGGATCGTCTGCATGAACCGACGCTGAATGGAGCATTCAGGTTGAGGGGCCGGGGGAACGACCCGCGCTCCCCGGACCCGATCGGTCAGCGCGCCATGCCACCAGCCATGGGGATGTCGAGGATTGGCCGGACCTCGATCCGGGCCGTCGAGGCGGCCGGAACCCGCGCGGCCCAGGCCTCGGCCTCGGCGCGGTCGGCCACCTCGATGACGAACCAGCCGCTGAGCGCCTCGCCGTAACCGTCGACAGGGGCCGAGATTGCGCGCGCGTCGCGCACTGACACCGTGGCCCCCAAGGAGGGCTCGGCCAGCGGGCCGCCGCCCCGCACGATCCCGGCGGCGTTCATCTGTTCCGAAAGGGCCGCGAAACCAGCCCAATAGGCCTGGGCACGGGCCGGATCGTTTCGGGCGGCGAAGTCAGAAGGAGTCTCATAGACGAACAGGGCAAACGGCTCGGCAGACGCCGGCGCGGCGATGACGAGGAGGGCGAGGGCGGCGGCGAGGGGGGCGAAGGCGCGGGTCATGGCGAGGTCCTGATTGAAAGGACGCGGGCTTGCGTCACACAGGAGACGCGCGACGGTGCGGCACTTCGACAGGTCTTGAGAAAACCCTGTTTCGACCGGGGATGCGCTAAGGGTGGTCAGCCGTCGGTGCGGCTCTGGACCCGTCATGTCTCTTTTCCGCGTCGTCTATGCATCCCAGCCCTTCGGCTATGACGACGCCATGCTGAACGGCATCCTGGCGGATGCGCGGCGCTGCAATGTCCGCGACGACATCACCGGGGCCCTGGTGTGCCGGGCCGATCTTTATCTGCAATGGCTTGAGGGGCCCGAGCCCGCGGTGCGGGGGGCCTTCGCACGAATCGCCCGCGACGATCGCCATCAGGACGTGCGACGTCTGCTGGCCGGCCCGGCGATGACACGCCTGTTCCCACAGTGGGCCATGCGCCACGATCCTGCGCGATCCTGGATGTGGAGCCCGGCCGAGGTGGCGGACGGCGTCCTCGAGCGCGTCGGAGAGGATGAGGTGCTGAAGGTCTTCGAGGCGATCGCCTCGGAGCCGGCACCGGACTGAGCGCTGTACCGCCGGCGACACGGTGGATGGCGGACAGGGTGTCCGATTCTCCGCCATTCACGCCGTTTCAGCTGTTTTTTTTAACTTCATAAAAACAGATATATGGGCTGATTATTGTTCACGCGGTTTCAGGCTTTTCCGGCCAGGTGTAAATCTTTTGGGGGGTGAGTAGACGGGTAATCGTGCTATCAAAAGTTCGATTCCAATTCGGAAAATAAACTCATGCCGCGTAAAGCCAGAGAGCTGGGACCGCTCGCTGTCTCAAGGCTGACACAGCCAGGTCTCCATATGGTGGGTGGCGTCGCAGGGCTGGCCCTGCAGGTCCTTCCGTCCGGTGGTCGGAGCTGGATTTTGCGCGCCACGATTGGCGACCGTCGGAGAGAGATGGGGCTTGGGGGCTACCCGGATGTCACCCTGGCCCGGGCGAGGGAGGCGGCTCGCGACGCCCGTGCAGCGATCAAGGGAGGGGTCGATCCGATCGAGGCCGGACGAACGGCCCGGAGCATGCTGAGATCCGGTCAGAAGACCAGGATGACGTTTCGCAATGCTGCGGATGCTTATGTCGCCGCCCATGGGAGTGCCTGGCGGAACAGCAAGCATCGTGATCAGTGGACATCAACGCTGTCGACCTATGCCTATCCGGTCCTCGGCAGCCTCGACGTCTCCAGGATTGAGTCCGCTCACGTTCTAAGGGTGCTCGAGCCGATTTGGATCGAGAAGACCGAGACGGCGACACGACTACGCGGGCGCGTGGAACGCGTCCTTGACTGGGCGACAGCCCGGGAGTTTCGCACAGGCCCAAACCCCGCCCGGTGGCGCGGGCACCTGGACAAATTGTTGGCGAATCCCGCCCAGTTGCGCCGGGTCGTGCATCACAAGGCTCTCGCCGTGGATGCCATGCCCGCCTTCATGGGCCGATTGAAGAATGCAGAAGGCCTAGGTGCGCGGGCGCTGGAGTTCGCGATCCTCACAGCCGCCCGGTCCGGCGAGGTCCGGGGTGCTCTCTGGGCGGAGATTGATATGGACGAGGCCGTCTGGACGGTTCCGGCGGAGCGAATGAAGGCCGGAAAGGAGCACCGCGTCCCTCTTTCCAAGGCGGCCCTGGCTGTCCTCCAAAGTCAGCGCCCTGGACATCGGGACACCGCAGTTTTCCGCGCGCCGTCGGGAGGACCGGTCTCTGACATGACACTCTCCGCTGTCCTGAGGCGGATGGGGGAAGACGCGGTGCCTCACGGCTTTCGCTCAACCTTCCGTGACTGGATCGCCGAGCGAACCACATATCCGAATGAACTCGCCGAGTTGGCTCTGGCCCATACCATCGGAAACAAGGTCGAGGCGGCCTATCGGCGCGGAGACATGATCGCGAAGCGAAGGCAGCTTATGGAGGACTGGGCCGCCTTTATTCGCTTCGGTACATGAAGATGGCATCGCGGCCGACGCACTTGGATCTTTCTTCGGGCTCCGATTGAACGACTACGGTCGTCCTCGTGATCCCGCTGTTGACCCGACGCCGTCTCCTGAAAGGCTGCTCCATGACCTGAACGTGATGGGGTCGGCTGAAGCTGCACAGCCTAGGGTTTAGACTTCACTCGTGTTGGTCGTCACCCACCATGTCAGCGTCAGGCGTCAGTGACCCGATCCGGGCGGTGCAATACCTGCGCATGTCAGATTCCCAGCAACACTACTCGCTGGCCAGACAGACTGAAATCAACGCCGCGTTCGCCACACGGCAGGGTTACGCGATCATCCGGACGTACACGGACGAAGCGGTGAGCGGCGTCTCGATCCGCAGTCGTCACGGCATGATGGCTCTGATCAACGATGTTCTCGCCTCTCCTGACTTCGAGGCGATCATCGTCGCCGATGTGACGCGCTGGGGGCGGTTCCAGGACTCCGATGAGGCCAGTCACTACGAGTTCATCTGCCGCGAGGCCGGGGTCGACGTCATCTACAGCTCCGAATTGTTCGCCAATGACGGCAGCCCAGCCGCTTCGGTGCTCAAGGGCGTTCGTCGTGCCATGGCGGCGGAGTTCAGCCGCTCGCTTTCGACCCGAACCAAGGCGGGGAATCGTCAGGCCCTCCTGTTCGGTGGATGCCTCGGCGGAAAGGCTCCGTACGGCTTCGCGAAAATCGCTGTCGATCCGGCGGCCGCTCGAGCGGAGTTGCAGGCGGGCGCTGTCGACCCAGCCCGTCTCCGACGGCCCCTTCGATACGAATGGTCGAATGCCGAGGAGGTCTCTGTGGTCAGACGGATCTTCCGGCAGTTCGTCCGGGAGGGTCGTTCGGCTCTTGAAATCGCGAGGGGCCTCGACCGAAACGGTGTGAAACATCGTGAAGCGACCTGGACAAGCGCGAGGGTCGGGGCTGTTCTGGACAATACCCTGACGGCCGGGATCCTGACCTTCGCCAAGAGCGTCAACCACCTCGGCGATCGCATCAAGCTGCCAGCGACGCAGTGGTCGAGAGTTCGTCATCTTCGGCCGATGGTCAGCCTCAAGGTCTTCCAAGACGCAGCGACGCGGCGTGCTGCCCGCGTGCGTCAGAACCACACCGACACCGAACTCATAAACGCTCTTCGGTGCCTTGGAGACGCGCATGGCGTGCTCAGCCATAGCCTCGTCGCGCGTCGCGGTCTCGTCGCCCCGAGCGTCTACACCCGCCGCTTTGGAAGCCTGAGGAGGGCTTTCGATCTCGCGGGAGAGACCAGATCGACGGGTCGTCGAACCTGGCGCAAGGAGGATCTGACCTGGGCGAAGGTTCGCCCGGCCTTGGAGCGACGCCTGGCCGAAGAGGGCCATCTCAGCATCCGGGTCATAGACGGTTGCGACGATCTGCCGAACTCAAACACCCTGAGACGGCGTTTCGGCCCTCTGGAGGCCCTCTACCCGGCCGTCGGGGAGATGCGAACCCGTACGGAGAGGCTTCAGCATGCGCAGGCGCGCAGGGCCCGGCGTGTCCCCGACGCCGTCGGGGTGGGGGCTCCGAGGGCCGCGAACAGATGGGTGTCGGTCAAGCCGGTGACGGCGCATCCCGCACAACAGGCCGGCCCGTTGCTCATCGTTGATTGCGGGCCGGCGCAAGCTCTGTCTCGACCAGCCCCGCCCCCGGTTCCAATCGCGTCTGTGCCCCGCGTCCTGAGACCCGCCGCCCAATACATCCGGATGTCCACGCGTCAGCAGAAGACTTCGATCGGGCTCCAGATGCAGGCCATCGCCGACTATTGCGCCTCACATGGCTATGAAATCGTACGGACGTATATCGATGCCGGGCGGAGCGGGCTGTCGACGCGGGGCCGAACCGGTTTGATGGCGCTCCTGGCCGACGTGGTCGATGATCCTGAGTATTCCTCCGTCATCGTCTTCGACGTCAGTCGATGGGGGCGCTATCAGGACCCCGATGAGGCTGCGCACTACGAGTTCTTGTGCCGCTCCTCCGGGGTCGCGGTCCGATACTGCAGCGAGCCGGCGACCTCGAAACCGACAGCCGATTCAGCGATCGTCACGTCGGTCCAAAGGCTTCTGGCCGCTGAGTTCAGTCGACAACGATCGGCGGATGTTCGCTCCGGCCAGAAGCTGCGCAGAGACAGTGGGCTCTGGCCAGGCGGGAACGTCCCCTTTGGCTTTAGTCGTGCGTCGTCGCCGCCGGGCGACGATGAGCCCCGCGTCCTCGCGCGCGAAGAGCGCAAACCCAAGGGAGCCACCTCGGTGCGTGTCGTGTGGGGTCCGCCTGAAGAGGTTGCCGCGGTGCGACGCGTTTTCGAACTCTTTGTGGATGAGGTTCAGAGCGCCGTTGCGGCGGCCGCGACCTTGAACGGCGAGGACCGCCCCACGCGTTGGGGCCAGTCCTGGACGGCTCGTCGGGTACGCAGCATTCTGCGCAATGAACTCGTCATCGGCGTTCTCGCCTTGGGCAGGCGTGAAATCCTTCTGGGGGAGACCTCACCGATACGTCCGCGTGACGCATGGTCCCGAAGAACGGTGCTCCCGCCCATGATCGATCCGGGGGTGTTCAGTGAAGCGCAAGCGCGTCTCGATGGAGATGGACCCCGGCGTGTCACAGACGCCCTCCTGCTGGCTGAGCTTCGGCGACTGCTCGCTCAGCACACACGACTGGACCGTTCGCTTGTGGAGTCGTTCGGTCGCTTTGCTGTGCGGCGCTACGTCGTGCGGTTTGGATCTCTGCAGGCCGCGATTCGTCAGGTCGGATTCGTGCGCATCGATCGAGATCGCCAGAACAGCGAGCCTCTGGACAATGAGACCGTCAAGATCCGGCTGCGTCGGATCCTCAAAGAGACCGGTCATCTGAGCGTCGCCTTGATCAATCGTCGGGGTGATATTCCATGCGCCGCGACGCTGAGAAAGCAGTTCGGCTCGATGGACGCCCTCTATGAGCAGATCGGGTATCCGACGGATCGGGCTGAGCAAATGCGACGTGCGTGGGCGTCGCGACGGGCGAGGGCCGCAGGTGGAGACGGGGCGTGACCGGCAAGACGAAGATGACGGATGGCCCCGCAGAACCAAACGGTCCGATCCCGGCGGCGCAGTATCTGCGGATGTCGACAAATGTGCAGACGGAATCGTTCGCGTCTCAGGATGCGCTCAACCAGGCCTTCGCCGAGCGGCATGGCTATGAGATCATCAAGACCTACAGCGATGCAGGCAAAAGCGGGCTGAGCATCAAAAGACGCGAGGGGCTAAGGGGTCTTCTTCGTGATGTCCTCGCAGACCCCCCGTTCGCGGCTATTCTCGTGACGGATGTGAGCCGTTGGGGCCGGTTTCAAGATCCCGATGAAGGCGCTCACTATGAGTTCCTCTGCCGCAAGGCGGGCGTGAGGGTCTTGTACTGCGCGGAGGCGTTCGAAAACGACGCGTCCCAAGGGGCGTCAATCCTCAAGACCGTCAAGCGCGTCATGGCTGCCGAGTACAGCCGTCAGCTTTCTGAGAGAATACGGGCGGGCATCCGGCGCGTTCAAGTGGCCGGTGGGGTTGCGGGATCAACGGCTCCGTACGGGTTCACAAAAATGCCTTTGCGCTCTGAATCCGGACTCACGACGGTCCATCATCCGGTGCGCGCCGGGAAGGGTCCGATCCGCAGGTTCGGTCTCTGTCCCGGCCCCGAGGAGGAGTTGAAGGTCCTGCGCCGAATATTCACCGCTTATGGCGAAGACGGTTTGTTCCCAGCAGAGATCGCGCGTGAGCTGAACGCGGAAGGACATGATCGGCGGGGGAAGCCCTGGATCGCCCGGAGCGTGGTCTCTGTGCTGGAAAACGAACTGACGATCGGCGTCCACTGCTACGGAAAATTCCACCAGAGGATGGGAAGACCCCGCATCAACGTTCCGCGAGCAGAGTGGAATCGTTTGCAAATCTTTGACCCGCTGATCGATACGGCGCTCTTCGATCGAGTGATGGCGCGACGCCGCGCCAGCCTTGAGACGAAGGTGGCGGACGAGGCGCTGATCGAAGACTTGGCGCGGCTGGCCGACCGTTTCGGGCGTCTGACGCTCGCTTTGGTCGCCGAGCACGCCGTCTCGTCTCCAACCGTTTATGTAGGCCGGTTCGGGTCCCTCACTGCCGCTCTCCGCCTCGCGGGCCAGAAGCGCCTCCGCCACAATCCTCAGAGGTGGAAGGCCCGCGACATCACTCTGGCGAAGATACGGCCCGTTCTGGCGCGTCTGCTGAAGCGGAACGGATATCTCAGTGTAAGCATGGTCGACCGCTGTCCTGATTTGCCCCGCGCAGTATCCATGCGCAAGCATATCGGTCCGATCAGCAGCATCTTTGCGAGTGTTGGCGATCACATGGCACCGGCGGAAAAGATCCGTCTCGGGCAAGCTCGCTGTCGGCCCAAGCTGGGGGCCACGGAGCGCGCAAAGCGTGCAAAGCTCCCACCCGAAGCGTCCTAGCCTGGGCGGTCAGTTCGCGCCCGCGCCCGCGACGACGGTTTTTACACACCGAAAGGGTCGGCGGTTCGAACCCGTCGCCGCCCACCAGTTTCCGTTATAAAAATCAGATACCTACCGCCAATCGGCGGTCAAGAGATGCTCCTTGTTCAAATCGTTTTCGTCGAAGGGGGGCATTAGGGGGGGGCATTTTTGCTAACTTCGTTGAAACGCCCTGCGACGCGATGAACAGCTTATTGGGGCTATTGCCGCTTCCAGAGTCAGGGGCGTTAGCTGCCAATGGCAGCGCTCGAGCGCGCGGAAAGCCGGTGGCTATGACCGAGTTTGGCTCATAGCGGCGGTTGGGAAAGACCGGGCTACGGCTGACCGACTAGTATGCCGCTTTGTCGGGATCTGGGTGGTCCCTGGTCTGCGCGATTGTCGTCAGGTGCCATTTGCTCTGGCCAAGCTTACCCAATGGAAGCCGTTGTTAGAATCGGTGGCTTAAAGGTCGGAACGGTTTGCGTTCCTCAGCCCGAGGCCCAGCGTCACTGCATATGGTCCGGCTCGTAGCCGGCGGTGGGCGTGAAGGGCAAAGAGCCTGCGAGGATCGCAACGGCAGCAAGCCAGCTCGCCATGATCTTGACGCCCAGTCGGACGGGTGTTCTCAGGATGTAAATCGCTGGGATGGCCGCTATCATGAGCGGCAGCGCGAACAGCAGGTCCAGCGGGCGGCCCGCCGCGGCCACGACGAGTCCGACCCACACGCCGGCGTTTGCCGCAATGGCGAGCACAGTTAGCCCATTGGGAGGGTTGGGCAGGTGGACCGACAGACTGATCGCGACCACGCTGATCCAGCAGCCTGCAAAGGCGACCTCCTCCCAGTTGGCCGGCAGGTCGACGGCGACAACCATCAGCGCGAGAAAGGATGTCAGGCCGATGGCTGGAGCAATCAGCCGGCGTGGGACGTAGGCCAGAAACATGCCTAGTGCCAGACAGAGCAGGGCTGGTGGCAGGACTCCGCCCCTCATCCCAGTAGCGCCTGCGAAACGAACCAGAGCCCGGACACCGCGATCACAACGCCCAGGCCCTGAACCAGCCGCATTCCTCCTCTGCGAAGGGCCAGGTAGCCGATGCCGATCCCGATCAGGTGTAAAAGGCCAGTCGATAGGACGAACCCGACACTGTAACCTACGGGATCGGCGGCCGAGGGCAGCTCCTGGCCGTGGGCGTACCCATGAAAGATCCCAAAGACGGCAACGATCACAATGGCCACCCAAATGGCAGGCTTGACCGCGAAGGCGATGACTGCGCCCAGGACCACGACGGACAAGCCGATCCCCAGTTCGACAGGCGGTATCGGCACGCCGAGGATCCCCATTACGCCCCCGATCGCCATCATGATCGGAAACACGACGGGAAGAACGGCGACCAGCGGCCGCCCCAGGATGGCTCCCCACAGACCGACTGCGACCATCGCCAGCATATGATCGGGACCATTCAGCGGGTGCAGGAACCCGGAAACAAAACCTCCAACCAAGCCCGTTCCGTCGTGAGCCCAAGCGAGCGTCGGCCACAGGCAGAGTCCGACGAGACCCTGCACAGCAAGTCTCGACAGATTTTTGGTCCGAAGGGGTGTCATGAGCATTCCCTTTCTGCGCCTGCGCGTTGCCTCCGCAGCGAGCGTTCGTGCGTATTTGACTTTAGCCGGGGCATACCCCGTCTCACAGCTACGCCGTACCGGCAGCGCCGGATGAGCGGTGACATTTGGGGGAGACAACGTCTTGCGAAAACTTGGGATCACGGTCCTAGCCGCGTGTATTGCAATGCCGGCCGCCGCTCACGATTTCTGGCTCCAGCCGGCGAGTTTTTGGGTCAGGTCCGGCGCACCTGTCGGCCTGTCGCTGCTCGTGGGGCATGGCGCGAACCGACAGCTCTGGGACGCCGATATCCGGCGTATGACCCGTTTCTACAGCGTCGGTCCGGCAGGCACCGCCGAGTTGAGCGGCTCCATCCGCCAGGGAGGCGCGGGCCAGGTCGCCCTGCTCGCGCGTGGCGTTCATGTGCTGGCCCTTGAGACCTCCCACGCCCAAAGCGATCTGCCCGCGATCCGGTTTGAGGACTATCTGAGGGTTGAGGGGCTGACGCCCGCGATCGAGGCCCGTCGTCTTTCGAGCCGGACAGACCAGCCGGGCCGGGAAATCTACAGTCGTCGGGCAAAGGCCCTGGTGCGGGTCGGTGGCGGACCGGCCGTCGATGAACCTCATGTCACCGCCCCTCTGGGTCTGACCCTGGAGATCGTGCCCGAGCGGAACCCCTACGCCGTTCCCACCGGAGAGGCCCTTCCATTTCGCATCTACTATCAGGGCCGTCCCCTTGAGGGGGCTCTGGTGAAGCTGACCAATCTGGGTGCCGATGAAGAGCCTGCGGCGACCTCACGGTCCAACGCTTCTGGCCGCGTCGCGTTTACTATGCCGCGAAGAGGGGCCTGGCAGCTCAACGTCGTCTGGACCCGGCCAATCACCGGGAACCCGACGGCGGACTTCGACACCACATTCTCCAGCCTGACGTTCGGCTTCGACGCACCGCCTGCGGCCTGAATGCCGGAAGCGAAAAGCGACGGACCCCTGCAGGTCCGTCGCTCCCTGGCGGCCGAGGAGGTGCCGGCCGCGCTCGTTCGAGATCAAGTGATATCGAACGGGTCGGTGGTCAAACTGAGGGGAATGATGTCGGCCTGCATCGGCTCGCGAGGGTCTGTGTTCGGACCCGCGCGGGCGCTGAGGGCGAAGCCGGTTCCGAACCGGTCAGCCCCCATAGCGGGCGGTGACGGCGGCGGGGGCGTCATCACGATGCCGCCTCCACCGCCGTCGGAACAGCCGGCCAGGACGGCTGCCCCGCCGGTCAGGACACCGGCGATGGCAAGGGTCTGTGCGGTGCGCCGACGCATCACTGACCTCCCCGCGGCGAGCCGCGAAGGGGGGTGTTCAGATAGGGGAAGCGGTTCTGCAGCTCACGGGCGCTGATGGGGGCGCCGTCGGTAAAGGGAACCGTTCCGACCGGTGCGTTGGACGGCTGGCACAGGCCCAGCGCGGTCTGGACGCCGTTGATCGGCACGGGATGGCACAGCCGGCCCATGGCCACGCGCAGGGTGATGTCGACCGTATCGTCGCCCGGACGACGACCGTTCGGATACCCCGCCAGATCGTCGCCGGCCACGCCGAAGGTGCTTTGGGTCGCCTGCGGGGTGGGGGCGATGTTGGTGTTCAGGCGCATGATCTCCGCGGCCCGGACGGTGGACTGCTGGTTCAGCGTGGGTATGCCGGTCAGGAAGGTCGCCACCAGGTCGTTGCGGGGGAAGTTGTTCGGCGCCAGGTCGGGGATGTTGGTCCCCAGCGTCTGATTGACCGGTCCCCGGAAGAGTGCGTTCAGGATGGCCGGGAAGGTCGGGTTGGTGACGAAGTCCGCCACGGCCGCATCCGCCGTCGGCTCGACGGCATTGAACAGATCCTTGAACGGCAGGCCGATCACCAGTTCGTTGACCAGAGGATGAGACAGGCGCGAGACCTGAACGAAGGCCCCGCCGTCCACGGTCGGGTCGGTGTAAGTCGGGGTGGGATCGCGCAGCGTCGCCTGAGGAAGGCTGGCGGTGGTCCAGCCGCCGATGACGCCATTGCCCGAGCCGACCAGGCAGGCAATCGGAACCTCGATGGCCAGCGACGTGATGTTCAGCCTGCCGACCAGATCGTCATTGGCGCGGCTCTGGCGGATGCCGCCAGGGAAGCCGCCGGTGTCGTTTGCGCCGGGAGCGCTGGCCCCCTCAATAGGCACATAGTTCACCAGGTCGAAGGACGGCCCCAGATTGACCGCGAAGGCCTCGGCGCGCTGGCCGGCGAAGACGCGGCTGAGGCCGTTGCATCCGGGAATATTGGCGTTGGAAACGAAGCTGTCGGCATAGGCGGCGTAGTTGGGGAAGGTCTTGCCCCCGATGTTGTCGACTGGTTTGGCGAAGGCCTGACCGCCGTTCTCGTGGGTCACAAGTTGCCGCGTTCCGGTGCGGCGATCGCCGCGGATGACGTTGAGGGTGAAGGATTCCAGCTCTCCCTGATTGGGATCGTTGGAACTGCCGATCGGTCCGATGGCCCGGAGCGGGATCGGCAGGGTCTTGCCGCCGACGTTCAGGGTGATCCCGGTGTTGTTGCGCAGGGTGTTGGTGAACTGGAACTGGAAGGTGATGTCTTCCTGGGCGTCGCCATTGTTGTCGATGTGGATCTCGTAAATCGCATCCGGATCCATGGTGAAATAGTTCGGCCCGTAACCCGGTCCTTGCAGCGGCTGGTAGTTGGCGATCAGGGTCACGAAGCCGGCCCGTCCCGGTTCGTAGCTCCGGAACATGTAGAAATCGGTCCCGTCGACCTTGGGCGTTTCGGTGATCGCGGGCGCTTCCCGGTGGCTGGAGCCAGACGCGGAAGGAGCCGCGGCGCAGACGAGCGCAGACAGCGCTACGGCGGCCATCTGAAGGCGATGTCGGTGTTGCATCTTGGAGTCCCCATGAGGCTTTTTGTTGAACCGTTTGGAGGCAACGGCCGCCTGACCAGCGCACCATCCGCAATGAGAAACGAACGCCGCTTTGGGAGAGATGCAACTAAGGCGAAAAATAGTTCCCGCAGAGGCCCTCCTGAGGCCGAATGCGACGTTTTGTCGTCATTTGCGGCGGGAGAACCATGGCGGCCAGATGAAGCGGTGCGGCTCGCGCAGATCGCTCCATCGCCACGTCCCGGAGCCCACAACAAGAATGGTTGCCGCGCTCTCGCCCTCAGGCACAATCACGAAACGGGGTCCCGTCAGCGGCTGACTGCGACACGCCTCGGGTGCCGCCTCGATCGCTTCGAGAATGGCGACCCGCACGGCCGCGAACGCGGGTTCGGCGCGCGCATCGTCGGGCTTAATCCAGGCCCCATCCCAGACCTGAACGGCATTGGCCACGGAACGGGCCTCGCGCGGCAGGGTGGCCAGAGTGTCTTGCATGCCGGTATCTGCTCCGATGGCGTTTGCCAGCGAAGCGCCGATGTCACAGCCGCCTCCCGGCGTCACCGCAGGAGCCGGACCGGCTTCGACGATCACTGCCGTCGTCGAGAGTTCGGCCCCGGTCGTCCCCAGTATCGACTCCACGATGGCCAGCACGGCGTCGGAGGGCTTTGCTGCCACCGCAGGATCAGCGGCTTCGACGTTCGGCGTCACCGCCGTTTCAGCAATCGAAGTCTCGGCCGGCCTGTCGGCCGTCTTGATCGTCTCATCTTTGGCTGCGGGCTTTGTCGTCTTGGCCTCGGCACTTTCGACGGGATCCTTCTGGTCCGTTGAGGGTCGCAACTTCGGTTGCGGTTCCATGTAGGCACCGCCGCCTTCACTTGGCTCAAGCGATAGATCGACGATAAACGTCGAGGTCTTCGGCGAACTGACTGTCTGGGCGTTCAACCAGGCAAGCGCCAAAAGATGAAGGGATGCGATTATCAGGGCGGCAGCAACTCGCCGTGGCCGCGGCCCGAGCTTTTGCGCGGCCCGGTCGGCGATAATCATCGCCCTTACTCTCCAGATTTTGGATCGACCGCGCGCGGCGCGAACGCCGCTGCTGGCTCTGATAAAAATGCGGTTCGCAAAATCTTTGACCACAGATGGCATGCTGGCACTTGGATGACTTCATACACGCGGCACCATTTGCCGTAGCACCTACCGGACTTAGTCGGTTCAAACGTTACCCGCCAAGGTCCCGCCCTCGATCGTGAGACAGTCTTCGCGCCAGTGGACGCGCTGTGCGTCGGCCTAGGGTCAGGCCCCATTGATGTGAGGCCCACGATCTGATTCAGGCTCCTGAGGAGTCTGGATCATGAGTGACCTGTTTTGGCTGACGGACGAGCAGATGGCTCGCCTGGAACCCTATTTCCCGAAGAGCCACGGCAGGCCCAGGGTAGATGATCGCCGCGTCCTGAGCGGGATCGTCTTTGTCAATCGGAACGGGCTTCGCTGGCGCGACGCGCCGGCGGCCTACGGTCCTCACAAGACGCTCTACAATCGCTGGAAGCGGTGGAGCGAGGCGGGCGTCTTCTTCCGGATGATGGAGGGCCTGGCAGGTGGCAACGCCGAACGGCGCACCGTGATGATCGACGCGACGTATCTAAAGGCACACCGCACGGCTTCGAGCCTGCGGGCAAAAAAGGGGGTCCCGGGCGGCTGATCGGACGCACCAAAGGCGGCATGAACACCAAGCTGCACGCCGTAACCGACGCCAACGGACGGCCGATCAGCCTGTTCATGACGGCAGGCCAGGTCAGCGACTACATCGGTGCCGCCGCCCTGATCGACAGCCTGCCCAAGGCACAGTGGCTGCTGGGCGACCGGGGCTATGATGCGGACTGGTTCCGGGAGGCGCTACAGGCCAAGGGCATCACACCCTGCATCCCTGGTCGGAAATCCCGGACCCAGCCGATCAAATACGACAAGCGTCGCTACAAGAACCGGAACCGCATCGAGATCATGTTCGGCAGGCTCAAGGACTGGCGGCGCGTCGCCACCCGATATGACCGCTGCCCGACCGTCTTCCTCTCCGCCGTCGCTCTCGCCGCCACCGTGCTCTTCTGGCTATGAGTCCTGACCCTAGGGCCGACGGCCGATTCTGGCTCAATGCGGCGGTTGGGAACGTCCGCTTGTCGCACGGTCAGCTAGCCGAAAGGCGTTCTCCGCCATGTAGGACGACGGAACGCAACGCGGTTAGTTGGTTACCGACCCGTCTGCATGCCGGCCACGATCATCTCGGCATAGGTTTCGCCGATCTCCCGTGCCGACTGCGGGGAGATCTCCGGACGGAACCAGCGATGGGTCCAACCGAGAACGCCGAGCATGCCGTAGGCGACGACCCGCGACGGGCCGACATTTCGCAGGCTGCCGTCCGCATACCCCGCCTCGACGATCTCGATGAAAGCGTTCTCAATGATGCGATTAACCTGACGCATATCCGAGGACCACTTGGTCCGGGAGCCGGACACCCGGCTCAGGTTCTCGCGGATGTAGATGAACAGCAGAGGATAGTGCTCGCCGTAGGACTCCATGATGGCGACGATCAGCGCCCTCAGCTTCTCAGGCGGTGACATTTCGCTCGCCGCGATCTCGGTGGCGATCTCGGAGTTGCGTTCAGCGACGGCGCGCAGGACCTCGTCGAACAGCTCTTCCTTGGATGAGATGTAGTAATAGACCGAGGCCCGATCGATGCCCAACTCCGCCGCGACGGCGCTGATGCTGGCTCCCTGAAGGCCGAGGCGATCGAAGACCCGGACCGCCGCTTCCGCGATTTCGCGACGGCGCCGTTTGTAGGCGTCGGAGCTCTCGTGTTTGGCGGCCTTTCGGCGTTTCCCGATAGCGCTGGTCTGGTCGGTGGAAGCAGTCATTGCCGGTCCTGATTACCGATGGAATCGGCAAACACCAACGCATCGCGCTCAGCCTTTCGGGCCACCGGCGACATAAAGAACCTGGCCGGTAACGAAGCTCGACCGCTCGTCCGCGAAGAAGGACACGGCGTTGGCGATGTCGTCTGGATGGCCGGGACGACCAACGGGGATGTCGCGCACGACGTCGGCGACCATATCCTCGAAAGACAGACCGAGGCGTTCGGCGACGCCGGCCGTCATTGGTGTGACGACGAAGCCTGGGGCGACGACATTGGCGGTAATGCCTGATTTGCCCAGTTCAAGGGCCAGAGACTTGGTCAGGCCGATCACGCCGGCCTTGGCGGCGGCGTAGTTGGCCTGGCCGTGAGCGCCGAGCGCGGCGATGCTGGCGAGGTTGACGATCCGTCCGTAGCCTCCTGCGCGCATGCCGCCCAGTACGCCCCGACACATGAGGAAGACTCCGCGCAGGTTCACGTCCTGGACGATCTGCCAGTCCTCAAGACTCATCTTGGCGACGGTCCGCTCCCGCAGGACACCGGCATTGTTCACGAGAACCGCCGGAGGGCCGAGCGCGGCCTCGACGGACGCGATCGCATGCTCGACCGACCCTTCATCCGCGACGTCCACGGCCACACCGAGGGCGCGTCGGCCGAGGGCCTCGACCTTGGCAACGGTCTCGGCGCAGGCCGCGTCGTCGAGGTCGAGAATGGCGACGTCGAATCCGTCGCGGGCGAGGCGTTCGGCGATCGCGGCCCCGATGCCGCGTGCGGCTCCGGTCACAAGGGCGATCCGTGTGCCCTCGCTCATGACAGGCCCAGTCGCTCCGCGGCCATGCGCGACAGCAGGAACTTGCGCGGACGGCCAGACGGGGTCAGCGGAACCTCATCCGCCACGATCGGCAGGATGTGGCGAGGCACCTTGAAGCGGGCCAGCCGCGCCGAGCACCAGTCGACAAGGGCGTGCGGTTCCAGAGTGTGTCCAGGGCGAGTGACTATAAAGGCCACGCCGACCTCACCCATGCGATCATCGGGTACGGGTGCGACAAAGGCCTGAACGACGGCGGGGTGAACCATCAGGACATCCTCGATTTCCGATGGGGTGACCTGCTCGCCGCCGCAGCGATAGCTTTCCTTCACCCGCCCCACGAGCGTCAGATAGCCGTCTGCATCGATGCGGCCGAGATCGCCCGTGTGCAACCACCCCTCGGCATCGAACGCCTCGGCCGTGGCGTCGGGCTTGTCGAAATAGCCCTGCGTCACCCCCGTGCCCCGAGCCATCAGTTCTCCGACCTCGCCGGGGTTCAGAACGTTGCCCGTCGCCGGGTCCACGACCCTGTAGTCGACAAGGCGGTTCGCGATCGCCGCATCCCCTGCCGGCCCGACATCACGAAGGCGGCCGTTGGTGGTCTTGAGCCGTTCGGCGGGGTCATCGGGGCGCGTCACGGTGGTGGACGCCGTGCATTCGCTCATCCCGTAGCCGGTCGTGATCTCGATCCCCGGTAACGTCTGGAGGATCCGGTCCCAGAGCCCGGGAGGCGTTCGGCCGCCGGAGGACAGCATGGCCTTCAGCGAACTTGTGTCCACGGAAGTGGCCTCCAGTGCGTCAAGCACAGCGAGGGTCATGGTTGGGATGAGAAGGAGGTCGCTCACCCCATGCCGTTCGATGGTTCGCAGCGTCTCGCGAGGATCGAATTTCAGGTGCGGGACCACGGCCCCCCCGACGAACAGGGCGGCCAGCAGTCCCTCCACATAGCCGTAGACGTGGTTCATCGGCAGGCTGAAGTGGATGCGCCGGCCGTCTTCGAAGGCTCGGGCATAGGCGCTGCCGAAGGCGGCGCGCAGCAGCATGTCGTGGGTGAGCAGGACGCCCTTGGGCGATCCCGTCGTCCCTGAGGTGTAGATGATGTCGGCGGGGGCCCGGGGATCGGCCTTCGCCTCGACTGGTGCTGTCGCGGCGAGCGTCTCGAAAGGGGGTGCCCCCGCGCGGCCTTCTCCCTCGGCCTTGAAAACGACGATGGAGCGCAGGTCCGGCAAGGCTTCGCCGCCCCCGGCAGTCTCCCAGCCAGGAGCGATGTCATCCAGCATGCCGAGGTAATCGAGATCCCGAAAGCGATCCATGGTGACCAGAAGGGCCGCCCGGGACTGGCGCAGGACATAGGCCAGTTCGTCCCTGCGGTTCAGGATGTTGACCGGCACCGCGACGCAGCCGACGGCTGCGACGGCGAACTTCAGAGCCGCGAATGCGGGGTAGTTGGCCATGACGAGCGCGACGTGTTCGCCCGGTCTGAGGCCCGCCGCCTGCAGCCCCCCGGCGACCGCAGCGGACCAGTCGGCCATCTGTCGATAGGTCCAGGTCTGGTCGTCCGTGATCAGATAGGGGCGATCCGGATGAAGCTCTGCCGCCGCGAGGAGCATCTCGTACAGGGTTCGGGGAACCCAGGGCGAGAAGCGGTCCGCAAGCACAGACTGGCGGTCGTCGACGGGCAGGAGAGGCGTGCGGGCGGACTTCATGGTCAGGACGCCAGGGAGATGGGCTCAGGGATTCAGCAGTTCGTGGTGGCGACGATACTCGGTTCGACCCCAGCCGAAAGCCAGGGCGGCGAGCGCGGTAGAAACCGACAGGGTCAATCCCAGCGACATCCCCAAGGCCGCTTCCGAGCGAAACACGAAGTCGTTCAACAGACCCGGCAACAGGGGGCCCATCGTCAGTCCGCCGAGGTTCGCGATGAACAGGATCAGCGCGAGCGCCTGACCCCGGACCTGATTGGGCAGCACCATCTGGGACGCGGCGTAACAACTGCCTGCGGGCATGGCGAGAAGCACCACGCCGACCGCGAAGACCGCGACCGTGGCCATCGCGCTGGACCCCTGGGCCCAGAGCAGGGCGACGAAAGCCGCAGTGCCGAGTACCGAGCTGACCGTAGCGATCCGAAGCGCCGCATCACGGCGACCCGCGATGAGGCCCCGGTCGCTCAAGCGCCCGCCCATCAGCATGCCGAAGCTGCCGCCGATCAGAACCACGAGGCCCATGACGAGGCCGGTCTGCTGAGGCGTCCAGTCGAAAGAGCGCTGCAGGACCCCGGGCGACCAGAGCATGAAGGCGTAAAGCGCGACGGCCTGAAACATCAGTCCGAGGGCGATGGCGGCGACCGGAACCCGGCGCTTCGCGATCTCAGCGACCGTCTCGGCGATGGTCAGCCGGGCGACGGCCCCATCTTGTGCCACCAGGGCTTTGCGGCGCCTCGGCTCGCGAAGCGTCAGAACCCACAGGGCGACCAGAAGCCCAGGAATGCCGGTGACCAGGAAGGTCGCCCGCCACGAGGCGATCTCGCCGAAGAAGGGCAATGTCAGGGTCGCGGTCTGGGTGATGAGCTGAACGACCAGTCCCCCGACCAGAAGGGCCAGACCGGAGCCGAGATAGATGCCCACGCCATAAAGGCTCATGGCGGCACCCAGCTTTTCGTTCGGAAAGCTGTCGGAGATCATCGACACCGCAGCGGGCGCGAGAGTGGCTTCCCCGACGCCGACGCCCATGCGCGCCAGAAACAGGCCCGGATAGCCGGTAGCCACCGCGCAGGCCGCCGTCATCAGGCTCCAGAAGAAGACGCCGGCCGCGATGATGTTGCGCCGGTTGAAGCGGTCCACCAGCCGACCCGCCGGCAGGCTGACCAGAGTGTAGAACAGGGAGAAAGCAAGCCCGCCCAGCAGGCCGACCTGGGTGTCGGACACCGCGAACTCGGCCTTGATAGGGCCGACCAGAAGGCTCAGGATTTGGCGGTCGATGAACGACAGCGTGTAGCAAACGGTCAGGACAGCGACCGTGTACCAGGCATAACCGCCCGGGCTCTGTCCCTCCAAAGAAGGGGCCGCCGGACCTTTCGATCCGGCGACCTGGGAGGTTTCAGGCATCAGAACCGCGCCGCGAACTGCAGAGCGATCTCGCGGCCGCGAGCGACCACGCCGCGTTGCTCGCCGACGGAGCCAGGCACGCTGGCTCCCCCGGTCCGGTCCGCCGCGTAGAGGATGTAGGTCTCGTCCGACAGGTTCCGTCCCAGGAGCTGGACGGTGTACCGATCGTCTGGCGAGGTCAGCGTCAGGCCCGCATTGTAGCGCCAGAACGAGTCCTGGAGCGTGGAGGGGGCCATGGTCTCCGAAGCGAAGTAGGAGCCGCTGTAGAAGGCATCTCCTGTGAGCGCGAGGTTGAAGCCTGCCAGCTGCGTCTCATAGGTGAAGCCCGCGCTGCCCGCCCATTCCGGGGCCCTTGCCGGTGCCCGGCCCTCGAAGTCCTGCTGCAGCGTCAGAGCGGTCGCGTTGACGAAGGAGCAGTTCGCGGGAGCGACCGCCGTCGCCCGGACCGTGCCGGTCGGGAAGGCGTAGGAGTAGCACTGCCCGACAAAGTCCCGGAACTGGGCGTCGACGTATGCGATCGCGCCCCGTACCTCCAGACCGTCCGTCAGTTGCCACCGCGCGTCGGCCTCGAAGCCGCGTTGCTGGACTTCGCCGGCGTTGTTGATCGTGTAGGCGATACGAGCAGGGTCGTAGGTGTTCACCTGCAGATCTTCGAACGTGTAGGCGAAGGCGGCGAAGTTGGCGCGGATCCGACCCTGGTCGAAGATGCCCTTGGCCCCGAACTCGAAGCCCGACGCGGACTCGGCGTCAAAGTCGATGTCCCCGATCCGGGTCGTCGTCTGCTGTGGGCTGGTCAATCCGAAACCGCCCGACTTGTATCCGGTCTTGTAGGCCAGGAAGAAGGTCCGGTTGGACGATGGCCGCCAGGTGATCGTCGCCTCGGGCGACACGTTGTCGTCCTCGAACTGACCCACGATGTCGCCCGGCACCGTGGAGCCCGGATAGACGGTCGACTGAGTCGCGAAGGTTCCGATGCCGTACAGGTTGCGCTTGGCGAAATCCTTGGTCTCACGTGTCCAGCGCAGACCGCCCGCGATCTCGATTGTGTCGCTGATGTCATAGAGAACCTGGCCGAAGATGGACTGTGTCTCACCGTCCTGCTGGGCGAGATCCTCGTAGGTCACGAAGCGTCCGGAAGCCGCGCTATAGCTGCTGTCGCGCAGCTTGGTGTCGTTGGTGGTGTAGAGGTCGGTCCACTGGAAGAAGGCCCCGAGCATGAAGTTCAGCGGTCCGGAGTAGTCGCTGGTCAGGCGGAACTCCTGGCTGATCTCCTGATTGGTCTGGCGATTGTAGAAGGCCAGCTGGGAATAGGTCGTCTGGTCGAGACCGGACAGGAACTCGTACTGGGTGGAGTTGTAGCCCGTCGTCGACGCGAGGTTCAGCGTTTCGCTGAGCGCCCAGTCGAACTCCAGCACGCCGGTGAAGACGTCCAGTTCGCCGTAGGCCCTGCCGTTTCCACGATAGCCCCGCATCGTGCGGGCGATCGCGTCAGGGAGATCGCCGCTGGTCGTGCGGTTGTCCGCGACACAGTCAGCGAAGGGGTCTGCGATCCCATAGACCCTGGGGTTGGAGCCGCCGGAACAGGCTCCTATGTTCTGCGTCGCGACGCCGGGTCCGGCGTCTTCGTTGTGACCAGCGAACAGCTTCAGCCGGGCGGTGATGGTCGGAGCGATCTCCGCTTCGATCGTGAGGCGTCCGAGGATCTCCTCGTCTCCGGGACGAGAATCCGCCGCGCCGGGCAGCGTGGCGGCACCGGCCGGCGCGCCCGTCGCCGCGACGTAGAAAGGGTTGGCGATGGGCTGGGCCGTGTTGGTCAGCCAGCCGTCCAGGTTGCGATAACGCAGTGCCAGACGGGCCGACAGCCCCTCGGCGATCGGGCCTGAGAGATAGCCCTCGATCGTGGTCTCGTCGCCTTCGAACTCATAGCCGGCGCGAATGCCGGCCTCAAAGACATCCGTCGGATTGGCCGAGGTGATCGAGATCACACCCGCGGGGCTGTTCTTTCCGAAGAAGAGGGCCTGGGGTCCTTTCAGGACCTCCACCTGCTCCAGATCGAAGAAGCCCATCTGAGTGATGCGGCCGTCGCTGGTCTGGACGCCATCGATGGCGACGGAGACCGCCTGCTCGAATCCGGTCTGGTTCGCCGGAGAACTGATGCCGCGAATGGCGACGGATCCGCCCCCGTTCGACTTGTATGCCCCGACGACCACGGTCGGCGTCAGTTCCCCGATCCGGGACAGATCGTCCGCGCGGTTGCGTTCGAGGGTCTCGGCGCTGATGACATTCACGACGACCGGAACGCTGATCAACGTCTCCGACCGCCGTCGAGCGGTCACGATGACGTCGTCGATGGCCGAGGCGTCTTGCGGCGTCTGCGCCGCGGGCGAGTCTTGCGCCGCGACGGGCTGGGCGGTGGCACAGACGAGCGCGCTGGCGGCGCCCGCCATCAAAAGCGACTTGGTGGTGATAGCCATGGCTTCCCCCTGATGTTTCCGACCTTGCCGCCCTGCGCCCGTCTTCTGCGAGTCCTTGCGACATCGTCAGGAAGACCCTCATCTCACGAGCTGTCAATACTAGTGTTGACAGAAATCAACGATCGCGTTGATGATGCAGCATGGAGACCCGAACCCTGGCCCTTGCGAAGGGTCTCGTGTCCCATCGCGGCCATTGCTGTTCTTCTGGAGGATCATGACGTGGACGGATCTGGAGCCTCGCTCCCGCAGGATATCGCGATCACGATCGACACCCCGGTCGGCTATCGCCTGCAAAGCCTGAGGAAGAAGGCCGCGATCCAGCTGATGGGATCTCGCCTCTGGGGGCGGTTCAATCCCAACCACTGGGATCCGGTCTACGCTGCGGCCACGGGGCTCAAGGCACCGATCCAGACCGGCGAGATGTCATCGGCCTACATCGCCGAGATGTGCGTGAACCACTTCGGTGCGGCTTTCTTCAAGGGCGCGCGGGTGGTCTGCAAATATGTGGCCTCGACCTATGCGGACGAGATCATCTCGACCCACGGTCTTGTTCGCGAGAAAACGCCCAAAGGGGCCGGCTTCCGCTTCATCGTCGATGTCTGGGCCGAGAACGAAGCCGGAGAAAAGAAGACCGCCGGCTGGGTCGAAGTCGATGTCGGCGTCTGACGCTCAAGGGGCAGGAGAAACCACCGCCATGACACCGCTACCCGCTACCGATGCGCTGAAACCCATGAGCCCGATCCAGGCGCGCCAGACCCGCGAATTCATAGACGGTCTGGCCTCGGAGGCCCGGCCCTACTGGGACATGGTCGAGATCGGCGACGAGCTGTCGCGCGATCTGCACCTCTCCGCCGAGCTGGTGATCCTCTACGCGGATGGCGTCGAGGACTTCAATCCGTGGTACGAAGGCTGGCGGATGAACTCCTGGCACGTTGAGGGCCAGTCCCCCTTCGGCCAAGCCATCGTGCCGCCGCTGCTCGTCTCGCACTTCGTCCTGTCGGTGCAGTTCGACGCGACCCGGCCCTTCTCGATCGGGTCCATCCACACCTTCCACGACTCGGAAATCCTGGAGCCGATCCTGGTGGGAACCACGGTCCGGATCACGACCCGGGCGGTCGAGAAGTTCGAGAAGCGCGGCCGGCGGTATGTGCGGCATGCCGTCGAGGTCACGGACGTGGAGGACAACCGGGTCTACTTCCGCGAGACCCGCGACATCCTCTCGCTTTGATTGGCTCGCGTGATGGACAGCACAATCCTCAGGCCCGTCGTCGATGAAATCCTCCAGCTCGATGAGGGGGGGGCTCATCTGCTGGGCAGCGCTTGCCAGGATTGCGGCACGCTCTATTTCCCACCCGTGTTGAGCTGTCGGAACCCCGACTGCGCGGGCAAGACCATCGTGCCCTCTCAACTGGGTGGGGCAGGGGTGCTCTTCAGCTTCACGATCCAGCGCTATCGTCCCCCGGCCCTGTTCGCTCTCGACCCGTGGGAGGCCTATGCCATCGGTTCCGTGGATCTCGCCGGCGGGGTCAGGGTCTTGGGGATCATCCAAGCCCCATTCGATCACCTCAGACCAGGCTTGGCGGTCCGACTTTCGACCTCTGTGCTCAACGACGGCGACGAGGGTGCGGTCATCACCCATGTCTTCGTTCCGGATGAGGATGCGCCGGTATGAGGCCGGTCTATGTCCTCGGCGTCGGTGCCCATCCCTGGGGCAAGTGGCCTGACACGCCACAGGTCGGTCTGGCCATTCACGCCATGAAGGCAGCCTTGGCCGAGGCGAACCTAGGTTGGCGCGACCTCCAGGGTCTCGTCGCCGCCAGCTCGCGCTTCGAGGGCGGAATGGGATGGGGACTTCACGCCAATGAACTCGCCCAGGCCGTCTCCGAGCACGGGATGGCCTGCGTCAATGTCGGGGGGGCCTGCGCCGCCGGAGCCGTCGCCTTCCACACGGCCCACATGATGGTGGCCAGCGGTCAGTACGACACAGTGGCGACCCTCGGGGCCGAGCGGATGCCCAAGGGGTTCATCCCACGCCCGCCAGGGGCCGCTGACGATCCGACCGACCATGACTTTCTGCGATGGAAGACCATCGGGGCGACCAATCCCGCCTATTGGGCGATGGAAGCTCGACGCCGGATGCATGAGGTTGGCACGACCGAGGAAACCTTCGCCGCCGCGTCCGTGCTCATGCGGCGTCATGGCGCTCACAACCCCTATGCCCGGTTTCGCACGCCCTCGAGCGTCGATGAGGTGATGGCCTCGCCCATGGTCAGCGATCCGCTTCGACTGCTCGAAATCTGCGCGGTCAGCGACGGGGCGGCCTCGGTCATCCTCGGTTCCGAGGCGCAGGCGCGCCAAACCGGAGGGCCCCTCATCCAGGTCGCGGGCAGTGCGATCGCCACAGGCCAGTTCGGCGACCCGGCCACCCGCATTCCCATGGTTGGCTCGACGCCTCGTCCGGGGGTCGCCCATACCAGCGAAGTGGTCGGAGCTGTTCAGAAGGCCTGGAAGGCGGCCAGCATCGGTCCAGAGGATGTCGATCTGCTGGAACTCGCAGACAATACGGCGTGGCACGTCCTCGCCTGGCCTGAAATGCTGGGATTCTTCGAGCCGGGCGAAAGCGACCGCAGGCTGGCCGCCGGCGACCTTCAGGTCGGCGGACGACTGCCGATCAATCCCAGCGGGGGCTTCCTGTCCTTCGGCGAAGCGACGACCGCGCAGGCGCTTGTGCAGATTTGCGAGCTGTTCTGGCAGCTCCGGGGACAGGCCGGAGGACGACAGGTCGAAAACGCCCGGATCGCCATGTCGGCTGTGCTCGGCCTTGGCGCCAACGGTGGCTCTGTGGTGCTGAAACGATGAATGCCGCCGTCCAGCTCGACGTGCAGGACGGCGTGGCTCTCATGACCCTGTCGCGTCCGGAGACCGGCAATGCGGTCAGCCAGGATGTCGCGGACGGGTTGCTGGCAGCTGCGCTTGTCTGCGAGTCCGACGACAAGGTTCGCAGTGTCCTCCTGACCGCGCAGGGCACCGCGTTCTGTGTCGGGGGAGACGTCAGGGCCTTCGCCGAGGCCGGCGACGGGATGCCGTCGCTGGTTCGGCGTCTGACCGCGTCCCTCCACATGGCGGTGGCGCGGCTCGCCCGCATGGACAAGCCTTTGGTCACGGCGGTCAACGGCGCTGCGGCGGGCGCCGGTCTGGGCCTGGCCGTTCTTGGCGACATCGCCCTGGCGGCGCGATCCGCGAAGTTCACCGCCGCCTATGGTGCCCTGGGACTGACGCCCGACGCCGGGGCGACCTGGCTGTTGCCGCGTCTGGTCGGTCTCAGGCAAGCCCAGAGACTGTTGCTGCTCAACGAGCGGATCGATGCGGTCGAGGCGGAACGGATTGGACTGATCACGCAGGTTGTCGAGGATAACGCGCTCGCAGCCGAAGCGCTGGAGCGTGCCTCCCGGCTTGCGAAGGCTCCCCGCAGAGCCTTCGGCAGAACACGGGGCCTGCTCTATGCGGCCATGGCCAATGGTCTGGAGACCCAGCTCGAGCTGGAAGCCCAGTCCATTGCCGAGGCCGCCGGGTCCGGGGAAGGGCATGAGGGCGTAGCGGCGTTCGTCTCCAGGCGGTCAGCCGACTTCGGGTCGATCTGAAGGCCCGGATCCGTCGACGGTCAAGGATCGCCTCAGCGCATCGGACAGCCAGGCCAGGGCCTCGTCGCCGCGTCTGGAACCGCCCGGCAAGCCGACGAAGCCGTGAATCATGTCGCCGAAATGTTCGGCCGAAACCTCGACGCCCGCGGCGCGAGCCCGCTCGACGAATGACAGGCCCTCGTCTCTGAGCGGATCATGGCCGGCGGTGAGGACCGCAGTGGGCGGCAAGGACGAAAGTTCGGCGCGCGTCAGGTCAAAGAGGGGATCGCCGGAGCGATCGCCTTCACCCCTGTAGGCCGACCATGCCCAGTCCAGAAAGGCGCCCGTCAGCATGTGACCTTCGCTAAACCTCTCCTGAGACGCGCCTGTCCGGGACGGATCCAGGCACGGATACAGCAGCCCGAGAGCCTGGACCGGAGATCCTTTTGCCGCGCAGGCGAGCGCGGTCGCCACCGCCAGCTGGGCACCCGCGCTGTCGCCGGCCAACCCGACCCGTTTGGGTTTCAGCGTGGAGCGAACCCAGGCCACCGCAGCAGCCGTGTCTTCCAGCGCCGCTGGATAGGGGTGCTCCGGGGCCAGTCGATAATCGACGGACGCGACGGTCACGCCTGAGGCGATCGCGAGACGACGGCAGAGCGCGTCATGGGTCTCCAAATCCCCGAACACGAAGGCACCTCCGTGGAAGAAGACGATGACCGGATCCAGCGAGGCGTTCGGCGGGAGAAAGAGTCGCCCGGCGATTCGCTCGGCACCGGTGATCTCGATGTCCCTGACCCGGATGGCGTCCGGACGAACACCCTTTGCCAGAAAGGCGTTCGCGGCCTCGCGGATCTGGACCGCCGAAAGCCCATCGGACGGAGGACGAAGAGCCATTCGGGGGTCAGCCACCAGGGTCGCGAGATCAGGGTCCAGCTGGTCTTCAGGAGGCTTCACGGAGGCTCTCGTGACGACGCAGGTCAAAGCCCTCGTAGCCGTTCGAGGCCGTGTTTTCGAGGATCCGACGATAGCCGCGAACGCCCCCGGAATAGGGCATGAAGACCCGGGGCTTTCCAGGCATTTCCGCGCCTACATAATAGGACGGCGTCGTCATGTAGAGGGTTTGCTGGGCGCGTTCATTGACGTGGGCGACCCAGGTTCGGACGGCATCGGGGGTCGCCTCGACTTCCATGATGCCGTCTCGGCGGGCGACGTCGAACAGCTCGGCAAGCCAGTCGATCTGCTCCTCGCTCGACAGAAGCACATTGCTCAGCAGCGATGGGCTGCCGGGACCGCCGATAAAGAACAGGTTGGGGAAACCGTCGACGGCGATTCCCAGATGGCTCGCCGGGCCGCCCGCCCAAGCCGCCTTCAGCGTCTGGCCCTCGCGCCCCGTAATGTCGATCTTGAGGATCGACCCGGTGAAGACGTCGAACCCCGTCGCATAGATCACGATGTCGAACGGCAGGTCCTGATCGCTCGTGCGGATGCCGTTCGTCGTGAAGCGCTCGATCGGGGTCTCGCTGATATCCACGAGGGAAACATTGGGCCGGTTGAATGTCTTGAAGTAGCCGCCATCGACCGAAGGGCGCCGCGTGCCGAAGGCGAAGCCGCGCGGCACCAGTTTGTCGCGCAGGCCGGGATCCTCGATCTGTTCAGCGATCTTGCGCTGGACGAAGGCCGAAGCGATGTCGTTGGCCTCCTGGTTCAGCAGGATGTCCTTGAACGTCAGCGCAAAGCCGAATCCGAGCCGGTTCCAGGCGGCCTCGAAGGCGGCCTCGCGTTCGTCCGGATCGACCTCGGCCGCCGACCTGGGATCCGGCTTGAAGCCGAGACCACTGGGCGAGTTTCGGGCCGCCTCTCTCCGGGCGCGATAGTCCGCCTTGACCGCCCTGTCCTCCTCCTCGGTGACCGGCGCGTTTGCCGCCGGGATCGAATAGTTGGCTGTTCGCTGGAACACCGTCAGATGCGTGGCCTGGGCGGCGATGATCGGCGTCATCTGAACGCCCGAGGAGCCGGTTCCAATGATCGCGACCCGCTTGCCGGAAAAGTCGACGGGCTCGCGGGGCCAGCGCGCGCTGTAGATGATCCTGCCCTCGAAAGTCTCTTGGTCGGGATAGGTCGTGGCCTTAGGCTCGGACAACTGTCCGACCGCGATGACGAAGCGCGCTGCGGTGAACCTGCTCCCGTCCTCCGTCTCGATCGTCCAGCGGCACGTCACTTTGTCATAGGCCGCCCGGCGGACGCGGGTCGACAGGTCGATGTCCTTGCGAAGGTCGAACCGGTCGGCGACGTGATTGATGTAGGTCAGGATCTCGGGCTGGGTCGCGTAGCGTTCCGTCCAGCGCCATTCCTGCTCCAGCGCCTCGGAGAACCGGTACGAGTAGTCAAAGCTTTCCACGTCGCAGCGTGCGCCCGGATAGCGGTTGTAGTTCCACACACCCCCGATTTCGTCCGATGCCTCCAGAACCCGCACGCGGAAGCCCTGTTCGCGAAAGGTATGAAGCGCGCGAAGGCCGGCGAAGCCCGCGCCGACGATCAGGACATCGAGGTCGACATTCTTGGTCATGGCCATCTCCCTATCGAAAATCGTGACACGGCGAGCGCAAACCGTCAACGATAGTGTTGATAGCAATCAGGTCGAACGCTAGGCTCCCGATGAGGTTCAGAAAACGGCTTTCAGACGAGCCGATTGATGATCGCTTTCAGGGAAGACGCTCGCATGCGCGACATTCATCATTTCATCGACGGCGCGTCCTTCACCGGATCGTCGGGGCGTTTCGGCGACGTGTTCAACCCGAACACCGGCGAGGTCCAGGCGCGGGTGCAGCTGGCCACCGAGGCCGAGATGGATCGCGCGGTCCAGGCCGCCCAGAACGCGTTCGAGGGCTGGTCCTCGACCAACCCCCAGCGCCGCGCGCGGGTGATGTTCGAGTTCAAGCGCCTGGTCGAGGCCAACATGACCGAGCTGGCCGAGCTGCTGAGCGCCGAGCACGGCAAGGTCGTCGCGGACTCCAGGGGGGACATCCAGCGGGGCCTGGAGGTGATCGAGTTCGCCTGCGGCATCCCGCATGCTCTGAAGGGCGAATACACCTGGGGCGCGGGTCCCGGCATCGACGTCTATTCGATGCGCCAGCCGCTGGGCGTGGTGTCGGGCATCACGCCGTTCAACTTCCCGGCCATGATCCCGATGTGGATGTTCGGCGTGGCCATCGCGACCGGCAACACCTTCATCCTGAAGCCCTCGGAGCGCGATCCGTCGGTGCCGGTGCGTCTGGCCGAGCTGATGATGGAGGCGGGCGCTCCCGCGGGCGTGCTGAACGTCGTCCACGGTGACAAGGCGGCGGTCGACGCCATCCTGATCCACCCGCTGATCCACGCCGTCAGCTTCGTCGGGTCATCGGACATCGCCTCCTACGTCTACCAGACCGGCGCGGCGCACGGGAAACGCGTCCAGGCCATGGGCGGGGCCAAGAACCACGGCATCGTCCTGCCCGACGCCGACATGGACCAGGTCATCAAGGACCTGTCGGGCGCCGCCTACGGCTCGGCCGGCGAACGCTGCATGGCCCTGCCGGTCGTGGTGCCGGTCGGAAAGCAAACAGCTGACATTCTGCGCGAGCGGATGGTGGCGGAGATCCCGTCGATGCGGGTCGGCGTCTCGACCGATGCCGGGGCCCACTACGGCCCGGTCGTGACCGCCCAGCACAAGGCCCGCGTCGAGGGCTGGATCGATCAGGGGGTCAAGGACGGCGCCGAACTGGTCGTCGACGGGCGGGGCTTCAGCCTGCAGGGCCACGAGAAGGGCTATTTCATCGGCCCGTCGCTGTTCGACCACGTCACGCCCGAGATGGAATCCTACAAGGAGGAGATCTTCGGCCCGGTGCTGCAGATCGTTCGCGCGGCCAGCTTCGAGGAGGCGCTGAGCCTGCCGTCCAAGCACCAGTACGGCAACGGCGTCGCCATCTTCACCCAGAACGGCCGCGCGGCGCGGGACTTCGCCGCCCGGGTCAATGTCGGCATGGTCGGCATCAATGTGCCGATCCCGGTGCCGGTCGCCTATCACACCTTCGGCGGTTGGAAGCGCTCGGCCTTCGGCGACACCAACCAGCACGGCATGGAGGGCGTGAAGTTCTGGACCAAGGCCAAGACCGTCACCGCCCGCTGGCCTGACTCCGACCTGGAACACGCCGACAGCAGCTTCGTCATCCCGACGATGCGCTAGATCCGGCAGACTTGCCTGGCAGTCCGCCTTCGTACCATCGCGCGTTCAAGCAAGGCGGGGACGGGCAGGAGGTGGCCCAAGGTGGATGAGAATGGGACCTTGCCAGCCCCTCTCAATGTCGCCTTTTCGGCGGTGTGCGAGCGACCGTTTCTGGCGCATCGCCGACCTTGTCGTGATACTGATGGAAAGCAAGATTTAGGGCTTGGTCACGGTCACCTTGAGGAAGGTGGCCGGGATTTCCGTGCGATCGGCACCGCCGCGATTGTTCGTCTCGAACACCGACAGCAGTTCGGCATCCAGGGCTTCGGCTCGGCCCTGGCTGGACGCCGCATCGAACGCGTTCATGGTCGGTCCGTAGTAGGCCCTGAACGTCTGGAGCAGGTCGCGCGGCGGCCCGGCGATCCGGAAGACATAGGTCGACCGCTCGCACACGATGGCGCCGCTGGGCATGCCGGCAGCCTCGAAACGGTCGCGCACCTTAGCCTCGACGCCCCAGGTCACCGGGCTGATGAAGCCCTCGGGTGCCGGCGGGGAGTAAGCTGCGCTGGTCTTCAACACCTGGGCGATCAGGGTTGGATCGTCTGGGATCCAATTGCCCATGACGATCCGGCCGCCCGGACGCGTCACCCTGACCATTTCGCGCGCGACGTCGAAAGGGCGGGGCGCGAACATCGCGCCGAAGATGCTGACGACAAGATCGAAGGTCGCGTCGCCGAGGTCACACAGATCCGAGGCGTCACCCTGCTGAAACCTCAGGTTCAACAGCCCGGCTTCAGCCGCGCGCCGATTGCCAGCGGCGACCAGGTTCTGGGCGATGTCCACGCCAGTGACCATCGCGCCGCGCCGTGCAGCGGGAAGTGCGGTCGTGCCGTCGCCGCATCCCAGATCGAGCACGACCATGCCCGGCGTGACGCCAAGGCCCTCGATCAAGGCCTCTCCGCTCTCGCGCATGGACGCCGCGATCCGGGTGAAATCGCCCTTCTCCCACAATGCCTGGTTCGGGTTCATGTCAATTCGCCATGTTCTGTCTGGAAAAGGGTGAGCGCGCGCCCGTCAGTCGAGGCCTCCCTCGACCGCCGTCGCGTCGACAGCGCCGTCGAAGGCTATGAAGAGAACGCAAGGTGTGGCGCTGACGCAGGTCGCGCGGTGGGCGAGGCCGGCCGGGCCATAGGCGTAGGTTCCGGGCGTGAGGGTCGCCTCGGCCGCGCCGCGATAGGTCACAGCGAGGCGTCCCGCGGCCAGCATCATCCGCTCTGCGCTGGTGTGGCTGTGATTCGGCAGCGTCTGTCCGGCCGCCACCCGGAGCAACACGTCGGCGCCTGGGCGGGCCGGATCGCCGCGCAGCACGGCGAGCTCGCAACCCCGTGGGAAGACGGCGGGGCAGGGCGACCAAGCGATCACCGGGTCTTCGGGAACGAGGACCAGCGGGCGGTCCTGGGCCTGGGCGACCGGGGCGGCGAGCAGGGAGAGAAGGGGAACAAGGGCGGCGGCGGGCATGGGCATGGGCATGGTCAGGCTCCTGGGGGTGGGGCGAGGTCTGAGGCGGCGAGAAGGCGGGACAGGCCCTCGAGACCCGGCGCCAGGGCCGCGCGCCATCGCGCGACGGCGGCGGCCTCGGCCTCGGTCGGGGCGGCGGCGGCCTGCTTCAGCAGGGCGGCGAACCGGTCCAGCCGGCTGTCGCGGACCCAGGCGTCCAGCTCGGGGCTGCGCGTCCAGGCCTGGCGCGCGCGGGCGTCCTGCAGATGGGCCGCGACCCAGTCGCGAGGCGTATCGACCATGGCCACCGGCCGGCACAGGGCGTTGCGGTCGTCGTCGTCCGAGCCGGTCGCCTCGACCCGGGCGATCAAAGCCGCGCTGAACGGCGGCGCGCAGCGGCGGACGTAGTGCAGATTGATCCGGCCGGGCTGGAACACCGGCCGCGTCGGCGCGCGTGGAATGCCCGAGGCCGTGCAGTGGATGTGAAGTGTGTCGGGGCCGGTCGGAACCTCGCCCTGGTCCAGCACGATGCGGTCGCGGGCGATGCGCTGGACACGGCCCCGGCGCACGACGTCCCCGACCGAGCGCAGGCGCTCCAGCTCGGCGTCGCTGACGAAGGCGCAGTGGAACAGCCCCGGCGCGACCGCAGGGTCCAGACGCCGCATCGTGCCGACCGCTTCCCACCGGACGAACAGGTCGTCTACGTCGACGGCGGCGGCGGCGGCCTCCATCTCGCCGGCCCACGCGGTCAGGACCTCGGCGAGAAAATCGCGGCTCGGCTGGAAGAGGGCGCGGTTCAAAAGCCACGGATCGCGCGGGCGGATCCAGCGGATCGTTTCTGGGCCGCGGCCGGCCTGAAGGAGCCACAGGACGGTGTCGATCGCGGTCTTGCCCGCGCCCACTACGACATGGGCGGCGGAGTGCTCGGCATCCGGCAGATCGTGAGGGGCGATGCAGCGCACGCCGGGCTCGACATCGAAGCCGGGTCCATCAGAGATCGGAGTCCGTGTGCCGGTCAGGGTCGCGTCGATGATGCGGCGACGGGCTGTCAGGCGGATGGGAGCCCCGTCCTCCATCGCGACGGCCAGGCCGTCGCCGCGCCAGTCATGGCCGGGCAGCCAGGTGACGCGGCCGCTGGACAGCAGTCGGTCGCGCATGACCGCGTCGAGGTAACGCACCACCTCATCGCGCCCGGCCATGCCCATCAGTCCGGCATTCAGCGGGTCGGCGGACGGTGCGTCATCGCCGAGCGGCGTCGAGTTCACGCCGTACAGACTGGACGGGCTATGCAGCCGAACGAAGGGATAGGCCTCCCGCCAGTGACCACCGACGGCCGTTCGTCGGTCCAGCAGGACGACACTGGCGGCGGTCTCGGTCAGCAGGGCGTCGACAAAGGCCAGGCCCATGACGCCCGCCCCGATCACCACATAATCCGCTTCCAGTTCACGCATTGCGACCCTCTCGCCCTCGACCATCGGCCTGCGGGATGGGGTCCGCTAGTTCAGGAACTGAATCGACCGGACTCGCGGCGCGAGCTCCCCTATCCTGGCGATCGAACGGCGGGAGACGGGGACGTGAGCAAGGGTGGTTATGAGCAGTTCTGTCCGGTGGCGATGGCGGCCGAGGTGCTGTGCACCCGCTGGACCATTGTGCTGTTGCGCGAGCTGATGGCGGGATCGACCCGGTTCAACGCCCTGCGTCGCGGGGTGCCGCGCATGTCGCCGGCGCTGCTGTCGCAGCGGCTGAAGGAGCTGGAGGCGGCAGGGGTCGTGGCCAAGTCCGGCTCGGGCAACGGACAGGCCGGGTCGGAGTATCGACTGACCGAGGCGGGGCGCGAGCTGATCCCCCTTATCCAAGCGTTCGGCTTCTGGGGTCAGCGCTGGATCGATGCCGAGTTGTCGCTGTCGCGGCTCGATGTGCAGCTGTTGATGTGGGACATGCGGCGCAATCTCGATCCCGACCCACTGCCGCCGCGCCGGAGCGTGATCCGCTTCCGCTATGACGACGCCGTCGCCGCTCAGGCTCTGTGGTGGTTGATCGTGGAGCCGGGCGTCGGTGTCGATCTGTGCTCGGTGGATCCCGGCCACGACCTGGACGTCGAGGTTCGCGCCGACGTCCGAACCATGACCGCGATCTGGATGGGGCACGAGACTGTCAAAACCGCCCTGGCCGACGGCCGGCTGTCAGTAGAAGGCGACCGCGACCTTTGCGGCAGCATGCAAACCTGGCTGGGTCTGAGCCCCTTCGCCAGCACGCCAAAGCCCGCCCTAGGGACGGAAGCTGGTTAGGCCGTGAGGCAGGCTATCGCCTTGCGCTCGCCAATGCAGGACAACGTAGGCGTCCGATGTCAGACCGAGCTCCAACGACCGCTACTGGCAGCCCACTCCAGGTCAGATTGGGGCGGGAAGCGGCACTGCGCTTTAGGTCCTCCGCCAAGCCTTTCCAAGACATGGCGGAACAGCGGAGGTTGGCGAACGTTGCCAACGTCTGGACGAGGAGTCTGACGATGAAACGATCAATCACCCTGACGAGCGCGCTGGCGCTGACGCTGGCCATCTCGGGTGCCGCCATGGCGCAGAACGGAAACGGCAATGGCAACGGCCGGGGCAGCGGCGGGGGCGAAAGCGCTCAGCAGGACCGCGGCAACGGAAACGGGGGTGGAAACGTCAACCGGAGCGGCGGCAACGACAACCGTCGCGGCGACAACGGGCGCGGGAACGACCGGGCAGAGCGTCAGGCCGACCTGCGCATCCCCGATGTCGCCCGCGATGTGGCGCGGGGTCAGGACCGGATCGAGCGCGACGTCCGCCGCGAGGTCGAACAGCGGGTTGGGCTTGACGACGGCGTGGTGGTGCTGCGCCGCGACGCCGGTCGCGGGCTGTTGAACGGCTGCCCGCCGGGGCTGGCCAAGCGCGACAACGGATGCCTGCCTCCGGGTCAGGTCCGGCAGATCGAGCGGGCGCAGGATCCGTACAACCGTTACAACTATCTGTGGCGGACGCTCGGCGGTGACGGCGAGTATCGGTACCGCGACGGGTACGTCTATCGGACCACACCTCAGGGCGGCCTGCTCGGCTATCTACCCGTCCTGGGCGGCATCCTGTCGCCGGGCAACGCCTGGCCGGCGCAGTACCAGTATCAGCAGCCGCCCCGATACCTGTCGCAATACTATGGCCTGAACGACGGCACGCAGTATCGCTATGCCGACGGGGTGCTGTATCGCGTCGATCCGCAGACCTCGTCGATCGGTCAAGTCGCGGCGCTGCTGACCGGACAGCAGTTCAACGTCGGTCAGCGTCTGCCGGCAGGGTATGACGTCTATAACGTGCCCTCTGCCTATCGGAACCAGTACCCTGACAGCGCGCAGAGCCAGTACCGCTACAACGACGGCTACGTCTATCAGGTCGACCCCACCACCCAGCTGGTGCAGGCCGTCATCCAGCTGCTGACCTGAGGATCGACACATGCGCAACGCAAAGACCTGGGCACTCGCGCCCGTTATTATCCTGTGCCTCGCGGCGTGTGGCGGCGAGGCCGACAAGGGCGGAGACGGTGCGACGCCGGTTCCGTCCTCGAAAACCCTGTCGGTCGCCATCGGTGACGAGGGCGACCTTGATACGCTGGAGGGCGTGATCGAGAACGCGGGCCTGTCCGACGTGTTGGATGGCAAGGGCCCCTATACCGTCTTCGCGCCGGCGAATGCCGCGCTGGGCGCGGCGGGGACAGACCTGTCGGACGAGGCGATGAAGGCCCAGAGCGCCGCCTTGTTGCGGGCTCATATCGTCCCGGGGGCCCTGACCCGCGCCGACATCCTGGCCGCGATCGACCGGGGCGGCGGAGGCAGCGTGCAGATTCGCACCATGGCCGACGGCCTTTTGACCTTCAGCCGTGACGGAGAGGCGGTGATTGTGACCGCCGAGGATGGTGCCGCCGCCCGGCTGAGCCGGGACGAGATTCTGGCCACCAACGGCGTCGTCCAGCCGATCGACGGCGTGCTGGTGAAGGCGGGTTAGAACGGTTTCAACCCCATACGGGGCGGTTGGAAGGATGGTTCGTCGGTATGCCCGTGAACACATTCAAAATGGGCGTGGCACGTCACGGGTCGCTCCCGGAGGCGGAGCTACCGGCCGCTTTTAACCGACCAGAGCGTCAGAGACTGGATGACCCGCCCGGTCCTTAAGGCCGGACAAGGCGAATGACTGCCCTGGGTCGCGAGCGGCGGCTGGGTTCTCACTCGAAAGCAGACCTGCACAGCTTCGCCGAAAAGCTGCCGCGTCCAACGTCGTCTGACGGTGGGAAGCGCATCTGGCCGTTCCGTTGAAGATCGGACTTTAATCGGCCTGCTGAATGTCGCGTTTTCGGCGGGTTGCCGGGCGATCCGGGCCTGCCGCCAGAGGCGTCGAGCCGTGTGATCGACGAGTATCTGGCGGCGCGGGACGATGCGGCCTTCGGCACGGCCACGCCGGTCACGCCCAAGTTCATCTCGCCGGTGGACCCGGCCGCGCGCTGGACCGGCGCGAACAAGGGGCCGGCCTTCCTCGACTACGCCACCAACCACCTGATCGACCTGGACCACGCGGTCATCATCGACGTTGAGGCCTCCACCGCCTGTGCCCCGCGGAACTGACGGCGGCTCGCACCATGATAGAGCGGGTCCGGGATCGGCATGATCTCCACCCCGATCGCCTCGCCGCCGACACCGCCTATGGATCAGCCGAGATGCTGGAATGGCGGGTCAACGACCAAGAGATCGCACCCCACATCCCGATCATCGACAAGTCTGGCCGGACGGACGGTACCTTCTCCCGAGCCGACTTTACCTATGCTCCCGCCGCCGACCGGAAACGCTGGCCCGGCGGCAAACCGAGGACTGTTCCACCCTGCCTCGTTCCCCGCCTCGCTTGAGGCCTCCCCAAGGCGCACCTCCAGCGACGGAAGGGTTCAACCGGGTGATCGCGGCCGACGATGCCGAAACAGACGCTGGACGGGCAGCGGGATGCTGGCTCCAGTACGGCAGCAAAGCTGTTCAGAACGAAGTCGTAACCACCGCCTGTGATTTTCGGCCCCTGCGAGAAGGATTCAGTGCAAGAGAGAGAGGCGAGCCAAATCGGTAGAGGCGATGATCCAGACTTTCACGCGTGCCAGCGACCGAGAGGCTCTGACCGCCTTGTGCGGGTCACCGCTTCTGGCCAACGGTTGCGTGAACCTGATCTCGCTGGACGCCGTGCGTGACCGCGCCGGCGACCTTTGGCCCCGCAAGCGCGAACTGGTCTGGGACTTCACCGACAAGAGGCTGCGCGAACGGCTTCAAGCCCATGACATGGTCTTTCGGGTCGATGACACCACCTACCTGATCGCGGTCGTGGCTGACTATGCCGCCGCTGCCCAGGCCGTCGCCATGCGAACCCTTGAAGAGATCCTGCTGCACTTCATCGGCCGCCTCGACCGCGCTCACATCATCATCCGCCGGGTCGATCGCATCGACGGTGCAGAGCTGACGACCAGCCCGGTCGATATCGAGCGCATCCCAAGGCTGGAGGATGTCCCGCAGCAGAAGGCCCAGATCAGCCCCACCGCCAGCGCCGAGCGCGAAAAGAACCCGCTTCTGTTCAGATCTTTGTCCGGCCGTGATCTTAGGGTCGATTTCTCGCCCCGCCCGGTCACGAGCCTGCAGCACGGGGTGATGACCGCCCTTCACCTCCCTCGCCAGGTCGTGGATCTGGAGGGCGAGGCCGTGCTCGGTCCCGCCGCTCTCGACGCCCTGACGGATGGCGATCTCATCCGCATCGACGAGGCGACGCTGGACTACGCCTCCTTGTTCACAATGGGCGATCAGGACGCCGGCTATATCGCCTTGATCATTCCTGTATCCTATCGAACCCTTCTGAACCGCCGTGGCCGTGCGGCGCTGATCCAGCAGGGCGGCGGTCAGCCGGCCTTGAAGACCGGGGCCTTGTTCGAAATCCTCGACATGGACAGCGGCACGCCGCCCAGTCGGATCGCGGAAGCGGTCTCGCTCTCGCGCACCATGGTCCGGGGCGTCGTCGCGCGCCTCCCCGAGGGACGGGGCAGCCTCTCGCCCTTCACCGCCGTCGGTCTGACGGGCCTGACGGTGCCGCTGGCGCGGCAGCAGGGCGCCGGTGCGCCGACCTTCAAACCTCCGGCGCAGTCTTTGGATCGGCTCAGGACCGCGTTTCGCGCCCTGATCGCGTTGGACGCCCTGAAGGGCGACGAGGCCGCCCTCAAAACGATGGGGTACACCCATGCCAGTCTGGCTACGGACCACGCCGTGTCGGCCAGGACGGCCTGAGGCCGGGCGGCTGGGACGCGACGGTTCTCCTTGTGTCCGACGGTGACCGTCCGTTCGTCGTGCACGCGCAGCGAAGGCCGGAACCCGCCATGGTCGGACGCCTCTGGACGGCGGCCCGCCGACGTTCGCTAGCCTTGCTCGACGTCGGACGACCTCTCGGCGAGAGCCTGAAACCCGTGAGGAGCTCCCCCGCCCAAGGAAAGTCACCCAGACCTGCCGGGCTCATGGTGGTCCGGACACCACTGCCGGCCTTTCCCCCGGGCGATCAAACGCTTTGCCGCAGGCGGGGTGAACTTTAACGCCCAGTTGTCAGGCGAGGCCGGAGCCGGCCAGGGGATCCCGCTTGCCCCTGCGCGGCTGGAGCATCTCTAGGAACAGGTCGACAAGCTGGGCCGTGGACACCTCGTCGTGCGCCACCATGTCCTCGAGGCGGGTCCGTCCCTCGGGTGAAAACTCGGGTACGATCATGGACCAGTCCGGAAAGAGCCGCTCTTCGATCGGACCGCGGTCCAGGACCCGCATGTCGCAATGACGGGGATCGACTGAGATCCTCCGAAGGAGGGTGTCTAGGGCGTGACCCTCGCCCTCTAGGATTTGCGCATATCGACCGGGCGTGAATGACAGGGCCCCGGTAACTTCCACTGCTCGATTGTTCCTCACGGATTGGGCGAGGATGTCTGAAAACGCGAGGAGCTGGTCCTCCGGGTCGGTGGATCGGCTGACATAGGCGAGACGTTCCAACCGCATTGGATTCACCTCTCAAAAATGGAGTCACTCGCACCCTAGCTCAAATCTGTTACTCGTTCGTGCGCATGGCTGCGGGCCTAGCCTGACCGGGCGGATGTCCCAGGATCCTCGCATCGGTTGCACCAGCAGGGCGCGTTCGGAGTTGCAGTCATGATCGGGTCGGTCCGGGTCTCCTCGGAAAACGCTGCACGCGCCGGCACTCGAGACCTGCCGGATCGCGGGAGCCGCATTCAGAGGTTAACGCCTCCCATCAGGTTGCCAGATCCGACGCGCGTCTTGGCGTTTGCCGACGCCATATTGTGCCGAACGTCAGTCACCCCCTAGACCGGCGGCCTGCCGTTCCCGGTTTGACCGATTTTCGAGTGCAGGTGCAAAGGTTGAAGATGAGGCTCAGGACGGCTTTGGCTTCGCTGCTGCTTGTGACGACGCTCAACGCCTGCGCTACAGGCGCTGGGCCGTCCGTTCCTGCGGCTGAGGTGCAGGCCTGCAGCGGTGCCTGGCGGCTGAGTGACGGGCGCGGCGTAACGGCGTCACCCGTCGAGGCCGGGCTGCGCTGGCGTACCCTGGAGGGCGAGACCGGCCGTCTCCGCCTTAACGCGGACGGGGTCTGGCACGCGTCCCACGGAGGCGAGATCGATGACGGCCGGGCCCCCGTCGCCTTCTCCTGCCCGGGCGGATTGGAAAGGTTCGAGGGTCTGGCGGCCACAGCCGTCCCCACGGTCGTGGTCGATACGGTGTTTGCCGGGTCCGGCGGCGTGAGGCTGGCGGGCCGACTCACACTGCCTGCGGGGCCAGACACCGTCCCTGTCATTGTGCAGGTGCATGGCTCGGAGCGGACCTCCGCCCTTGTCTTCGACCCCTTCCAGCAACTTTTGCCGCTGCAGGGGATCGGCGTGTTCGTCTACGACAAACGGGGCACGGGCGGCTCGGATGGTCGCTACACCCAGGATTTCGAAGTGCTCGCCGCAGACGCCGTCGCCGCGGCCCGCGAAGCGCGACGGCTGGCCGGACCCCGTTTGGGACGGCTCGGCCTGCACGGGGCCAGTCAGGGAGGCTGGGTCGCGCCCCTGGCCGCCACTGGCGCGTCGGCAGACTTCCTCATCGTCAGCTACGGCCTCCTTGAAAGCCCGCTGGAGGAGAACCGGTCGCAAACGATCCTGGACGTTGCCGAAGCCGGGTTCGGTTCGGGGGAGCAGGCGGCGGCTGGCGCATTGGCAGACGCCGCCGGAACCGTGATGGCCTCGGGCTTTCGCGAAGGTTTCCGTGAACTGGAGGTGCTCCGTCGCGAGCATCGTGAGGCTCCATGGTATGGGGCGATCAAGGGTGAGTTCACCGGAGAAATCCTGCGCTACCCGCCGCTCCTTCTGCGCCTCTTTGGGCCTCTGCGCTCGCAAGGGACGAGCTGGCGCCATCAGGGCGAGCCGGTCCTTCGCGGGCTGAACATCCCCGTTCTCTGGATACTCGCCAGCGAGGATCGAGAGGCCCCGCCCCAGCAGACCCGGAGCAGGCTGGCCGCCCTGATCGCCGAGGAGCGGCCCATCCAGCTGGCCGAGTTTGCGGGGGCGGATCACGGCATGAGGGTGTTCGACACGGCGAGCGACGGGTCGCGCCGCTGGACGGGCTACGCCCCCGGCTACTTCCGTGCCGTCGGTGATTTCGCTCTCGGCCGGACACCTGAGAACGACTCCAACCCGCGAAGCCTCCCTCCATGATCCGTCAGGCCATGGTGGCCGACGTGGTCGACGGCGTGTCTTCGCTGCCCCCTGTCTGCCACGACATGGTCAGCCAACCGAGGGCGACGACCCCGGGACGGGACAGGTCGGTCCACCCGGGGCTGCTTCGCGGGACGGCGAAGGAAACCCTGGTCGAGGCATGAACGCCTAACCGTCCCCAGGGGCGGGCGAGTCTGCGGTCCAAGCCGACCTTGGTCTGCCCATGAACCCGCGTCGCCGGCAGCACGAAAGAGGAGCCATCACGGGGGCCAGCCGGGCTGCGTCCGCAATCCGGGTGATGCCCGCGCCTGCGTGACCGAACTACGAAAAACAGATGTCCATACGGAGGAAATGGCTTAGCTTGCCGGAGGGTGGCGCAAGGCCAGACGATCGGGTTCGCGCGAGCATCCTCGAACATGTCATAGAGCTTCGGATCGTCCATGTCTCTCGAACGCCTGATTTATCGCAGTACTGCCGTGAGCGAGGACTGCGCCACGGAATTCGACAGAATTGTCGCGGTGTCCGAGCGCAACAACGAACGATGCGGCATCACGGGGGCGGTCACGCTGTGCGACGGCCGTTTCGTGCAGGTTCTCGAGGGGAGTTCCGAACGACTGGACCCTCTGCTGGCGACGATCGCCCAAGACCCTCGCCATACGGACGTTCACATCTTGGGGCGCTGGGCCGTCACGGGGCGACTGTTTCCGAGCTGGTCCATGGCGCGGGCGGACGCGGCGCGTGCCGACGCCCAGCTGCGTAGCTGGCTGAGATCGGACGACTACGGCGTTACCCTCGTTGGGGCTCTTTTGACCCTCACGGGGCTCTTTTGACCCTCACCCATAATGTGCCGCTGTAGGTCCGCGCGATTCACGACGGGCGGAGGGTTTTGAGCCCGACCACCGCTCCCTCCTGCCACACCACCCGGTAGGGTTCCTGTTCTGCTCCTGTGGTCACGCGAACCATACCGGACAAGACCAGGGCGCGCGTACTCAGCTTGACCCGGGCGCCGCCCTTGTTCCGCTCGCGCAGGACACCGCTGACCACCTCGCCCGTCGCTTCAAGCCATACCGTGCAGGGCTGTGCAATCCGCGGACGGACCCACGCCCGTCGGTCTCCCTGTGTCGATCCACCCTGCATGGCCGCAGCCTAGTCGCTCGCGGTTACGCGAACCCTACCGGACGCGTGCACCGGCTCCCGTGAGCAGGACTCCAGGGTTTCGCTGATGGCGCGGATCAGGGTTTCCGAGGTGATCGGTTTGGCGACGTGTCCGTTGGCGCCTGCGATCTGTCCGGCCTCCACGTGTTCGGGCTGGGCGTTTGCCGTCAACATCAGGATCGGAACCGGCTGGCGGTTCGACGCCATTTCAAAGGCTCGGATCGAACGGACGGCCGCAAGTCCGTCCATCACCGGCATCTGCATGTCCATCAGGATCAGGTCGAGCGTTTGAGTGCGGAACGACAGGAGCGCCTCCGCGCCATTGGTCGCCGAAATAACCTCGGCGCCGATGGGTCGAAGAATCAGTTCGGCGACCTTGAGGTTGGTGGGATGATCGTCTGCGACGAGGATCCGCAAGGCACGGTCCATCGGGTTCGGATCATCCGTCGTCTCCGGCTTCACCTGGGGATCACAGGGCTGAAGGGGGAGGTCCAGCCAGAAGGTCGAGCCGATCCCCGGTTGGCTCATGCAGGTCAGGCTGCCGCCCAGTCTCTCGGCCAGCTCCCTCGAGATCGCCAGCCCAAGGCCGCTCCCCCCGAAGCGGCGCGTGATCGATCCGTCCGCCTGCTGAAAACGACCAAAGACATCCCGACCGCTCGGATCGAAGCCGATCCCGGTGTCGGTGACCGTAAACCGGACGACGTCTCCCTTGCGTGGGCAGACCGAAAGGGTCACCTCGCCGACCAAGGTGAATTTGACCGCGTTGGAGATCAGATTCGTCAGTATCTGACGCACCCGCACGACATCGCCGACGAAAGCGCGGTCGAGGTCGGGATCCAGGTCAAGGCGCAGCCCGATGCCCTTCTCCTCGGCCTTCAGGCGCAGCAGATCTCGGGTCGCGCGAAGGGCGTCGCCAAGGTGAAAAGGCTCCTGCTCGAGCTCGAGCTTCTGGGCCTCGATCCGGGCGATATCGAGGATGTCGGACAAGAGCCGCTCAAGCGTCACGCCTGAGTCCCGGATGATCTCCGCAATCTCGCGTTCCGGGCCGGGGAGGTTGGACCGGCAGAGCAGATCGGCCATGCCGACCACCCCGTTCAGAGGCGTCCGGATCTCGTGGCTCATATTGGCGAGGAACTCACTCTTGGCCTGGCTTGCCGCCTCTGCTGACGAGCGCGCCTGCTCCAGCTCGAGCGCCTGAGCCGACAGGTCGACTTCCCGGGCCTTGTGCTGGGTAATGTCGACAGCGATCGCGACCCATCCCCCGTGCGGGAGACGGCGATCCTCCACACGGAACCACCGGCCGTCCCTCAAGCGCTGCTCGTGGGCCCCGCACGCCTGAGCGCGCTGTGCCAGTCGTGTCCTGATCCAGTCGTCTTCGTTCCCCGCCGCATCCGGATGGGCCCCGCTCGCCACAGACCGGCGCAGCAGATCCTCGAAGCTGCGTCCCACCTTGAGCAGTGTGGGCGCGGTCTCGGAGCCACCTGCGGCCACATAGTGGTCGTTCCAAAGGAGGAGCCGGTCCTCGGCATCGTAAAGGGCGACGCCCACAGGCAGAGCCTCCAGGGCGCCGCGCAGCGTGGCGAAATGTGCGGCGCTTTCCGTCTTGGCCGCCACGGCGGCGCTCAGCGCCTGCCGGAGCTTGGTCTCGCGGCGACGCTGGCCGGTGATGTCGCGGGAGGTCACCAGAAGCCGGACGATATCGCCCTGTTCATCCAGGACCGGCGAGATCACGTGGGACCACCAGCGCTCGCGCCCTCGAGCGGTGGGGCAGGGGGCCACGAACCGGGGTGACTGACCGCGACGCGCCCGCTTCAGGGCCATATTGAGTTTGCGGTGAGACTCGACGGGCCAGAGGTCTGCGAGCAACTGGCCCCGGTTGCGCTCGAAATCCGTGATCTCGAGCAGGGCCTTGCCGCGATCGTTCATGTACTCGACGCGGCCCTCCAGGCTCACGATCCGCACAACATCCTGGCTGGCCCGCAGCACAGCCGAGAAATAACCTTCCGACAGAAAAGCGTCCTGCATCGCGCTCCCCCTCCATGTCGAAGCCCACAAAATGCGACACGCTTCCGTCCGTAGGGGGCAAGAAAAGAATATCGATTTAACAGCGGTCCGCATCGACGGTCCGGCTGACGATTGGCGTCACGCTGTTAACGCTCATGACCGGGCTCGGGCTTGTCCGGAACGATCTCGGGGTCCTGGCGCGCAAGGGAGCGCGGGGCGCCGCCTCGGCGCCCCAAGAACCCGCGGTCCGGCCATGACAGCCGCCGCTAGGCGGGCTGCCGCCAAGGCCGATCAAAAGCCCAGACCGGCGGTGCCTGAACCGGCTTCCCGACCTAACGGGGCTCCGATGCCAATTCGGGGCGGCGTTGAACGCGCCGCAGACCTGGTCGACCTTATCCAGGTTCTTCTCGCTCGGCATTCAGACTGCCATCGGATCCGCGCCTATCTCCACGAGACCTTCCTCTTTGCCGTGGACTGCCACGGCCAAAAGGCGCCGGACTGAAGGAGGGCCTCAGGCTCAGAAGCACCCAAGGAGCTGACCCGCGCTCTGGCTCCGCATCGCGTTTGTCCTTCGCGAAGTGCGCTCGGCAGGGGGACGGCCCTTGCATCACGGGATCCTCCACGCCGCCAGTCCGTGCGAGACGCACGCTGATGGAAGCACGGTCATGCAGCAGACGACCTTTTGCCGTCTCGGTTCTCTTCGGCCGGGTTTAGCGCCAGCCGGCGTCTCTCGCCTTCGCTTCGGCCGCTGCATCGGCCGTCGTCCCCGCGATCGCTTCGTCGACCGCCGCGAGCACGGCGGCTGGGGTCTCCGACGAGGCCCTCCGCACCTCGTCGTCGGACACCTCCAGAGCCGCGAGCGCGGTGACCGTCCAGGTGCCGTCGGCGTGGCAGGCGAGACCGCCCCAGCCGTCGCGCTCGGACTGGAAGGTCCGGCACCAGCGGCCGTCGACATCCTGGAAGGTCAGGCCGACCGACAGTCCCTGCTCGTCCGCGCCTTCCGACGCCAGGCGTTGATCCAGCACGCCCTGGAGCCCCGCGCCCGCCACTGTCCGGTCGGGGCGAAGGGTCAGACCCCCGTCGCGGTTTGCCAGCGGACCCAGCAGCAGGCCGCCGACGAAGGCCGCCGCCGCAAAGGCCGCCCAGGGCACGGCGTGGCGCGGGGCCAGAAGCTCTCCGATCCTGGCGCGCAGGCTGGCGAGCGCGTGCGGCTTGGGCGCGCCAGAGCCGGCGGCGGCGATCCGGCGGGCGAGATCGGCGTCGCGAGGATCGAAGGCGATGGGGAAGGCCTCGGCCAGCGCCTGCCGCGAGTGGCTCATCGCCTTCATGCGGGCGGCGAGCACCGGGTCCGCGCGGGCGGCCGCCTCCAGGCGCGCGGCGGCGTCGGGGGACAGTTCGCCGTCGCTCCAGCGCATCAGGGTTTCGTCGTCGGGCAGGCTCATCCCGTCACTCCCTGTGCGGCGAGGGTCTCGATCAGGCTTTGCCGGCCCCGCACGAGCCGACTGGTCAGGGTGCCGGACGGCACGCCCAGAACCTGGGCGGCCTCGGCGTAGGACAGGCCTTCGATCAGCACGAGGGCCACAGCATGCCTCTGGTCGTCAGGCAGGGCCTGGAGCGCATCGCGCACCGCCAGGCCGTCGGCGCGCAACGCTTCCCCCGCTTGGGCGGGATCGGGCGCGCGAGCGGCGCCCTCCTCGTCCGAGGTCAGGACGCGGCCCCAGCGCTGGGCCTTTCGGCCTTCGTCGATGGCGATGCGTCTCATGAGGGTGAAGGTCCAGCTGTCGAGCCGCGTGCCTGGGCGGAAGCCGGATCGGGACGCGAGCGCTCGCTCCACGGTCTGCTGGACCAGGTCCTGCGCGTCCGCATCCGCGGGCCGCAGGACCTTCGCGAATCGGCGCAGGCGCGGAAGAAGCTCCACAAGCCCCGTCTGAAACTCGTCCAAGCGCGTTCCTCGTCCATTCGGATGAAACGACCGGCCCCGGACGTTTCATCCCTTGGCATATCGAGGATGGATGCCTTTTCTTGCAAGCGGGCATCGGAGCAGAGACGTGAACGGACGAATGGCGGGACTGGCGGCTCTGGCGGCGGCGCTCATCGGCACCACGCCGACGGCGGCTCAGATCGGCCCCCTGACGACACCCAGACTGCCGGGCGTGACCGGCCTGCCGGATGTCGGGCGGCTGGAGGGTCTGGCGGGGCGCGTGGTGGACGAGGCGTTGCAGGCCCCGTCCCGCCTGACCGGGCTGATCCGCCGGTCGCAAGGCGGGCTGGAGGCCGATCCTTCGGGCTGGCCGGTCGTGGCCGGAGAGATCGTCGCCATCGACCTGTCGGACGAGGCGCGGCGGGAGGCGGTGGAGAGCGGATACCGTTTCCTGCGCGAAGAGCGGCTCGAGGCGCTGGACCTGACGACCACGGTACTCGCCCCGCCCCGGCGTCTGTCGTTGGCGCGGGCCGTGGAGCGGCTGCAGGCGCTGGATCCCGGCGCGGAGGTCACCTTCAACCATGTCCATGCCCCGGCCGGCGCGGTCGAGGGTTCGCCGACATTCGCTCCCGCAGTCAGCACGCCGCAGCGCGGCGGGGCCAGGCTGGGCCTGATCGACACCGGCGTGGACGCCTCTCATCCGGCGCTGGCGGGGTCGCGGATCACCCAGAGAGGCTTCGCCGGGACGGCGCGGGCGGGCGCGCATGGATCGGCCGTGGCCTCGCTGATGGTCGGCCGCAGCGGGGCCTTCTCCGGCGGCGCGCCGGGGGCGGATCTTCTGGTCGCCGACATCTACGGTGGTCAGACGGCGGGCGGAGCCTCGACGACACTGGCCCAGGCCCTGGCCTGGATGGTCGAGCAGCGCGCCACGGTCGTGAACGTCAGCCTCGTTGGCCCGCGCAACAGCCTGGTCGAGCGAGCGGTCGCGCGAGCGCAGGCTGAAGGGGTGACCGTGGTGGCCGCCGTCGGCAACGACGGACCCGCCGCGCCGCCGCTATATCCCGCCGCCTACGCGGGCGTCGTGGGCGTCACGGGCGTCGGCGGGCGCAACCAGATCCTGCCCGAAGCGGCGCGAGGGGCGCACGTCGACTTCGCGGCCCCCGGCGCCGACATGGCCGCGGCGGGCAGCGGCGGCGGCTGGACCACAGTGCGGGGAACCTCTTTCGCCGCGCCCATCGTGGCGGGACTGCTGTCTACACGAGGACAGGCGTCGCTGGCGGGTCAGGCGACGGACCTCGGTGCCCGGGGCCGCGATCCCGTTTTCGGTGCCGGCCTGGTCGGGACGACGGCGCGGGTCGCCCCCTCCGCCGTCGGGGCGCGCGGGCGCTTGAGGCGCTGAGACAGAAAAAATGCAGCCGCCGGGATGAATCCCGACCGGCCCGTCGTTGGACCCTGCGAGGGCGACATGCCCGTAATGTTTATCAGGAGACTGACGATGAAGAAGCATCTGATCATGGCGACCGCCGCTTTCGGCCTGGCTCTCGCCGGCGCGGGAGCCTCCGAGGCGCAGGTTCTGGGCGGCTCCGGCGGCCTGACGGGCGGCCTGGGCGGAAGCTTGGGCGGTCAGGCCGGCAGCCTCGGCGGCTCTCTGGGCGGTAACGGCTCGCTGACCGGCGGCCTGACCGGCGGGATCGACGGATCGAGCCTGCGCGACCGCGCCACGGGCACCACCAGCGGGGCCCTGTCTCGCGCCGAGCGTCGGGCCGACCGGCTGCGTGCCCGGTCTGAAGCGGCGGCCGAACGCGCGGGCAACCGTGCCTCGGGCGTGGCCAGCGCGACGCGTGATCGCGCAGGCGTCTTGGCCGGGAGCGCCGAGGGCCAGGCCTCGGGCATGATCGGCGGCGCAGCCTCCAGCGCCGGCGGCGCCCGTCAGGGTCAAGGCCAAGGTCAGGCCGAAGGGGCGGGCATGCTGGGCAGTGCCCTGTCAGGCCGCGATCTCGACGTCACGGGTTCGGGCTCTGGCTCGGGTTCGGCGTCCGGCTTGGCCGCTCGGGAGCCGCGCGAAGCGGATTCGTCAGAGCAGCCCGCGCCGCGTCGCCGGGCCCGCGCGGACGCCGATGCGGGCGTGAACGGCTCAGCTTCGACCCGTCGCAATGGAGCCTCCGGTTCGGTTGGCGTCTCGGGCAGCGCGTCGGCGCGTCGAGACGACTGACCCCCCTCACCGCTGGAGCGCGGTAGGCCCCGTCGCCACCACGGCGGGGCCGCTCGCGGTCGGCTTCAGAACGGCCAATGACTCGGGTACAGCTCCTAGAGGCTGATCCGCGCAAAGTCAGACGGCCAGCCAGCCGTATGAGCGGACCAGGCCCACGTCCGCAGACCGGGGGGGCGGCTTGCGCTCGCGGGACGGTGTTCTGGGCACCGGCGCGGCCGAGCCCCGCCCCCACGGACGGTCCCAGGCGCGGAATCAGGCGTCAGGACGCAGACCCAGGATCGCGTTCCAGGGTCGCCCCCGGTGAAGCATCAGCAAGGCGAGCATCGTCACCAGCACCGGCATCAGGAGGATCAGGCTGAGCCAACTCCCGACGCGCTCCATCCCGTCGAGAAGCGACGTGAGGCGGCCCGGTCTGTTCGGCCAGGCCCCTGAGCCTGACGCCATGCTCTGGCCAATCATGAAATCACGCCCCCACCCAAGGATGAGGCGTCGCGCCGGAAAGCGCGGTTTGCAATGGACGTCACCTGGGGCGCGAAACCTCGAGCCGGGGAGACCTCCAGCCGGCGAGGACGCCCTGACCCGGACGCCCGCGTCGGGGCGTGGGACGCTGGATCAGGTCCGTCTCGCGAGGACGCCAGGCCGGCGGAGATCGGCTACGCCGGGCGATGGGGCGCGGGCGCCGTTTGCGGTCGATCAGGTCCGCGGACGGCGCGCCCGAACCCGGGCCCGACGAGCATCCCCATGACCCCTCAGCCTTCTTGCGCGATCTGGACGGCGACAGGATCGAGGCCCTGGCCTTCGCGGCCGCCTTCGTCGGCTGGGACCGGCCGACGCCTGAATCGATACAGCGAGCGTCGGCTGGGCATGGCACGATCAGCGTCGGCCACCCAGCCGGCGTTGCCAAACCCGGACCCAGGCCTCGATGGCGGCCGTGGCCAGGATGGCTCCGGCCCGACCCCTCCACATCAGGCTTTCGCGAGACAGCAGGGTCTCGGCGGAGGCGCGGTCGATCAGCCCCATCTCCGCCAGCCGGCCGTGGAGGATCCAGGGACGCAGAAGCGAAAGGTTGTCGGCGACCCGACGGCCGTAGACGCGGCTCATGTCGCCCTTCGAACGCCGCGCGACGATGGGGTCCGGCAGCCGCCCTGAGAAGGCGTGTCGCACCAGCCCCCGGTCGCGACCGCCCAGGGTCAGTAGGCCGCAGTCCAGGGCGAGGCAGGCCTCGACGACCGGCTGGGCGCAGAAGGGATGCAGGACCTCCACAGCGCCGGTCAGAAGCGACGGTCCGTGGCGCGAGACCCCGTCCGCGACCCCCGCGATCTGGAGCCGCTTGGCCGGGCCGAAAGGCGCGAGATCGACGAGCCAGGGGTGGGGCGGGACGGGGTCGGCCTGCGGGACCGCCAGGCCGCGACGCGGCGGGAAGAGAGCCGCGTCGGGCGTGGCGACACACGCTTGTCGAAGCAGCGACCAGACCGAGCGATCGTTGGCCGCCGCGAGCCGGACGGTGTCGGGCTCGAACAGGGCCCGCCAGCCCCGGGCGCGCCATCGATCGGCGAAGACCTCCGGCGTGGCCTGCTGGAACAGGGAATCGCCGCCCTTGCCGGTCATGACGGCCGAGAGCCCGGCCCGGGTGATCCGCATCGCCCAGTCCAGGTCGTGGGGGTGATCCAGACCATTGAGACCCGGGCGGAGGCCCTGGGAGGCGGATTCGAGCAGGTCGCCGGTCAGGGGCGCGTCGGCATGGGGCACGGCCTCGACGGCGATGCCCAGATGGGCGGCCAGAACCTCGGCCCAGCGCCGCTCGTCCGCCTCGGGCACCGAGCCGAAGGCGTTGAGCCAGAGCCCGACGCGGTCTTGGCCATCACGGACCAGGCTGGAGGCGACCACCGAGGAGTCCAGGCCGCCCGAGACCTCGGCGGCCAGGGGTTCGGACCGGCGCGCCAGGCCGTCGACCGCCTCATCGACCGCCGCGCGCAGCCGGGCGGCGGCGGTCTCGACCGGTGGCCGCGCGTCCAGGCTCGGCATCGCGAAGGTCGCGGGCGTCCACAGGACCTCTGCAGGGAGGGCAGGGTCGAGGCCGAGCAGGGTCCCGGGCTCGAGCGCGGTCGGCCCGTCCAGGATCAGCGGACCCGTCGCCGCGAGGGGATCGACCAGCGCCCGGGCGAGCCGGTCGCGATCGATCCGCCAGGGCGGGCGCAGATGCTCGACCAGCCAGGCCGGCGCGAAAGAGGCGATCAGGGTCAGGCCGTCCTGGCGCCAGACGACGCATTCCAGGCCGCCCGAGGGGTCGCGCAGGACCGCGAACGGCGGGCGCGCGCCGCCCAGTCGCACGCCGATGAAGCGGCCCCAGAACCGGGCCGCGAGCTTCTTTTCGAACGCCAGCGGATCGTGCGGGCCGACACCGGACAGGTCGGGTGCCCGACGATCGAGGACATCGCCGATCAGGGTCCAGGCTCCGGCCCGGGTGACGGTGGGGTGCCGGGGCCCCGCCGTGGCCATCCAGGACGCCGGTTCGAGCGGGACGATCCCGAGGCCCCGCTCGCCGGCCAGGCCGCGCAGGGCCCTGGACCGCGCGGCCGCCTCGGGGTCGTCCGGACGGTGGGAGACGAGGAGAAGCTCGCCCACGGTCAGACGGTGAGAATGGGGGTGTAGCGCAGCACGCGGTCCAGGCTGTCGTTGAGCACCCGGTCCTCCAGCTGGATCCAGCAGTGGGCGGCGAACGGCCAGGTCCGCACCCCGAACACCCAGTCCACAGGCCAGCCGTGACGAGCCAGCAGGCTTCGCAGCTGAAAGCTGCGCTGGAGGCATTCGCCCTCGAGCGGGATCCAGGGCCAGGCGGCCCGGGCGGCGGCCACCAGGGGTTCGAGCCGCTCGCCCGCCTCCGTCGGGATCCCGTGCGCCACCGGGCCGAGGAGGGTCGGAAGGGTGGAGCGGCGAAAACGCAGGCCGGACGCGACGAGGATGGCCGCGGCGCGGACGATGGCGGTGGGCTCCCGGGAGGGTTCGGGGACGAGCTCGCGTCGGGGTGGCCGGGCGGCGCGTCGCGGCGGGGTCGGGCGGCCTGGCACGGCGAGGCCCAGGGCGATGAGCGCTTCGGCGATCGCGGACGAGGCCTGGACCGAGCCGTCCGGGGCGGGATCGATCTCTTCGCCGAGATCGGGGAGGGCGGAATAGCGATCCGCGGCCGTGTCGAGCAGGACGATGTCGGGCCCGACCCGGGCCATGTGGATGCCGGGGGCGCAGGTCAGATCGGCCATGTCAGGCTCCTCGAGGGCCGGTCCTTCGGGCCGCGGGCGGATCCGAAGGAGAGCCGGTGAGAGGGAGGGCGTTGACGGGCGGCCGCGCGCGACCGCCCGTCCGGCGCTCAGACGCCCGCGGGTTCGCGGCTGTCGAACACGTTCAGCTCCGTATAGGCGCCGCCGATCAGATCGCGGGTCAGGGCCCGGGCGCTTCCGAGGCTGACGAGGCGGATCAGGGGGGTGGTCATCGCGGTCTCTCCTTGGTTGATCGCCACGGTGGTGGCCGGACCAGAGAGCGCCGCGCGGGCGAGAAGGGGAAGCTATATCTGGCGTATATTCAACGGCTACCGGCCCGGACCCGGACGTTTCGCCTCAAGTTCGGCCTGGCCCTGCTCGAGCCAGGTCCGGGTCGGATCCGGCGTCGATGGACGCGCCGCGAGGCCGTCGAACATGGCCGTCACCGCCGAGACCAGGGTGCGGACTTCCATCCGCGACAGGCCGTCGCCGACCGTCTCGTCGAACCGTCGGAGCGCGATCATCAGAATGGTGGCGAAGCGGTTGTCGGCGCTGCGCACCGCGAACTCGGGCGAGCCCATGGCCATGGCCAGAAGGATGGCGTTGGGATCGCAGTCGGTGGCGCGGGCGAAGCGGTGCACATAGTCGAGGTTGAAGCGGATGTCGCCCGCCTCGAACCGTTCATAGGCCCGGACCGAGAGATTCATGGCGGCCGCCACCTCCGGCTTGGAACGACCACTCCGGGTCCTGAGCCGTTTCAGCGCTCGCGAGAGCAGGGCGCGATCCTGTCGCGGTTCTGGCCTTTCGCCCGTCATCCAGGTGCAACCTCTCCTCTGCGACCCGGGCTGGCGGGCGACTTTCTTACATTGCGGGAAGTCCGCTGTCGGACACAACTTGTGAATGCTCGCCCAAGAGCGGCGGTTAATCCGACGGATTCAGGCGGGACGACCGTCGATTGTCGTCGCCGGGGCGCGCCAAGCGCCACAACCGCTTGGCGAGACCGGAGCGCCGCGTTCAAGACCGACGCCTGAAAGGAGGCTGCGGTGAACCGCAGACACGACCCCTTCACCCTCGCCCTGGCCAGTCTCCGCGCCCGGCTCGAGAGCGGCGTCCATGTTCCGGGCGGTTCGATCGTCATCCTCGACGAAGCGCGCCGGCTGAAGCTGTCGACCACCCCGGTGCGCGAGGCCCTCGGCTGGCTCTGCGGCTTCGGCCTGGTCGAGCGGGGCCCGACCGGCGGCTTCCTGGCTCCGCGCCTCGATCCCCAGACCCTGCGCGATCGCCTGGCCTTCCGGCTCCACTGCCTGGGCGCGGGCCTGGACGCGAGCGGCGGGGTCCGGGTCCGTGACGGCGTCGCGCCCCGGGTCGAGGCGGGACCCAAGCCCGCCGAGCTGATGGCCTGGCTCGTCCGCAGCACCGGCAACGCCGCCCTGATGGAGGCCTATGACCGGGTGGCCAGTCAGCTGGTCCTGTTCGGCGAGGCGGAGACGCGACTGTTCGCCGACCACGAGGCCGAGGCCAACACGCTCGTCGCGCGGTTCCGCGATCCGACAGGGCGCGGGCTCGGACCGGCCCTGGCCGCCTATCACCGGCGCCGGATGGCGGCGGCGCCGCTTCTGATCATGGCGGTCGAGACCGCGCGCGACGATCCGGCGGCGGTCTGAGATGGGTCCGCGGCTGATCGGCCTCGGCCTCGGCCTGGTTCTCGGGCTCCAGGCCGCGACCCAGCTGGTCGGCTGGACCTATGGCCATGCTCCCGTCCTGGGCCCCCGGATGTCGATCGCACGCGGGGGCGCGCTCTATCCGCCCTGGGCGCTCCTGGACTGGCGGACCCGGTTCGGGGCCGAGATCGCGCCGGGGATGACGCGGTCGGCGCCGCTGGTGCTCCTGGGCGCGGTCCTGGGGCTGGGCGCCGGTGTCCTGATCGAGGGCGACGGGCGGCTCCGGCGCATCCGGGGCTGGGGCGGGCCGGCGGAGGCCCGGGCGGCGGGCCTGTTCGCCCGGGGCGGGGCGGTGATCGGGGTCCTGCGCGGCAGGCTGCTGGCGACCGCCGACCTGCGGCCGACCCTGGTGACGGGCGGGACCCGCAGCGGCAAGGGGCGCGGTCATGTGGTGCCGACCCTGCTGTCGTGGGGCGGGAGCGTCCTGGTTCATGATCCCAAACGCGAATTGTGGACCATAACCGCCGGATGGCGCTCGACCTTTTCCCATACCCTGTATCTCGACCCTCGCGATCCGGCTTCGGCTCGCTGGAACCCCTTGGCCGAGATCCGACCCGGACCCGGCGAACTGGCCCAGGTCCAGCGGCTGGTCGCCATCCTCGCCGACCCCGGCGGGGCCCGCGACGACGAGGCGATCTGGGACAAGGCCGCGTCCGAGATCCTCGAGGCCGTGATCCTGCACGTCCTCCATACCGCGCCGGACGCCGACAAGACCCTCCTTGCGGTCCGCGCCATGCTGGCCGACCTCGACGCCTCCGCCGACATCATGCGCAAGGCGCTGCATCGGGCCGATGCCCAGGGCCGGCCCGAGACCCATCCCTTCATCAAGGCGGCCGTCACCGGTTACGCGGCCATGCACGACCGGTTCCGGACCTCGGTCCAGGGCACGGCCCGGTCCTATCTCAAATGGCTGGCGGGCGAGGACCTGGAACGGGTGCTGTCCGGCTCCGACTTGGCCCTGGGCGACCTCATGTGCGCCGACCGACCTGTCTCCCTCTATGTCCAGGCCGCCCCGGCCGACGCCGTGGCGTTGCGCCCCCTGATGCGGCTGTTCTTCTACGCGGCGGCCCAGGCCCTGACCGCCCACGCCGATCGCGACGTCGCCGGCCGGGCCAAGCGGCACAGGCTGCTGATGGTGATGGACGAGTTCCCGCTGCTCGGAAGGCTGGCCTTCTTCGAGAAGTCCCTGAGGCTGATGAGCGGCTATGGCATCAAGCCCATGCTGGTGGCCCAGTCCCTCAACGACATCGTCGAGACCTATGGACCGCACAATACCCTGCTCGACAATTGTCACGTCTTCACTGCCTTCTCCGCCCTCGATCCTCTCACCCAGGACAAGGTCTCCAAGCTCACCGGCACGGTCGGGGAGGCGCGGGTCAGCCGGAGCGGTCCGGCGGGCCTCGGCGCGGGTCGGGCCTCGGTTTCGCGCAGCGAGGTGGACCGACCCCTGCTCGAGCCGGGAGAGGTGCGGTCCCTGCCGGATCATCGCCAGATCGTCTTCGCCGCGGGCCGCCGGCCGCTTCTCTCCGACAAGCTGAAATACGACCGGCGCGAGCCGTTCCGGACCCGGGCGGCGGTCCCGGCGCCCGAGCAGGCCGCCCGGCCGGACACGCCGGGACCGGGGCCGCATCCCTGGGCCGGGCGGCGGGCCCTTGGACAGGACGCCGAGGCCAGCCTGCCCCTGTTCAAGGAGGTGGCGGCGGTCCTGGACGAGAAGAAGGTCGCCCGCAAGGTGGCAGAGATCTTCGGGAGGGTCACCGAGGAGATGGCCGCGCAAGAGGCCGTCCTCGATCAGCTGCAAGGAGCTCCCCATGCCAAGGACTAGCCTCAAGGCCCAGCGCGTCCAGGTCTATCTGACCGACGCCAGGATCGCCGCCGCCCTCGCCCGCGAGGCCCGCGCGGGCCGGATACCGGTCAGCCAGGCCGCCGGCCGCGCCATCGCCCGGGGTCTGCAGAGCTCGCCCCGGGCCGACCCCGATGACCGGCTGCTGAAGCTCGAGCTCGGTCTGCGCGACCATATGCGGGCCATGGGCCGCGACATGCAGATCGTCCAGGAGCTGGTGGTCGAACTGGCCCGGGCCTTCTTCCTGCGCCTGCCCGACGTCATCGCCGACGACGATCCGACGCTCAAGGCCTCGGTGGAGATCCGTATCGAGCGGTTGCTGGACGCCACGGCCGCGCGGATCGTGGCGGGCCGGTCGCGCGAGGCCGTGAGCCGGGCCCAGGACGCCCTGGGACCCCGGACCCTGGGCGGATGAGGCCCCACCCGATCGCCGTCGAACGGCGTCTCGAGGCCCTGCGCCACGCCCTGGGTCCCGTGATTCTGTCAGCGCTGGCCGACCCCGAGGTGGTCGAGATCCTGGCCAATCCGTGCGGCCGGCTGGTGGTCGATCGCCTGGGCCAGGGGCGCCAAGACACCGGCGCGGTTCTGGGACCCGAGGCGCGCGAGCGGGTGATCCGGCTGATCGCCGACCATGTGGGCGAGACGATCGTTCGCGAGGACCCGCGGCTTTCGGGCGTCCTGCCCGGCACGGGCGAGCGGTTCCAGGGTCTGATGCCGCCGGTGGCCTTCGCCGCCACCTTCTCCATCCGCAAGCGGGCTTCGATCCTCTGGGGTCTCGACGACTATGTCCGCGACGGGGTGATGACCCCCGACCAGGCGTCGGTCCTGCGTGACGCCGTCGTCGAACGGCGCAACATCCTGGTCTCGGGCGGGACGGGATCGGGCAAGACCACCCTGGCCAACGCCCTGCTGGCCGAACCGGGCTTCGCCGGGGACCGGGTCTTCCTGATCGAGGACACCCCGGAACTGCAGTGTTCGGCCTGGGACACGGTCCCGGTCCTGACGCGCCGGTCCCCCGCGGCGATCGGGGTGGCGGACCTGGTGCGCGACGCGCTCCGCATGCGCCCCGACCGCATCGTGATCGGGGAGATGCGCGACGGAGCCGCCGCGCTGGAGACCCTGAAGGCCTGGAACACCGGCCATCCCGGCGGGCTGTCGACCCTCCACGCCAATGCCGGCGAGGCCGTGCCCCGCCGCCTTGAGGACCTGATCGGGGAGGTGTCGGCCCGTCCGTCGCCGCGCATGATCGGCGAGGCGATCGACCGGATCGTCCACATCGCCCGCGGGCGCGCAGGCCGTCGCGTCGAGGCCGTTCTGGCGGTGACGCCCGAGACCCGTGATCGCGTGGGCCTGGAGCGGCTGGCCTGATCCGCACGCCGACCTAGCGGATCGCCCGCGACCGGTCGGCGATGAGACGGATCCGGGGGCGGAGACGCCGCGGTCCGCCGCCAGGCGCGGGATGGACCCCACGCCCTGTCCGTCAGGCGGTTCTGCGAACCTCGCGCCATCAGCCGAACCCCCTTCCATGACGAGGTCAAGGCCGGCCGGCTGAAGACCCGCAAGGTGCGCGACCGGACCCTGATCCTGCGCGAGGACGCCGACGACTGGCGACGGCGCCTGCCAAGGGCGCAGGACCTACGCGCCTGAACTCACGCCGTGCCGTTTCAGAGCGCCAGCGCCCGGGCGAGGTCCCCATGATCGAAGGCGCTCTGCATTCGCTGGATCTCCGCCGGCCTTGCCCCGCGGGCGGCGGCGGCCTCGCGCCAGGCGGCGGTGACCTCGGCCACGGCGCGGACGATGGCGCGGGCTTCGGAGGCGGAGAGGTTGAAGTAGCCGGCCACCTCGAGCGCCAGGCCAAGGTCGCAGTCGTAGTGGTCCGGATCGATGCCCGTGGCGAGGATGCGCTGGCGCACGTCGGTCGGCGTGGGATTGACGTCATAGACCGGCGACAGCCGCCAGCCGGCCTTGCCGGCCCACAGGAAGCCATGGTTGCGCAGGTGGTCGTCGACGTTGGAGACCAGCACGTTGAACACCATGCGCCGGTAGAGTTCGGCGGCGTCGGCGTCGACGTCGGCGCCGACGCGGGCCAGTTCGTCCATCAGCTCCGGGTAGCTGGACTGCTGTCCGTCGCGCAGGCCCATCAGGGACAGGGCCGAGAGGAAGGGAATGCGCCGCCCGCCCTCGCGGTCGAAACGATGCGACAGCAACACCGGCTTGCCGCCGGCGACGACCAGGTCGTGGGCGGCGCTGCGGACGCCGGCCCGGCCCGCCAGGTCGAGCGCCACCGCCTCCCAGGTCTCGAGGCTGTAGTCGTCCGTCTCCTTGGGGAATTTGGCGATCGACAGGCGGCCATGCTGGTCGATCACCGAGGCCTTGGGCCGGGCGCCGCCGAGCGACGAGCCCGGGGCGAAGATCATCTGCAGATCCTCCTCGCTTTCCTCGTCGCGGTCGATCCGTTCGGTGATCTGCAGCAGCCGGCCCAGCTCCAGGGCGCCGGGCACACCCTGTCCGCGTTCGCTGAGAAAGGCCTCGCCGCCGTCGAGGCGAAAGCGCAGGGCCCCCAGGCGCGAGACGTCGGAGACGCCGAGGAGATAATCGACGTCCTGCAAGGTGCGCACCGGCCGATGCTCGCGCTGGGCCGCCTTGCGTTCGGCGCGCTGCATCAGCCGCCTGCCCCAGGTGTCAGGCGCCGAGTCGCCGATCGAGCCGAACAGGGGGGCGCCATTCGCCGGGGCGAAGGCGCCGCGGGTCAGCTGCAGCGCCGGCTCCAGCGAGAAGCGGCCCTCGTGAGCCAGCCAGTCGGGATGATATTCGAAGGTGACCGTCTCCTGCCCGCGGCCGGGCCGCCGCCGCAGGGCTCCGACGCGAAGCGTCCGGCCCTCCAGGTCGATGTGGACCTCGACGTCGGTCATGACGCGGCGCCGGTCACGCGCGGCAGCCGGGCGCGCCGGGGCAGGGCGCCGGCGGCGAGATCGAGGCCGGTTTCGTCGCGGCTGGGATCGGCCAGGTCGGCCAGTCCGTCGAGCAGGCCGAGCGCCTGCAGGACGGCGGCGTAGATGCCGACGCCGACGCCGGGATCGCCGGCCTCGATGCGCTGCAGGGTCGGCCGGCTGGTGAAGGCGCGGGCGGCCACCACGCTGGCGGGCAGGGCGCGACGCAACCGCGCCGCCTTGATGTCGGCACCGAGCTTCTTCAGGCTGCGGCGGACCGCATGGGAGACATGGTGGGGCGTCGGCATGTAACCATCTCTTTGCGGTAAGACCGGTTTATGTAACACGAAGTTGACATCGTGTCAGCCGGTTCCTGGGACACCCTCAAACCCGTCGGAGACCGGCCGCGGCCGTCCGGGACCGCACGCGACCTCGCCGGCTTGCCTCGCCCCCTCTTCGACTACCACCACCGTCATGAGCAGTGTCGCCGCCGCTCTCGCCGCCGCCTTCCTCCTGTCCAGCTGCGTGGGCGCCGGCGCCCCGCCGCAGGTGCGGGGGCCGCTCAAGATCGCGGCCTGGAATCTCGGGCCTGTACCCAATCTTGAGTTGATCTGTCGGTTGTGAACCACGCTTCTGAGGAGGCTTGGATCATGGCGGATCATTTCTGGTTGTCGGACGCGCAGTGGGCGGTGATCGAGCCCCACATTCCCAAGGTCTACACGGGTAAGCGGCGTATGGATGATCGCCGGGTGATCTCCGGGGGGGCAGAAATGACATCATCGTCGCGGTTTTAGGGGCCGGCCGCGCCGAAAATCGGCCGGGGGGATGCCGTTGGGTGGGGGGCAAAATG